>JAJFKA010000180.1 GCA_021773555.1 Gammaproteobacteria bacterium
GGACAAGGTGTTACTGGTCTGTGACAGCGTGAGCTGCTGGATCATGGATGGCGATAAAATCTGCAAGCGAATCAAGCAGAAACTGGAAATCGACCTGGGGGGAACCACGGCTGATAACAAGTACACGCTGCTGCCCGTGACTTGTCTGGGTGATTGCGATCATGCCCCGGCAATGATGGTCGGGGATGAATTACATCACGACCTGACGATCGAGAAAATTGACCAGCTGTTTGACCATGGAAACACAGAGTGATGGACAGACCACTGACTAAAAATATCGGCCCCGGAAAGGCACCGACCGATCTCACGGCTTATGTTGCTAATGAAGGCTATGAAGCGGTACGCGCCACACTCGGCAAGCTATCCTGCGCCGATGTTCTTGACCTCGTGAAAGACTCGAACCTGCGCGGCCGGGGAGGCGCCGGTTTTCCGACCGGAATGAAGTGGAGTTTTGTCCCCATGGGTGAGACTGAAGGCCACAAGTATCTGGTTTGCAACGCTGACGAAATGGAACCGGGTACATTCAAGGACCGCCTGATACTGGAGTATGACCCACACCAGCTCATCGAGGGCATGATTCTTTCTGCCTACACAATCAATGCCGACATCGGCTACATATTTATTCGAGCAGAATATCACGTCGCTGCAAAACGGCTGAAAGAAGCAATCGAGGAGGCCAGGCAGGCAGGATTGCTGGGCCAGAACATCCTTGGTTCCGGATACAATTTCGAACTCTTTGTGCACTCGAGTGCCGGGCGCTACATCTGTGGTGAGGAAACCGCCCTGCTCAACTCACTCGAGGGCAAGCGTGCGACACCGCGGGCAAAACCGCCATTCCCGCAGGTCAGCGGGCTGTGGGGTCGACCGACCATCGTTAACAACGTGGAAACCCTGTGTAATATCACCCACATCGTTGCCCACGGTGCAGACTGGTTTAAGGGCCTCGGCATTGGTGACGATGCGGGTACCAAGCTGTTTGGTGCGAGTGGCAGAGTACGCAATCCAGGCTGCTGGGAATTGCCCATGGGTACGCCGATTCGCGAAATCCTTGAGGAGTACGCCGGTGGTATGCAGCCGGGTTATGAACTCAAGGGTTTTTTGCCCGGCGGAGCCTCCACCGATTTTCTCGTACCGGAACATCTCGACCTGCCAATGGACTACGACGCTATCATGAAAGCCGGCAGTCGCATGGGTACTGGCACCATGATTATCCTCGACGACCGGACCTGTCCGGTGGCCATGGTTCGTAATCTGGAAATGTTTTTTGCACGCGAATCCTGCGGTTTTTGTACACCTTGTCGTGAGGGCCTGCCGTGGATATTTCAGATTCTGGATGATATTGAGGAGGGTCGCGGGCAGCCAGGGGACCTTGAATTACTGACCCGGCAGGGAAATTTTATCGGCGCAATCGGCAACACCCACTGTGCCCACGCACCCGGCGCCATCGAACCATTAGCCAGCGCAATGAAGTATTTCGAAGCGGATTTCAACCGCCACATAGAAGAAAAGGCCTGTCCATATGATCACTAAGGATCACTATCATGGCTAAAATAACCGTCGACGGTCAGCTCCTGGATGTGCCCGATGGCCAGAATCTGCTGGAAGCACTACTTGCCCTTGGCATGGATCTGCCCTACTTCTGCTGGCATCCCAAAATGGGGTCTGTCGGTGCATGTCGACAATGCGCTGTCGTCCAATACGCCAACGAGGAAGATCAGCGCGGACGAATTGTCATGTCCTGCATGACACCCGTTGCAGAGGGTACGATTTTTTCGCTGGCAGGAGAAAAGGCCAGCGGTTTCCGTGAATCGGTCGTCGAGAACCTGATGCTCAATCACCCCCATGATTGCCCGGTTTGTGAGGAAGGCGGGGAATGTCACCTGCAGGACATGACGGTGATGACCGGGCATCGGGACAGAAACTACCGATACCTGAAGACAACGTTTACCAATCAATACCTCGGCCCGTTCATCGGGCACGAGATGAATCGCTGCATCACCTGCTACCGGTGCGTCAGGTACTACCAGGATTATGCCGGAGGCCATGATCTGGCCGCTTTTGCATCAAGGGACCGGGTGTTCTTCGGGCGGTCCGAGGATGGTGTTCTGGAAAACGAATTCGCGGGCAACCTCGTTGAAGTCTGTCCTACCGGTGTCTTTACCGACAAAACACTGAGCGCACATTACACACGTAAATGGGATCTGGAATCCGCGCCTGCAATATGCGTCGGCTGCTCACTTGGTTGTAATGTCACAGCGTCGGAACGGTATGGTGAGCTGCGCCGAATTCACAACCGTTACCACGGTGACCTCAATGGCTACTTCCTGTGCGACCGCGGCAGATTCGGCTGGCAGTACGTGAATGACGACAAACGCCTTACACATTGCGGTGTCAGGACAAGCACCGGCTTGTATCAGGCGAGCCAACCGAAGACCGTATTGAGCGGACTAAAGGAATCACTGGGCGCGGCGACGTCTGTTGCCGGTATCGGATCACCGCGCGCATCTCTCGAGGCGAATTACCTGTTGCGATTGCTGGTAGGCCCCGATAATTTCTACAGCGGTGAGTCCGAAGCGAACGCGGAAATTAATCGCTGCGCGCTGCAGGCATTGCGTAGCTCAATCAGAACACCGTCTCTCACCGAGGTTGAAGCCGCGGACGTGGTTCTTATATTAGGTGAAGATACCACCGATCACGCCCCGCGCCTGGCGCTTTCCATTCGACAAGCCGCAGGAAACGCGGGTCGGGAGATGGCACTGCGCGCCGGAATACCGCATTGGCAGGATGCAGCAGTTCGCAAGCTTGCCCAGAACGTCCACAGCCCGGTATTTGTCCTGACAACCTATGCCGACCGCCTGGATGACATCGGCATACCCACGCGTCTGCATCCGGACGCGATAGCCGAGGCTGGATTCGCAATCGCCCATACACTGAATGATGAGTTCCCGAACCCGACTAACATCCCGGGCGAGATCGATATAGGAGCGATTGCAGCGGCGCTGTCGAGCGCAAAGAATCCGTTGGTCGTCACCGGGTCAAGCCCCGGTTCACCGAATATTGTTCGAGCCGCCATGAATGTCGCTGCGGCACTGCAACGTCAAAATCCTGCTGCAGGCCTGATAATCTGCCCCACGGGTCCGAATAGCCTCGGCACATCACTATTGACTGACAGGACTTTCCCGAATACCACGGGTGGCGTCGCGATTGTTGTTGAAAACGACCTGTTTGAAAATTTCCCTGGGGAATCCCTGCAACAGTGGCAATCCGAACTCGATCAGTTGATCACCCTGGATAGTCTCGACAACGGCACCTGTTCAATGGCGCATGTGGTAATGCCAGCAACCACATTCGCTGATGGTACGGGTACCTATGTCAACTATGAAGGCCGTGCGCAACGCTCTTTCGGCGCTTTTAAACCAGGCGAAGATACTGCGCCCTCGTGGCAATGGTTGCTCCAACTCTGTCACGATCAGGGTAAAGCCCTGGAAATCAAACACCTGGATGATGTACTCACCGCCCTCGCCAACGAATTTCCAGAGCTGCGCGGTGTCATTGACGCGGCACCCGGTGCAGGATTCCGGGATCATGGTCAGAAAGTCTCAAGAATGACGCATCGTGCCAGTGGTCGCACCGCCATGCTGGCAGACTTAAGCGTACACGAACCCATGCAGCCCGCTGATACCGAGACATCGTTAACCTATAGTATGGAAGGCACCAATGCCTCGGCACCCGCCGCTCTGAAAAGTTATACCTGGGCGCCTGGATGGAACTCCAACCAGTCCATCAACAAATTTCAGGACGAGATCGCTGGGCATCTTCGTGGTGGGGATCCCGGCATACTGCTATTCGGCGACGATCAGGTGTTTGCGGTCCAGACACCTGCCGAAGGGTCCCCCACCGATTCGCCCACCATCATCCCCCGCTGGCATATATTCGGCAGCGAAGCATTAACGGGTCAGGGTGAGGCAATCGTGGCGCGGAGCCCGCGGCCCTATATACAGATGAATTCTCATACCGCCGGGTTGCTGAATGTCGCGGCCGGGCAAGCGCTGCATAGCGAGAATCTGGCAGATGTGCCCAGCCTGCCCGTGATCATTGACGAGGGCACACCTGACAATTGCCTGGTCTGTCCGGTATTACCCGGCACCTACTCCTACTTTCATAATCCGGGCAACTTAAAGCCCGACGCTTCGTGGCAGCCAGCTGAGCCACCCGATCTCATCACCACTGATCGGAGCACCTAGATGCCGGATTCAGTCTTCATCTACGTCATTATCTTCGGAACCTTGTTTGGTTCCATTGGCGGGGCTGCAGTACTGGTCTGGTTCGAACGCAGGCTGCTCGGCTTCTGGCAGGATCGGCTTGGTCCGAACCGCGTTGGTCCGTTTGGTATCGGTCTTGCATTCGCCGACATCATCAAATTATTCACCAAGGAAGACTGGGTTCCGCCTTTTGCGGACAAGTTTGTATTCATATTTGCACCGACCGCGATCATGATGGCTATGCTGCTCGGTTTTGCGGTAGTGCCCTACGGCCCAGGTCTGTACGTGGTCGATTTGAATATTGCACTGCTTTTTTTCCTGGGTATGACCTCGCTCGCTGTATACAGCGTGCTGCTAGGCGGGCTTGCCTCGCGCAATAAATTTGCATTGCTCGGGGGTTTACGCTCGGCGGCACAGATGGTCAGTTATGAAGTGTTTATGGGCCTGTCCCTGATGGGGGTAGTGATGTTATCCGGCTCCTTTAGCCTGGTGGATATTGTCAATGCGCAACAGGATGTCTGGTTCGTGTTCAGTCAGTTCCTCGGTTTTCTGGTCTTCACTATCGCTGGTATCGCTGAGAGCCACCGTCTCCCCTTTGACCTGCCAGAGGCCGAGCATGAATTGGTTGCCGGTTTTCACACAGAATATTCCGGCATGAAATTCGGCATGTTCATGGTGGGTGAATACCTGGGCGTGATTCTGATCTCATCGATGATCGCAACTATTTTCTTCGGGGGCTGGTTGGGACCGGACTTTTTACCGCCCATATTCTGGTTTGGCCTCAAGAGTTTCCTCCTGGTGTGTTTCTTTGTACTACTGCGTGCGGCGATTCCACGGCCACGCTATGACCAGTTGATGTCCTTCGGCTGGAAAATCATGCTGCCGCTGACCCTGGTCAACCTGATGGTGACCGGTGCCGTGGTGCTCTGGTGGGGGTATTAAGATGATCGCCGCTTTTTACAGTCAACTGCGAACGCTGTACACAGTGCTGGTGCACAGCTTCTCGCGACGGGAAACGGTCCAGTATCCCGAAGAAATGCCGTACCTGGCGCCACGCTATCGGGGTCGAATTGTGCTCACTCGTGACCCGGACGGAGTCGAGCGGTGTGTCGCCTGTAACCTCTGTGCCGTCGCCTGTCCCGTTGATTGCATCGCACTACAAAAGACCGAGGATGAGGACGGGCGCTGGTATCCAGAGTTTTTCCGAATTAACTTTTCGCGCTGCATCATGTGCGGATTTTGTGAGGAAGCCTGTCCAACCTATTCCATCCAACTGACCCCAGATTTCGAGATGGCTGAATATGATCGACAGAATATGGTTTATGAAAAAGAACACCTGCTGATCGATGGGCCGGGCAAGTACCCGGACTACAACTTTTACCGGGTGGCCGGTAAGGCCATCGGCGGCAAAGCCAAGGGAGAAGCCGAAAACGAGTCACCCCCGGTTGACGTCAGGAGCCTGCTGCCATGAGGGTTCCAGCATGACTATCGAACTCATCCTGTTTTACCTGGCAGCGACCGTTTCGCTGGTGTCGACGATTCTCGCGTTAACTCGCTACAACGCTGCACACGCGCTGATCTACCTGATTATTTCCCTGCTCGCCTCCGCGATTATCTTCTACCTGGTCGGCGCCCCGTTTGCTGCTGTTCTGGAGATCGTTATCTATGCAGGTGCCATTATGGTGCTCTTTGTATTTGTGGTGATGATCCTGAATCTGGGTTCACGAGGCGACCATCAGGAACACGAATGGCTGAACCCCCGGATGTGGCTGATGCCGGCGTTACTATGCCTCGTGCTCTTTCTGGAAATTGTTTACGTCCTGTCCTTTACATCGGAGGGGCTTTCCGGCGTTGTAGTTGCACCTAAGACAGTCGGAATTAAATTATTCGGCCCCTATGTTCTGGCGGTTGAGATCGCCTCCATGTTGTTGTTGGCGGGGCTGGTGGGTGCCTATCATCTTGGCAGACGATACTTAAGTGATGCCAGGGGTGGTGACCAATGACAGAAGCAGTAATGGTACCCATGGAACACGGCCTGGCATTGGCCGCTATTTTGTTTTCGATTGGCCTGATTGGTGTCATGGTCCGACGCAACATCATACTCATTCTCATGTCTATCGAGGTGATGCTGAACGCGTGTGGTCTTGCTTTTATTGTGGCAGGGGCGCGATGGGGCGCCGCTGATGGCCAGATAATGTTCATGATTATTCTGACAATTGCCGCCGCAGAAGTTTCGGTAGGACTAGGCCTGCTACTCCAGGTGCATCGACGACTACGCACTATCGATATCGACAGCGCAAGCAGGTTACAGGGTTAGCCTATGTATGATTTGATCTGGTTGTTGCCGATACTACCCTTGCTGAGTTTTTGCATCCTGTTCGCAACTGGCGGCAATCTCGCACCTCGCTGGGTGACGATGCTTGGGGTTGGCTCCATCGGTATCGCTGCCCTGATCGTAGGTGTGATAGCCTGGTTCTGGTTAACCACCGGTATGCGTGAACCCTACCTTTATTCGCTGGGACCGTGGATGAATGTGGCCGGTTTCACACCCACCTTCGGTTTCTATCTGGATGGATTGTCACTCACCATGCTGATGGTCGTCACCGGTGTTGGTTTTCTCATCCATGTTTACTCGTCATTGTTTATGGCAGACGACCTGGATTTCTCGCGCTTTTTCGCTTATATGAATCTGTTTGTCAGTGCCATGCTGGTGCTGGTATTGGCCGATAACCTGTTACTGCTGTATCTGGGCTGGGAGGGTGTCGGACTGTGCAGCTACCTGCTGGTTGGCTTCTGGCACGCAAAACCTGCGAACGGCGCAGCGGCACGCAAGGCATTTATTATCACGCGCATCGGCGATACTGCGATGGCACTCGGATTGTTCCTGTTGTTTATGCATCTGGGTACACTTGAAATTCAACCGATGCTGGCAACCGCCAGTGCCACCTGGCAGACAGGCGATAGCATTCCAACAATCGCCGCGCTGCTGCTGCTCGGGGGTGCGGTGGGTAAGTCCGCGCAACTGCCTCTGCAGACCTGGCTACCGGATGCCATGGCTGGGCCAACGCCAGTGAGCGCGTTGATCCATGCCGCGACCATGGTAACCGCCGGGGTCTACCTGATCGCGCGAACACACGAACTCTACCTGTTAGCACCGATGGCACAGGCAACTGTCGCGATTGTAGGCGTCGCTACTTTATTGATCGCGGCATTTACGGCACTTGCCCAGCATGACATCAAGCGAATTCTTGCTTACTCCACGATCAGCCAGATCGGATATATGTTTCTGGCGCTGGGAGTTGGCGCCTGGTCATCAGCAATATTCCATTTGATGACCCACGCATTTTTCAAGGCACTGCTTTTCCTTGGCGCGGGAGCAGTCATCTTCAGCCTGCATCACGAACATGATATTTTCAAAATGGGTGGGTTGCGCAAAAAGCTCCCCGTTGCTTTCTGGAGCTTCCTGATTGGCAGCGCCGCACTAACCGCCTTGCCATTTACTTCCGGTTTTTACAGCAAGGATGCCATCCTGCTGGCCGCGTTTGAGCACAATCCCTGGCTCTATGCCGGCGGTTTGCTGGGTGCATTGCTCACCGCCATCTACAGCTTCAGACTGGTATTCCTCGTGTTTTTTGGCGACGTCAAAACCGAGCCATCCGCACCGGCAGGACCGAGGATGGCCGTGCCGTTGATAATTCTCTGCTTCTTCTCCGTCGTCGGCGGCTGGATTCATATACCGGTAGATGAGGTCTTTCCGGTCGTCGCCGGACCGTCACATGAGGGACCAGTGGCGCTGATCACGCCGCTGATTCCGATTGTTGGGGTATTGCTGGCTTATTTTCTGTTCCTGCGCCGCAGCCTGGACTTTTCCGGTTTCTTTGGCAGCGGTCTGGGACGCAACCTGAAAGCCTTTTTCTTCAGTCACTGGGGAATGGATTGGCTTTACGATAAAGTCTTTGTGGTGCCCTACACTGCAGTCGCCAGACTGAATCAGTCAGATGCGGTGGATCTGGTCTACGAAGGGGTTGCGAATCTCACTTCGATCTTCCATTCCCTCATTGCTTTCACCCAGACCGGCCAACTCCGATGGTATGCGGCAACCATGGTGGCCGGACTCGTGCTGTTGATCGCCATCGTAATGGGGATTGTCTAGATGTTAGTCATTGCACTGATCGGAGTACTCATCGCAGGTGGTCTCATTGCGTGGCTGAGTGAAGGCTGGAATCGGGATTGGCCTAAATGGGTTTCTCTGGTCACAATTTTCCTGGCCGCAATATTGATTGTACCGATGTTCTCCCTACAGCCACTGGTCCATCAACCCGATCATTCCGAGTGGTTGCTGATTTACGACTATCCGTGGATTCCCAGATTCGGCATTTCATTTTTGCTGGGCCTGGATGGGCTGTCCCTGCTAATGGTTGCGCTGACCGTTTTCCTGGGCCTTGTCGCACTGATTTCATCCTGGGATGAAATCGACAAACGTCCGGGATTCTTCCAGTTCAATCTGCTCTGGACCCTGGCGGGTGTTGTCGGTGTATTCGTGGCACTGGACCTGTTCCTGTTTTTCTTCTTCTGGGAGGTCATGCTGATTCCCATGTATCTGCTGATTGCGATCTGGGGCCATGAACGCCGTGCTTATGCTTCCATGAAGTTTTTCCTGTTTACACAGATCAGCGGCCTGCTGATGCTGGTATCCATTTTGGCCCTGGTGCTCTTCGCTGAGGCGCTGACCGGTAAATTATCTTTCAACTATTTCGACCTGGTCGACTTGCCGCTGGATGAATCGCTATCCTGGTGGCTGATGCTGGGATTCTTCATCGCGTTTGTCGTAAAATTACCAGGCTTTCCCTTTCATACGTGGTTACCTGATGCCCACACCCAGGCGCCCACCGCTGCCAGCGTGTTACTCGCAGGCATTCTGCTCAAGACAGGCGCTTATGGACTGATCCGGTTTACCCTGCCGCTGTTTCCCGGCGCCGCCAACGATATCGCCCATGTGGCGATGCTGCTGGGTGCCATTGGTGTTGTATACGGCGCGATCCAGGCATTTTCCCAGGATGATTTCAAACGCCTGGTAGCCTATTCCAGTGTCAGCCACATGGGCTTTGTACTGATCGGTATCTATGCGTTGCAGGAAATTACGCTGCAGGGATCGGTTATGCAGATGGTTGCCCACGGAATCAGCACCGCAGCCCTGTTCATGATCGCCGGTGCGCTTCAGCACCGCTTGCACACTCGCGACATGAACAAG
The DNA here is from genome assembly GCA_021773555.1 of Gammaproteobacteria bacterium. Classification (GTDB taxonomy): domain Bacteria; phylum Pseudomonadota; class Gammaproteobacteria; order Pseudomonadales; family Azotimanducaceae. Next base: position 9,514 of record JAJFKA010000180.1, read on the forward strand.
ATGGGCGGGCTCTGGATGGATATGCCGAGAATGGGCGCCATTGCACTGTTCTTTATAGTTGCGTCACTTGGTATGCCCGGGCTTGGTAACTTTGTCGGTGAATTCCTCGTGCTGATGGGCGCCTTCCAGGTTGACCTGCACATCGCGGTGTTCGCTGCACTTGGCCTCATAACCGCTGCGGTTTATTCCCTGATCGCCATGCAAAAAGTGTTTCAGGGTACGCCAACCCAGGGCAGATCTTTAGCCGACTTCAATAGCCGCGAAGTGAGCACAATGCTGCTGATGATGATCGGCCTGACGCTACTCGGCATTCACCCGCAACCCGTCTTCGACATGGTTGAACCGACTCTGCGAGGAGTCTTTACACTGACCTCGCCTGCCGGTACCTGGCTTGGAGTATCGCCATGAGCGGTTTGCAGCTACAGGCGTTACTGCCCATCATCACCCTGAGCAGTCTGATCCTTATCCAGATGATGTTCATCGCGTTCGCCAGGAACCTGCGCCTGACGGTCAGCATTTCGGTCATTGCACTCCTGCTGACAGCCCTTTCATTCTTTCCCATGGTGGATCACCTGCCAATATCGGCCACACCGCTGATTCAATTGGACGGTTTTGCCCTGTTCTATTCAGGCCTGGTCCTGCTGGGGGCGTTAATGGTCACATTCCTGTCCTACGACTACCTGAGGGATCAGGGAGAACGACAGGATGAGTTTTTCATGCTGCTGCTGCTGTCTTGTCTCGGTGCACTGATACTGGTTTCCAGCAACCACTTTGCGTCATTTATACTCGGCCTGGAATTGCTTGGTGTCTCGCTCTATACAATGATGAGCTACCCGACCAGGGGATTATTTACGCTGGAGGCAGCGTTAAAATACCTGATACTTTCAGGAGTATCCTCCGCCTTTATCCTGTTCGGTGCAGCACTCATCTACGCCATTGAAGGGAAGCTGGGTTTCACGGAGCTTGCGGGTATGAACCACACCTCTGCAGCGTCCGGGCAATTCATCCTGTTGATGGGCTCTACCATGATCTTTGCAGGCATCATGTTCAAGTTATCTCTGGCGCCCTTCCACCTGTGGACTCCAGACGTTTACGACGGCGCACCGGCGCCGGTCACGGCATTTCTGGCAACTGTGTCCAAAGGCGCAATCTTTGCGCTCGCATTGCGCCTCTTCACGACCACCGGATTAATCGATCTGGACCCGTTGCTCAGGGGCTTATCCTTCGTCGCCATGGTTTCAATTCTGGCCGGAAATCTGCTGGCGCTGCTGCAGGATAACGTCAAGCGAATCCTGGCCTACAGTTCGATCGCGCACATGGGATACCTGGCCGTTGCCTTTGTTGTTGCCGGAAAAGCCGGAGGTCAGATAATGGCGATGGAAGCTGCCAGCTACTTCCTGTTCGCGTACTTCCTGACAACACTGCTGGCGTTTTCAGTGGTAACTATCATGTCGATTGCCGACCATGAGGTGGACACCACTAACCTTGGTGACTATGAAGGATTATTCTGGCGCCGACCCGCACTGGCAGCCGTGTTCACGGCAACGTTGCTGTCGCTGGCTGGCATACCGCTCACCGCCGGTTTCATCGGCAAGTTTTACATTTTTTCAATCGGTGTCGCTGCCGAAGCCTGGTTGTTAATGGCTTTTGTTGTGATTGGCAGTGGTATTGGAATCTTCTACTACCTCAGAATAATTTTTGCCATGACCAAAGCGCCCCGGACTGATGTGAAAATCGAAATACCCACTGCATCCGGTTGGGTCGCCGTGGTGTTGACCGTATCGCTGGTGTTGTTCGGCGTCTACCCGTCGCCGATCATAGACTTAATTGGCGAGCTTATGATTTCATTCGGTTAACGACCGGCACAGGGTTCGCGATACGTGGATGAACGCCGTTTCTCGTTCAGCGATGTGAGACTGACGAACACGGCGACTCGAGGAAATTAGCAGGTTGCTGCTTTCCGGACAACAAACCCAGACACAGGAGAAAGATCATGCCTCGTTCAGTAGAACTCAGAAACTACATGGTCAAACACCCGGTTACGGTCCGGCCTGAAGATACGATTTTTCAGGCATCCCGAAAAATCCTGGACTTCAAAATTTCAGGGCTCTGTGTTGTCGATGAAAATAACAATCTGGTTGGTGTGCTCTCTGAACTCGATTGCCTGCGCGCCATTGTCAAGCGCGTCTACGAAAATGGCGAAGAAGATGCTGGCACTGTCGCGGACGTGATGGCCCATCATGTCGAAGTAAACCATCCTCACGATCAGATCATCAACGTGGCAAGTTCCATGCTCGATCATAAACACCGCCGTCGACCAGTCGTTATCGACGGCAAGCTGGTCGGGCAGATTACCTGCAGACAAATCCTGAAGGCGATCAAGGACTTTGCGTATCCCAGCCAACCCGCGTGATCCGGATAAAAAAAAGCACCCCGCACAGGTGCTTTTTATCATGCTTGCCTGGCTTGGTTAGCTTCTTACAAACTCAGGGTACGCCTCCACACCGCATTCCGTGACGTCCACGCCCTGATATTCCTCTTCCTCGGTGACCCGTATACCCATCACGACCTTGAGCAGGAACCAGGTGAGCAGGCTCGCACCGAAAACCCATCCGAAAATTGTTGCCGCGCCGATTAACTGACCACTGAATGAAGCGCTACCGGTGAGCGGTACCAGCAGCAGACCTAACAATCCGCAGGTCCCGTGAACTGAGATGGCACCAACCGGATCGTCAATCTTCAGCTTATCAAGTGCAATGATTGAGAACACAACGAGCACGCCACCAAACGCACCGAACAGCGTTGCCTGGAAAGCAGTCGGTGTCGATGGTTCCGCCGTGATCGCCACAAGTCCGGCCAGGGCACCGTTGAGCAACATGGTCAGGTCTGCGCGTCCAAACAGAATACGTGAGGTTATCAGTGCCGCCATGGCACCACCGGCTGCCGCCGTGTTGGTGTTCAGGAAGACCATCGCAACGGCATTAGCGCTCGCAATATCGCCCAGTTTCAACACTGAGCCGCCATTAAACCCAAACCAGCCCATCCACAGGATAAACGTACCCAATGTCGCAAGCGGTAGATTTGCTCCCGGCAGGGCGTAGATCTCGCCGTTCTTCCCGTACTTGCCCTTCCGTGCGCCTAGCAGCAAGACACCAGCCAGGGCAGCTGATGCGCCTGCCATGTGCACGATTCCAGATCCGGCAAAGTCCGAAAAACCGAGATCACCAAGATTATAAAGTCCAAACACTTCCTGACCGTTCCACGTCCACGAGCCTTCCAATGGATAGATAATGCCGGTCATTACAACCGCGAACACCAGAAAGGCCCACAACTTCATTCGTTCAGCCACGGCACCTGAAACGATGGACATGGCTGTAGCAACGAACACAACCTGGAAGAAAAAATCGGATGCATTGGCGTAAACCGCACCACCATCGAAACCGGCCTCATGAGATTCCGCCAGCACGGCGGCCGTTAGTGCTTCAGCAGACTCAGCGCCATCAAGTTCGATACCACTCAGGAGAAATCCGCCGTCATACATAATGGCGTATCCACAAAGCATATACATGATGCAGGAGATCGCGAACAGCGCCACGTTTTTGGTAAGAATTTCAGCAGTGTTCTTGGATCTGACCAACCCCGCCTCGAGCATCGCAAAACCCGCAGCCATCCACATGACCAGAGCACCAGTTACCAGAAAATAAAATGTATCCAATGCATATTGAAGTTCTAATGTTTGGTCCACGTTCGACCCCTCCGGCCTATTTTTAATTCAAGATGAATTCTTAAATAGCAAAGTTAATGCCAGAACTGACTAAAGGGGCAGGAAGGCCTTTTTTTGGGGCCTTTTAACTCGTACGCGACGCGAGAAGACATGTGTCCGTGCACCGTAATAACGCAAACCCCAGATCGCGTGCGCCATAATGCAGCACCAAAATGGGGCAGCACCTGAACGACTCATCGGAATTCTTGTGCCTGAGGGCGGACTAATACGCTTGCTGTGGTAGCCAGAGCACCAGGTCCTGCCACAAATAGATCATCACAAGGCCCAGCAACTGCAGCAGAATGAAAGGGATAACACCACGGTAAATTGTAGACACTGGAATCGAGGGTGGAGTCACCCCTTTCAGATAAAAAATCGCAAAGCCAACCGGTGGCGTCAGAAACGAAGTCTGCAGACACACCGCGAACAACACCGTGAACCACACCAGGTCAAAGCCCAGATCGAGTACTACTGGTGAGACCAGGGGAAGCACAATGAGGGTAATCTCAATCCAGTCAAGGAAGAAACCGAGCAGAAATGTACAAAACAGAATCGTAATCAGGATCATATTTGGCCCAAAAGGCAGCCCTTTCAGAAACCCGGCAATCAACTCATCACCGCCGAGGCCTCGAAGCACCAGAGAAAAAGCCGTTGCACCCAGGAATATCGCGAAGATGTATGCCGTGGTTCGGGTCGTCTCACGCAGCACTTCGCGCAATACCTGCATGTTCAGTTCACGATTGGCAAGCGCCAGGCCGAGCGCTCCGAAGGCCCCAACACCCGCAGCTTCCGTCGGCGTCGCTACACCGAAAAATATGGATCCGAGGACCGCCAGGATCAATCCGACAGGTGGCAGTATCGATTTGAACACCTCAAAAACCAGGCGGGCATCGACCGGTTTTCGATCTTTAGGAACAGGTGCGACCTCCGGTTTCAGCCAGGCATACCCCAGGATATAAAACACAAAGAGAAAGCCCAGCAACAGTCCTGGAAAAAGAGCGCCAAGGAAAAGATCACCAACCGGCATGGCCAGCCTGTCTGCCATGAGTACCAGCATGATCGACGGGGGAATGAGGATACCCAGCGTGCCGACAGCGCAGACAGTGCCTGTCGCCAGTTCAGGCTGGTATTTCTGATCCAGCATTTGCGGTAATCCCAACAACCCCAACAACACCACTGATGCGCCGATGATTCCGGTAGAAGCTGCCAGTAAGATCCCAATGAGTGCAACTGTCACTGCGAGTCCGCCTCTGATACCGCCGAACAACTGCACCATGTTGCGCATTAAACGCTGGGCGACACCCGATCTGTCCAGCATCAAACCCATGAAAATGAACATCGGCAGCGCAACCAGCACCCAGTTGTTCATGACCCCCCAGATCCTGTCCACTACCAAAGTGGAGTAATCCCAGTTGACGAACACGGGTAACTGAAATTCAACATTGGCGATGATGCCGATGGCTGTAAACAGGACAGCGAGCCCTCCCAGCACCCAGGCCACAGGGAAACCTGTGAAAATCAGGCCAATGAACGACAGAAACATCAGTAAGGAAAGAATGTCACCCGTGGACATCAGAATGCTTCTCCCCCGGAACACCAAACAAAAAACAGAATATGCGACTGAGTCGCGCGGTCACTGCGAGCAATAACAAGATGAATCCCACCCCGAGAAAGCTCTTGATCACCCATCGGTAGGGAAGTCCTCCCGGGGCTTCTGAAATTTCACCCGTCGTAAAGGAGTAGGCAATAAATGGCATCGCGGCAAACAGGACGAGCAGGATAAACGGAATCAGCAGTATCAGAGTGCCATAGAGCTCGATCCACGCCTGGGTCACCGGCGAAAACCGTTCGCGAAAGACATCGACGCGGATGTGTACATCCGCCACATAGCCATAGGACAATCCCGCCAGGAATCCAATGGAATACAGATGCCACTGGACCTCTTCAAATTCAATTCGCCCCTCGGAAAACAGGTACCGCATGATCACGTTCAGGACGATGACAACGAGCAACACCAGCCAGATCCATCCTGTCCACTCACCAATTCGAGTCAGCAGGCCATTGACCATGGTTGCGTACCGCGTATCCGGCAATAGCAGCTTGACTGCCGGGTTTGATTCAACGGGTACGCTTCGGTCAGCTTGCATGTGGGTTTCCGGAAACAAAAAACCCAGTACATGCCCACCCTGCAGGATTTCCGGCGCAGGTCACTAAAAGTCCCTTGGCAGATACGCCAGATCTTTCCAGCGGCGGTAGGTTTTCATAAACCGTTTCTGGGAAGTCCAGATGCGCCTGAAGTCCTCATCCTTCGCAGCTTCCTGTTCGAGTACAACCAGGGTGACTTTCTGAAGTTCTCGAAGAATTTCCAAGCCCATCTTGACTGCCGTCACCCCTTTGTCCGGAAAGCCTTCAATCACCTTGCCCTGGATAGCTTCACCCCGGGCGAGATTACGAATTACACCTGCCGTACAAGCTGTCTCAACCAGAACCTGGTCAGCAGGTGCCAGCGCGTTCCAAACATCCAGATTTACGATCAGGTGAGCCGAGGTGAAGGTCTGGTGCCAGCCCGGGAAATAGTCGAACTTGGCAACCCGGTCGAACCCCAGCATCTGGTCAACCGCAGGCATGGAAAACTCGGTGGCATCGATGGCACCTTTCTCCAGGGCCTGAAAAATCTCGCCACCCGGAATCATGGTCACAGAAGCGCCCAGTTCCTGCAGCACCCGACCGCCAAGGCCAGCGAAGCGAATTTTTAATCCCTCAAAATCTTCCAGTCCGTTGATGGGTGTGCGGAACCAACCGGCAGTTTCCGGACCAACCAGGCCACACAAAATCGGCCTGACATTATGGGCTTTATAAAGGTCCTCGGTGAGTTGCTTACCCTCGTCTTCAAAGTACCAGGCTGCAAACTCCCAGGGCTCCATGCCGAAAGGCACCGCTGCAATCAAGGGGGTTGCCGGTATTTTCCCCTGGTCATAACCCAGCCAGGTATACCCCGCCTCGATCTTCTGATCCTTCACACCCTCGGTGATACTGAATGGCGGTACCAGCATGCCGGGTTCGTAAACGTCGAACCGGACCCGGCCATCACTCGCTGCCGCCAGTGTTGCCGCCACATCCAGCACATTGTCCCCCAGTGCAGGCAGATTGGTGCCAAAGGCAACCGGGACACGCCAGTGGATATTCTGTTGGGTTTGACCTTCAGCATTGTCCCGGGACGCGTTGTTCGCCCCGCCACCGGCCAGACTGAGCGCACCGATTACGCCGACGAGGAAAGCAGCCAGCACCGCCGCCGCAGCAGTCCGATTGTTCCACGGATTAGCGCTTGCCGCGGTTTTTTGCAAGCGCTGCTTTGGTTCGGGATTTTCTTGTTCAGACATTTTTTTTCAGGCGTTTGTCCTGCCAACCTTCGTTGAACCGGCAGCGTGGCCGCCGTGTTCCTTGTATACTATCGTGAATTATCTTCCGTAGCACCCGATGGTACCCACCTGGTTTTCGCGCTACCTGGCGAGCCCCTCAACTGACTACACCTGCACAGTTGCAGGCGCAGCCATTGCCTATCGGCGCTGGTCGACGCCCCCTGCAGACCCATCATCAAGCACCCGGGCAAAACCAGGGCTTGTTTTCGTTCATGGATATGGCGCACACACACACTGGTGGGACTTTATCGCACCCGCTTTTCAGGAAGATTTCAATGTGATTGCCCTAGATCTCAGTGGCGCGGGTGATAGCGAGCACAGACAGCAATACTCAGCGTCACAATTCGCCGCGGAAATCATGACTGTAATTGATCACGCGGCTTTGATCTCACCCATTGTCGTCGGTCACAGTTTCGGTGGAGCAATGACCAGGCTTGCCGGCTATCTCCACGGGACCTCGTTAACCGGCATCGTTCTTGTCGATTCATTATTAACAAAACATCGTGGTTCACGGACACCGCCAAAAATGCCACGGACAAAAGTGCGCCACTATCCCACTCTGATCGATGGTGCCAAACGATTTCGCCTCAGACCACCGCAGCGCTGCGCCAACAAATTTATACTCGATCACATCGCTATGACATCCCTCGCGCACGGTCGAGATGGATATTATTTCAAACTGGACCAGGCACTTTTCTCAAAAATGGCAGACGAACCCGAGCATGACTTTCCGAACAGCGCCTCCATGGTGAGTCAAACAAACTGTCCGGTAGCGATGATATACGGTGAAAAAAGTCGGTTCTTTCCCGAAGACATCGTCGCACTCGTAAACGAGGTCATCGAAGATGATCTGCAGCTGTCTATCCCTAACGCCGAACATCACGTTTTTCTTGACCAGCCACAAGACTTTATAGAATCGTTGGGAATCTTGCTGGTACGAATCGCTTCAGACAGGTCTTGAGTCATCGTCTATGGTGATTCGCTGCATCTTTCGATGTGCGGGCCAATAGTCATTCACTGGTTTGTGCTGGGTAATCCGGTTATCCCAGAAAGCAACCGAGTTCACCTGCCAGCGAAATCGACAGGTATACTCAGGTGTGATCGCGTGATCAAACAGGAAAGCCAGTAGCGACTCACTTTCCTTGTCCTTCATATCTTTTATCGCAACCGTGAACAACGAGTTCACATAGAGTCCTTTTTTTCCGGACACCGGATGGGTTCTTACCACTGGATGTTCTACCGGCGGATTTGCCGAGATCATACCGCCCAGTCGTTCAAGTCCACCTGGCTCACGAATGCTTTCCTTGAATCCATGACGAAAATCGTGAACCGCAGTTAGTCCTGACAAGAATGATTGCATTTTCCCTGACAAGCCTTCAAAGGCCGCTGACATACTTGAAAACAGGGTATCACCGCCCCTCTCCGGAACAATGACGCCGTGGAGTATGGAACCGAGGGGCGGGCATGGCCGAAAAGTCATATCCGTATGCCACATCTCTATTTTTGACGGATTAGCCTTATCATTCTCCAGGATCGTGAGTTGCGGATACCCGGCTACATGCGGATACGCTTCATGACATTGCGGTTCGCCGAACAAAGCAGCCAGCCTGGCATGATCCTGTGGTTCCATCGCCTGATCGCGAAAGAACAGCACTTCATGTTCAAGCAACGCGGCGTTCAGTCGTTCAAACTGTGTCCCCGCAATATCTCCACACAGATCAATACCAGTCACCTCCGCACCAATGCTCCCTGAGTATGGACTGACACCGAACATCCTGGTCTTGCCTTTAGTGATCATAAAATTTGCCTCTATAATCGGAGAAAGGAGGACTGCCGTCAATGCAACCAATCAATATCATTCTCGGGGATATCGTTGACCTGGAAGTGGATGCCATCGTCAATGCAGCCAATCCGAGTCTGTTAGGCGGAGGTGGGGTCGATGGTGCTATTCATCGCGCGGCGGGACCGGCACTTTTAGCTTCCTGTCGAGGTCTTGGGGGATGCAAAACCGGAGAGGTGAAACTCACACCAGGATTCAACCTGACTGCAAACTACATTGCACACACCGTCGGCCCAATCTGGCGTGGAGGGCACGCCGGGGAACCTCAATTACTGCGCAGCTGCTACCTGAAATGCCTCGAACTCGCCACCCGCCTTAACCTTTCGAGCATCGCATTTCCCGCAATCAGCACCGGGGCCTACGGATACCCGTTACGGCAAGCAACTGAGATTGCACTGCGTACGGCGATGGGGTATGTGGAGATGAAGGGCAGTCCCGAAATCACATTTGTCTGTTTCGATGAACCGCTGTACGAACTTTACCTGAACACCAGTATCCGTCTGAAGCAGGATAACAGGCATCCCGACGCCTGACGGAAGGCCTTCTATGCTTCCAGGGCATCCAGTTGATCCGCAAGCTTATTCGCTGTGGATTCAAGCTCGGCGATCAGCTCCTTACTCTTGTGCACCGATAGCGCAACTACCCGATTAGGTCCAAGGCGACGTAAACCATCGGTAAGTTCCCGTGCATTTGCTTTCATCTCGTCAATCTGGCTCATTTCAATGGCTCTTTAGTGGTGTTTACCAGCAGGCAATGATACAGCAACCCAGAGCCCGCTTCAGCCTCAAATCAATCTGGTAGCCAGACACGATCAGCCAGCGTTTAAATATAATGCAATCACGCTCAGCCTGCGTCAAAATCCGCTCGTTTCACCGCACTGCCATTAACAGTCTCGTGAATACAAAATATATTATCGCCGGTCTTGAACATCGTACGATGCGATCAGAACTGACCTCGGACCGGACTCGTGTCGGTGCGCTGGACAATTTGTTTCTTACCAACTGGGGGAAAAATGAAACAATCACTACTCATACCTGCGGGGATATCAATCCTCGCCATGTTTTTCTTATCACCGCCTGCCGTTTACGGCGAAGCCGCTGATGTTATCGAAGAAGTTGTTGTAACGGGTTCCCGAATTCGCCGGAATCCACTCAACGAATCAACTGCAATAATGGACCTTAATCGGCAATCGTTAGGGAAAACCGGTGTCACCAATCTGGGAGACATCTTACAGGACTTGCCGATTACCGGCTCTGCACCCAACTCACAGTTCAACGTGCCGGGTAACTCCGGATTTCCGCAAGATGGCGCCGGCATTGGCGCCGGTGGCGTTCAGTTGTCTCTACGCAATACCGGAGCCAAGCGAACCCTGATCCTCGTTGACGGCAAACGCTGGGTTGCGGGTTCATCTGCGTCCGGCGTACCGAGTACCGTCGATCTGAACAGCATCCCTGACAACATGATCAAGAGTATCGAGATTTTACAGGATGGTGCTTCTGCCATTTATGGCTCAGACGCAATCGGGGGTGTTGTCAATATCATCACTGACTCGGCCTACGATGGATTTCGACTCGATGTTCAAACCGGTGAATACCTTTCCGAAAATGACGGGGAATCATCCAAGATCTCAGCTCTCTGGGGTGGCGGTAACGATCAAACACATTTTGTCATGAGTCTCAGCTATACCGAGGAAAAAGGAATCGAAACTGCCGACCGCAAACGTTCTGCATACCCGAATCCAGACGCTAACACCTGTAACATCTCCGGTTCGTTCTGTTCATCATTTACACCCCAGGCAAGGATTGTGCTCGGACCCAATTTCGGATTTACGGACGTCACTCTGAACAATGGCGTGCTCAACGATGGCGCCGCCAACATTCCGCAGTTCGATCCGGCTAACCCGACCGCAGGGGACTATCATGCATTCAGTGGTGCCGACCGCTTTAACTACAATGGACCAGGATTTAACTTCCTGCGAACTCCTAACGAGCGAACAAATATCTACGGGACAGTAACGCATCAGTTCACCGATTCGTTACGCACTGTGATCAAAGCCTCCTACACGAAGCGCAGATCAGAAACAAAGGCGGCACCTGAACCAATCTGCCTGGGTAACGATTGCGGCAATAGAATCAGTGACAACTTTGTTGTCTCGGCCCTCAATCCTTTTAATCCGTTTGGCATTGATCTGTCGGTGGCTAACGGCAATCTTGAATTTATCGGACGTCGCCCGCTTGAATCCGGACAAAGACTCTTCTTTCAGGATGTCGACAGTTATTTCATCAGTGCCGGGCTCGAGGGTGAATTTCAACTGGGTGAGCGAACCCTGTTCTGGGACCTGACTGGCAGCTACGGCGATAACAGTGGTTTCCAGGAGAAGGAAAATTCGCACAACATTGCGAAAATCCAGATTGCCATGGGTGACCCCGCCGTCTGCGCACAGGTTCCCAACTGCGTCCCGCTCAACCTCTTCGGTGGTCAGGGACCCGGTGGCACTGGCTCAATCACTAAGGAAATGCTTGATTTCATCACCTACACCCAGCGTGATTTTAGTGAGCAAACATTAAAGGACGTATCCTTTAACATCACCGGCGATCTGCTTTCCTTACCGGCGGGCGAACTCGCCTTCGCCGCTGGTTTCGAATATCGTGATCACGAGGGATCCTACCGACCCGATCCGATCGCAGAACGTGGCGAGACAGCAGGTATTCCTGCCGGCTCTACCAGAGGTCAATTCGATGTCACCGAATTCTATGGCGAACTGAGCATCCCTATCATCTCCGGTGCACAATATCTCGAGGCCAACGTTGCAGTCCGGTCTTCTGATTACAGTACTTCCGGCTCTGAATCTACCTACAAGGGCAGTGTCCTGTGGAAGCCCACCGATGACCTGTCACTGCGTGGCTCGGTCTCAACCGGCTTCAGAGCTCCCGGCATTGGTGAACTGTTTGGTGGTGCGGCTCGTGAAGACTTTACCTTTACCGATCCCTGCGCAGACTATAGTGCCATTCTGGGTTCCTCAAATGGTGGCCGGGATACACCACAATCAGCGCAGGTGCAGGCGAACTGTGCAACCCTGGGTGTACCTGCAGGTCTCGCACAACTCAATCCGCAGCTAAACGCGACGTCTGCCGGTAATGCGTCGCTTGATGCTGAAACATCTGATGCCTGGACTTTTGGCTTTGTCTACAACCCTTCCTGGGTCGATGACCTCGGCTGGATCGAAGACCTGACACTGTCCGTTGACTTCTACGATCTGGAAATTGAAGACGCCATCCAGGGACGAAGCCCGGGTGATGTCATCGATGCCTGCGTGAACACACTGGATGCAACCCTGTGTAGCTCTGTCCCCAGAAGTGCATCTGGTCGCGTTGGTCTTGTTAACAATCAACTGCAGAACATCGGTCGAATTGAGTCCTCCGGTCTTGATCTGGCGTTGAAATATACAATACCGACGGAGAAGTTCGGCCAGTTCCTGATTTCATTCAATGCGACCCAGTTACGTGACTATAAGGAATTTGTTTCAAATCCTGATGGATCAGTCGCAAAAAATGACCTGGCTGGAATCCACACTGATGAAACTTTTCAGCGTGCATTTCCCGACTGGCGAGCAGTATCCACAGTCGACTGGATCAAAAACCGCTGGTCAGGCTCCATGTCGTTCCGCTGGATTGATGAAATGGAACTTGAAGACCGCACCACGAAAGTTGACTCCGAATGGTTTAGTGACGTTCAGTTAAGCTACAACCCACCAGTGGCCAATGACGGACTAACCTTGTCCGTTGGGATGAACAACGTCTTCGATGAAGACCCTCCCGTGTGCTTTCCCTGTGGTGTGATCGGACTCAGCAACGTGGCCCACGACCTTCCGGGTCGAGTCGGCTACCTGCGTTTGTCTTACGAATTGCAGAACTGATTCGAGCGTATCCACCAAAACTTAGTGTAGACATGGCACCCCCCTCCCGGGGTGCCTCCTTGCTTCGCAATTCACATACAAATTGTCGTGGAGAATCGGCATACTACGCTGACGTTTTATTCCGGACGCTAAATGGATACTGGTGAGGACATTGCACGTTTTAATCGGCAAGGCTACTTTCTCTGCAGAGGTCTTGTTGATCCGAGCCTTTGTCAAAAGATGGAAGCTGAAGTTCGCCAGTTGACTGAGACTGCGGGTGACGGAGGCGATATCGGCAACGCCTACGTGGTTGAGGAATCTGCGCTTGGCGACAGAGCCCTACCGGTCGAGCGCCTTTCCAAATTGTTTCGAGTTCACCGCGAAGTACCGCTATTCAGGACCATGGCAGAGTCCGATCTTCTGCTTGACCGAGTTGAACCAATTCTTGGGCCAGGCATCGACTGCTTTCTCTCGCAATTTATCTTTAAGTATCCTGGCGCACTGGGTCAGCCCTGGCATCAGGACAGTTTGTATTTCCCTTTCGATCGCGGACCTCAGGTGGGAGTCTGGATCGCAATCACCAGGGCACATGAATCCAACGGACCCCTCTCAGTATTGCCAGGATCACATACCGAACCGGTACACCAGGTCATTCGGGACAAGCGAGCGCATGCCAATCCCGGCTACTTCGAGATAGTTGATCACGATATGCAAGGTGCGCAAATGGTGCTGATGGCACCAGGCGATGTACTTTTCTTCCACAGTCATCTGATGCATAAGTCGACTGACAATTTAAGTTCCGAGCCACGGGCAGCGATGGTCTTCCATTACGCGAGCGGCGGGACCCGGGATCATAGCGTCGAAAAATATGGGCGCCCGATGTCCAATGTTGACTGGATGCCGGTCAGAAGGAAAGACAGCCATTGAACAGTTATACGCTTGAAACCAGTTATCGAGGCGCACAACTGAAACTCGTACTGGACACCAATGGCACAGCAAAATTGTCCATCAACGGCATGCTCCGTGATGAAACCATTGTTCGCACTGGCCAATCGGCACTGACTTTATCTTCCAGTGTCCAAACCGACTACGAATGGCATGAACTCATTGAAGCCCACGTGCAAATACACAATCACCTGATAGCTGCGCAGTTGCTGTCCAATAATGTTGAAGTCGCCAGAGAAGAGTTTAGTTTTGAATCCCCCAATCCGGAAAAATGAAGATGAAGCTATCCAAAGATTATATTGACGTGGGTGTCCAGACAAATCAGCGGGACGCCATGCTGGACTTCTGGGCCAACAAGGCTGGTCTGCCGTATGAAGAATTGCTCAAAGTCGGAGGTGGCAATCACCAACATCGACACAGTCTTAACGGTTCGGTGTTCAAACTTAATCACCTGAGAGATGCACTGCCGGACAATCCGAAAACCGGTTATGCAGAACTGCTGATCGCCCGACCCGAAGTCACTGAGCCATTCACGCTCCTGGACCCCGACGGCAACAAGGTAACCCTCGTGCCCGAAGGTCATAATGGAATCACGCATATCGGTATCAGGATGGAGGTAAGGTCACTGGCTGCCTTCCAGAATTTCTATCAAAATATTCTTGGCCTTGAACAGGTAAGCGAGACTTGCTTTAAATGGGCTACCACCTTGTTTTTCCTTGAGGAGCATCCTGCTCACCAACGCTGCGAGGAGATGCGCGGGGTTGGTTACCGCTACGTTACTGTACAGGTCTGGAATGTCGATGAGACCCACGCCGCGGTAGTCGCCCGGGGTGGAATTGAAGGTCGGGCACCGACTACGCTCGGAAGCACCGCGCGAATTTCATTTATCACAGATCCCGATGGCAACTGGATCGAGATATCCCAGCGCGCCTCACTGACCGGTGACTTATCCGCAAATTGAGTTAAACTGGATTTCCCTCGACTAAGCGCCTTAATCATCAATGGACAGTGAAGTTCGCACGGAAGAATCCGCCAGCTACGAGTTGCATGGCCCGGAACGCCCATTCAGCCTTTTTGCTGCGAATGCTCCTGACTGGCGTATCTGGCTGGGTACGACAATTACGATTTTCTGGCTGATCACGTTATCAATTTACATCGAAGGTATTGTCGGCTGGCAAAACATTTCCAGGGCACCTATCGAAACCCTGGGTAACTTTCTCGAAGGTGCATTCGCGCCACTTGCGTTTCTCTGGTTGGTGATTGGCTATTTCCTGCAAAAAAAAGAACTGGTGCAGAATACCGACGCCATAAAGATGCAATACGTGGAGATACAAAAATCAGCAGCCCAGGCTGAAATTCAGTCGCATGCTATCCGCGCAACGGAACTGCATGCCCGCAAGGAGTCTTTCCTGCGTATCGCTGAGAGTGTCAAGCAGCAGTTGGGTGCGATCATGGGATTCCTGTTCCTCTCCAGCCAGGGTGCATCGGGGTCAGGTGTTGTTAGCCAGGAAAAAATTGCTTCACTGTGGTCTGCCATGAACCAGAACGACCCGGAAGTATTTTCACGCTCAATGCTGGAGATCACCTTCCTCAAAGGCACGAATTACGCGTATAAGCTGTTCTACGGGACGCCTGTGCGCACCAGGCATGCCGAGAATTTTATATTCAATTTCGAGCGCCTGACAAAAGCTGCCGAGGCTTGTGACGATGACGGCATGATTCGTGACTCACTGCTGGGCAGCGCCCATGGATACATTTACAACCGGATGATTGAATTCCGGGATTCGCCGCCCGAGGGTATAGTCTATGGCATGTACGACTTCGATCCCGATTCATTTGACTGACACGGTCACAGTCAAAAAAAGTGTTCATCTCGAAATCTGCTAAAAGGACGACCCTATGGACCCGGTCACAAACATAACAGCTGATCGTGCGCAGGCAAGAAAACGCAACGATACGAATGCGGATGTCTGCTTCCTCGCGCTTTCAGACGCTGAAGGAAACGCCTCGGTGCGTACCCTGGTTTTACGGGATATTATCGATAATGTATTCACTCTGTTCATCAATAAAAGCAGCCCGAAATGGCGGATTATTGAAGCGGGTGGTACTCATCAAATGCTTATCTGGTATTCAACAATGCAACGCCAGTATCGCGTATCCGGTGAGTTCCGTGAAATCGCGCGCGATACCATTGAACGAAACTGGTTACGACGACCTATTGCGAGCAAGTATCTTGACCACGTCTATGAAGACCTCGGTGCACAAAGCTCCGTCATTGAATCCCGCGAGGTCCTGACAGACAAAATAAACCAGTTGAAAAAGACCATGAGTGAGGATCAGATGCAAACTCCTGCCCTGGTATCCGGCGTGGAACTTATCGCAAATCGAATCGAGATGCTTGACCTTGGCAAGGAAGACAGAATCCATGAGCGCAGGGTTTTCCACCGCGAAAATGGTTTGTGGAATGTGCAGGTCATCATTCCGTAAATTGGATTTATCTGATTGACAGAATCGTTAAGCGCCTATAAATTAGCGAATAGTTTTAATGGTTAGTTCGGGTGGCAAACTCGACTGAATTGATCGAAAAAATAATCGAATATATCGTACCGGTCGTTTTAACCAGGGGAAACACCCGGTATGCCTATTGACTCCCTGTGCGTCCAAGGAGGTGATCCCATCAATAGTCAGTCTATTAGGGGAGCCTCCGAGTTGAACTAGCTCGGAGCTTGCTCCCGTACGTAAAGACAGGGCCCCGGGGTGTATACATCCCGGGGCTTTTCTTATTCAGAACCTCTCTATTTCAGCACTGGATTTCAGCACTGGATTTCAGCACTGGTCTTCTGGTTTTAGCCATTTCCGGGAATGCTAATTTTCGCACAGCGTTCACGAACGAACAGGATCACTCGGAAGACACAGTCCTGATATCACTGAGTGTTGAAAAACAGGTTTCTACTGCGGTGCCAAGAAAATCTTCCATGTAGGGAGCGGTTCGCTGGTCTTCTCGAATCGCCGCATAGAGTGTGCACCACAACCCAGACTCACCCAGCTTGTTGGCAACAATCGTCTGATTCTCAAGGTACTCTGTCAACGCCCAGTTTGGCAGGCAGGCAACGCCACGACCACTCGCCACCAGTTGTACCATCATCGGCGTCAGTTCAGCCGTTCTAATGGCGCTTGGTTCCAGATCAAACAGATCCAGAAAGCGGGTAAATACATCCAGCCTGTCTCGATCTACCGGGTAAGTTATTAGCGTCTGCGTTACCAGGTCTTCCGGCACAATGAAGGGTTTCTTCGCCAGTGGGTGCGATCGTGACAAAGCCATCATTGCCTCATAGCGAAACAAGGGCTCATAGTGCACCCCAGGCAGATCGACGGGATCTGAAGTAATAACCAGATCCAGGTCCCCCCTCGCCAGAGCTGGCAAGGGCGCAAAATTAAAGCCTCCGGTCAGGTCCAGTTCCACTTCCGGCCAATTACCGCGGTAACGATTAATACAGGGAATCAGCCATTGGAAACAACTGTGACACTCAATACAAATATGCAATCTGCCGGCTTCGCCGCCCGCGAGCCGTGCGATGTCCCGTTCCGCTCCACGCACCATCGGAATGATCTCATCTGCCAGATTCAACAACCGTCGTCCTGCGCTTGTGAACCGAGGCGGGCGAGTTTTACGAATGAAAATGATGCATTCGAGCCGGTCTTCGAGATCCTTGAGCTGATGGGACAAGGCTGATTGCGTCAGAAACAAGCGATCCGCAGCCTCCACAAGACTCCCGGTATCGCGCAATGCAATCAGCGTCTTTAAATGGCGTATTTCGATCATAATCACACCTAAAGTGAGAGTGATTCATGCAAAAAGCAATACTACCTTAATTTCGTTCACGAACACAAAAATCCAATAAGCACTTGACTCGACGCATCCAGACGACACAATAACTGACTTGCACATAACAATTGAATTTGATCATGTTTAACGCCTTATCAGTTGTTATCGAAGCTTTTCTGGATGAAATCGTTGAGCACTATGTCAATGTCTACGGCAATAATCCTGACGATATCCACCAGTTGGTGGCCAACGCCAGAAACGCGCTCGAAATAATTGGCAATAGTGATGCGCCTTACCACGATACTAACCATACTATTATGGTGACCGCCGTCGGAATGGAAATTCTCCGGGGTAAAGTGCTTATTGAGGGAGGTGTTTCGGCCCGGGATTGGGTCCATTTTGTCATCTCGTTGCTGAACCACGATATCGGCTATGTCCGCGGTATCTGTCGCGCTGACCGAAATGGTCGTTACGCTGTCAATGGCGAGTACGAAACGATCGCCCCCCCTGCCGGTTCAACCGATGCGTTCCTGACGCCCTATCACGTGGATCGCGCAAAAATGTACATTTCCGAAAGATTTGCCCAGGTGGATTCAATCGACGTCGAGGTGATCTGCAGAAACATCGAGCGCACCAGATTCCCCGTGCCCAGCGAAGAAGACCATCAGGAATCAACTGACTTTCCAGGACTAATTCGGGCCGCTGACCTGATCGGTCAACTCGCTGATCCCTCATATATCAGGAAAATCTCATCACTGTTCGCGGAATTCAAGGAGACCGGGCAGGCAGCTAAAATGGGATATACCACCGCAGCTGACCTTCGCGCAGGTTATCCCCGGTTTTTCTGGGATGTGGTCACGCCTTTTATTACCGAAGGCCTGCGCTTCCTGCGCCGGACCCAGGAAGGTCAGACATGGGTTGCCAATCTTTATGCCAATGTCTTTACAGAAGAGCATGAAGCGCCTGCCTATGGCCCGGAACGCAGGTTCGATACCGAACGTCGTGACGAGTCCGACACGGTCTTCAAGATCAAGGAGATCTCTGAAAACGACAAGCGTCGTCAGGGGCGTAGAACCACCGACGACGAATAGCAGGAGCAACTGGCGGACTCGCATTCGCCGGGAAAAATCCGTAAACTCCCCCACTTTTCAGCCCCTCCGGCACCGCCAATTGACGGGATTCACATATTGTCCAGCAGTAAAGCACTGACTCCCGCACCCATCCGAAAACTGAAAATCGCGCTTCTGGGGTACCGCAGCAATCCTTACAGTGGCGGACAGGGTATCTACATCCGGTACCTGAGCAAGGCGCTGGTAGAGGCCGGCCACAGCGTTGACGTCATCTCCGGTGAGCCATACCCGCAATTGGACAATCGCGTGACCCTGATCAAACTGCCCGGATTGAACCTGTTCGAATCCGATAACCACACTTTGGCGTTGCGACCTCGTCATCTACTTTCCTACACCGACTTTTTTGAATGGTTCAGCATGCTGACCGGTGGCTTTCCGGAACCCTACACTTTTGGGCGCCGCCTGGTTAAGTATTTTGCAACTGTAAAACCTGATTACGATATCGTTCACGACAACCAGAGCCTCTGTTACGGGCTACTGCACATTCAAGCTCAGGTGCCCGTTATCGCGACGATTCACCATCCAATCACCAGCGATCTGGCAATTGCGCTCGACAATGAAGCGAACTGGCAAATGCGCCTGCTGATCAGACGCTGGCATTCTTTCCTGGGCATGCAAAAGAAAGTCGTGCCAAAACTCGCCCATCTGGTGACCGTGTCCCGGGTCTCACAGGCTGATGTGGCCACAGCCTTCGCGATTGATCCTGGGAAAATCGAAGTTGTGCCTAACGGCATCGATACCGAGGTGTTCAAGCCCTGCACGGACATCAAGCGACGACCCTATCGAATTATGGCAACCGCCAGTGCCGACGCACCGCTAAAGGGCCTGGACTACCTGCTAAATGCCATCGCCCTGTCGACTCATCAGTATCCGTTGATTGAACTCGTGGTACTTGGCAAGCTCAAGGAGGATGGGGAATCCAAAAAAATTATTGCCAGGCTAGGGCTCGCTGAGCGAATCCATTTCGTTTCCGGTATTGAGACAGAAGCACTTGTGAGACTTTATGCCGAATCTACCCTGGTGGTCGTGCCCTCAATTTACGAGGGCTTTG
Organism: Gammaproteobacteria bacterium; assembly: GCA_021773555.1. Taxonomy (GTDB): domain Bacteria; phylum Pseudomonadota; class Gammaproteobacteria; order Pseudomonadales; family Azotimanducaceae. The sequence continues at coordinate 29,383 of JAJFKA010000180.1, forward strand.
GATTACCCGCAGGTGAGGCCATGGCTTGCGGGCTGCCAGTCATTTCTACCAACGGAGGTGCACTACCGGAGGTCGTGGGTGACTGCGGTATCATCGTCCCCACCAGAGATGCGCAGGCGATTGCGGATGCAATTGATACATTATTCAGGCACCCGGAACGACGTGAACAACTTGGACTACGTGCCAGGCAACGCATCCTCGAGCACTTCAGCTGGAAGATTGCGGCCAGGCAGATGCTGGCGCTGTATGCCCATATGATTGGACTGGAGGAATGCGATGTCACTGCAGACAATTGATTTTGACCGTCTTGGACTTGAAGATCAGGATCGTATTCTGGACCTGGGTTGTGGCGAGGGCCGCCACGCCATTTCCGCGTACATGGTTAAAAACGTCGAAGCCGTTGGCATCGATCTGTCTCTGGCCGACCTGGAAACAACCCGTACGCGATTTACCGAGTTTCTTGAGCCTGACAATAAGGAGAAGAGCCTGGTTTTATCCGTGGCCAACGGATACCAGCTTCCGTTCTCTGATGAACAATTTGACAAGGTAATCTGCTCCGAGGTACTTGAACATATTCCCGATTACCGTGCCGTGATTGCAGAGATACACAGAGTGTTAAAGCCTGGAGGCATTTTTGCGGTCAGTGTGCCACGATTCTTCCCAGAGTGGATTTGCTGGCAGTTGAGCGATGAGTACCACGAGGTGGAGGGTGGGCACATCCGGATATTTAACGCCGGCCACCTGCACCAGGACGTCGCCAGTCAGGGATTTGAGAAATTTGCACATCATCATGCGCACGCTCTGCACGTACCCTACTGGTGGTTAAAGTGTTTTTTTTGGCGAGACGACAGCGAAGCTCAGGCAAAACCAGTTACCCTGTACCATCAGTTCCTGGTCTGGGACCTGATGAAGCAACCACGGCTTACCTACTGGCTGGACAGAATTCTGAATCCGATTCTGGGCAAGAGTGTTGTGATGTATTACGTCAAGAGAAACGCGCACTAACCGTGTAGGTCCACTCAAAGAACCGCGCGATCATGATAAGGAACCGATTTTAAAGACCTGTTAGTATGCGCGATCAGGATTGAGAATGGTGGCCGCCGGCACGCACATTCCCTACAACAATGCCTGACACGAATTTCAGCCACGAACGACTTAATGTTAAACGGGAACGACAGTGACTAACGTATATGTTTCGATGGGGTTTTTCCCAGCCGATTATTTTACAGATACCGTCCAGTACATTGTCCGATCCCAGCAGCCGGATGGCTCTATCCCCTGGTTCGATGGTGCCTGCACCGACCCCTGGGACCACGTTGAATCTGCGATGGGACTGGTAATCGGTGGTCGCTACGACGAGGCCAGAGCAGCCTACGACTGGCTGAAGACCAACCAGCTCCCAAATGGAAGTTGGCTGGCAGCCTATAAGGATGGGGTTGTAGAAGATGGTACCAGAGCGGAATCTAATTTTGTCGCTTACATCGCAACCGGAGTCTGGCACTACTACCTGGTCACCGGTGACGTTAAGTTTCTGGAAGCCATGTGGCCAGTGGTCAATGACGCCATCAGTTTCGTCCTGCGCCTTCGGGGAGAGCAAGGACAGATCTATTGGGCGGAAGATACCAGCCTTGGCATCCGTGAAGATTCACTGATTACCGGCTGCAGCAGTATTTACAAGAGCCTGGAGTGTGCCCTGAATATTGCCACGAAGCTGGACGTGAAGATGAGCCACTGGGCAATGGCGCGGACCCGCCTCGGCAACGCACTGACCCATCACCCGGATTGTTTTGATCGAACCTGGGACAGCAAAAGCCGATTCGCCATGGACTGGTTTTATCCAGTCCTGACCGGTGTCATCAGGGGCCATGCTGCAAACCAGCATCTACTCTCGAGATGGGACGAGTTCGTGGTCAACGGTCTGGGGAGTCGTTGCGTTAATGATGAACCCTGGGTCACGGTTGCTGAGTCCTGTGAGCTGGTAATGGCGCTATTAGGCGTTGGCCAGTACCAGCGGGCAGTGCAATTGTTCAGCTGGTTACACCAGTTCAGGGATGACGATGGCTCTTACTGGACGGGTTATGTGTTCAGGGATGAAGCACTCTGGCCGCTGGAGCGACCGACCTGGACCGCTGGTGCCATTATGCTGGCCGCGGACGCCTTGTCCAACCATACGGGTGCAGCACACCTGTTTACGGAAGTCAGCACAATCAACGCTGCTGCTGATACGGTTAAAATCAACTACGGACCCGGCAGCGACTGATACCGATCGTTTCCTGCTGGTATCAAAGCCAAATCAGAATCTACGCAGCAATCCAAGCGTCTTGACCATGGGCAGTTCGCAAAACAGCCCGGATGCCAGAGCCAGTTGGAAGATCGTGTAGGGCGCCTGCCCTCCGTCAGCCGGATCCTTGAAAATATCATGAATTGCTAGCACTCCTCCGGGTACGATATGCATCGCCCAGGCACGATAGTCTGTCATGGCCGCCTCGAGGCTATGGCCGCCGTCGATAAACACCATGCCGAGCGGCGTTGCCCAGTGACGGGCAGCGACACCGGAGGGAGAGACGATGGGAACAACAGTGTCCTCAAGGTCGGCAACACGCATTGTTTTCCTGAACGTGCGGAAGGAATCCATCAGCTCGACCTGTGAATCAAACAGCTCAGTGTCGTGATACGCCTCACCGGGCTGGTGTTCCTCAGAGCCCCGGTGATGATCCACAGCAAACAAGGTGCTCCCCTGTGAACGGCAGGCGTCGCCGAGGTAAACGGTTGATTTTCCACAGTAGCTGCCGACCTCCAGACACGGACCCAGGCGCGTTGTAGTGACGCAGTACTGGTGCAGCGCTTCTCCCTCAACCGGGTCCAGGAAGCCCTTGACCAGGTCTATGTCGATGGGAAGCTTCATGTCAAAAAGTAAAGAAGATGAACAAATAGACGGGAACGAGGATGATCGCGGCGTAACACACAATGTTGTTCAGCGCCGGCCATTTTTGCGCTTCGGACAGGGGAAATTTATCTCCCAGGAGCAGCCAGGTACAACACCCCAGAATTATGGCTAACATAATGCTGAACATAATGAGTCCCATATGATTGCATGCCGTCCGCAAAGATTGACGCATGATACCACGCAGCACTGGCGGTCGAATAAACTAGAACAGGTAATATTTAAGCCTGTCACCCGGTTCGACAGCCTGACCCAGTTCGACCTCAGCGAGCGCGTTGGCCCAACTCAACGATGACATAACACCCGAACCCTGCTCAACAAACTTGCTCAGCCTGTTAATCCCGTCGTCAGGTTGCGCACAGACCCGAAGGTATTCGCGACGTCCGCCAGCGGCATGGCTGAAATCTGCTTCTCCCCAGAACCAGGGAAGCGGCTCCCCCTCCCCTCCTTGAAAGGCAACAAGGTATGGTCTGGCAATAAGCATGAAAGTAACGAAGGTAGACACGGGATTACCTGGCAGACCGAAGAACGGCGTGCCGCCAACCCTTCCAAACGCCAGCGGTTTGCCGGGCTTGATTGCAATACGCCAGATTTCAAGACTACCGAGCCTTTCCAGAGCAGCTCGAACATGATCCTCCTCCCCCACCGAGACGCCGCCGGTACTCAGAATGCAATCGCTCACGGAGGCACCTTTCAATAGCGCCGATTCAGTTGCCGCCGGGGTATCTTTGACCACGCCCAGATCAATCACTTCCATTCCGAGGTTGGTGAGCAATCCCGACAACGCATACCGATTCGAGTTGTAAATCTCTCCGGGCTGGAGTTGCCCAGGCGGTTCCACCAGCTCATCCCCGGTAGACATGATGGAGATTTTCAGGGGTTCGAAAACCTCAACCTGCGCAAATCCGGACGATGCCAGGAGCCCCAGGTCTTGCGGACGCAGCAATCGTCCTTTGCGAAGAATTGTGGTTCCGATCGCAATATCCTGGCCAGCAGGTCTGACATTCTCACCCTGGACAGGTGCAATGCTAATCCTGACTCGCTCACCCACTGCCTCGGTATCCTCCTGAATCACAACCGAGTCCGCTCCTTCCGGCATCGGCGCGCCGGTAAAGATCCGGGCAATGGTTCCAGGCTTCAGCACGCCGCCAACCTTGCCTGCAGGAATACGCTGGGAAACCTCATAATCAGCCCCGGCCGCGATGTCGATGCAATTCACGGCGTATCCATCCATGGCACTGTTTGCAGCAGGCGGGACACTTATCCCCGAGACAGTGTCAGTCGCCAGGTAGTGGCCCAGGGCCTGGTCCAGCGGACGTTTGACGGTATGCGATGTAGGCGTCACGCGCGACAGGAGATCGGCAACAACATCATCAACCGGCGTTAACGGTTGTGCCACTAGTGGCCTCCTTTACGTATCAACTCCGCAAAATTACAGGGACGAAAGGTTATATCCAGTTGCTCTTTCAGAATGCCGTTCCATCCCGTGCGACAAGCACCGGTGGACCCCGGCATGCAAAATATCAGGGTATCGTTCGCCATTCCGCCAAGTGCGCGAGACTGCACTGTGGAAGTCCCGATTTCCTGGAAAGAAAGTGCTCTGAACAATTCGCCGAAACCGTCGATCTGCGAATCGAGTAGCGGCGTAATGGCTTCCGGGGTGGAATCTCTCGTCGTAAACCCCGTTCCGCCCGTTATCAGGATCACTTCAATTTCCGGGTTTGCAATCCACAGAGAAACTACCGACCGCAACCGATAGATATCATCAATCTCGATCTTTCGGTCGATCAGCAGATGCTGACTCTCCTGTAGCGCATCGCACAAAAACTGACCCGAAGTATCCGTCTCGACGGTGCGCGTATCCGAGACCGTTAACACCGCTATTTTCAGACTGCCTGTCATCCGTTTTCCCTGCCCCCGGACTTGCCTTAGCCACTCAAGATCGCCATCATACCCCGACTAATTCAGGAAGCGAAAACTTATGAGTGAAACAATTAGTGCACTCCTGCCAAAGCTGGAGGTTTTCAATTTTCTCGAAGAAGAAGACTACAAGATCATCGAAAAGTATATGTTCAGTCATGATTATGAAGCCGGAAGCTACGTTTTTAAGGAAGGCGCGCACGGTGGCTACATGTTCTTCATCGTCGAAGGCGAGGTGGAAGTTATCAAGCAGTTTGACACCAAGAAACATACCATCGCGAAGTTGTCAGCAGGACGCTCAGTTGGCGAAATGTCACTCATTGACGGTGCTCCACGGTCAGCGACCGCCAAAGCCGTTACTGCGCTAAAGCTGATCGTGCTTAAGCGGGAAGACTTCAAGAAACTCAATGATGAGGATCCGGGAATCGCCAACAAGGTGCTAATGGGGATTGCAACGCTCTTGAGTCTCAGCCTTCGGGATACCAACAATCGATTTACCGAAAAGCTGCTCAGTATTTGCTAACCTGCGCGCTCAGCGAATGGAAGCGCTAACCGGGGCCATTGACCAGATAATGCGTATAGATACTGGCGGCATAACCGAGCGCAATCGCCCATGACCATTTCAGGTGGCTGAAGAACGTATAAAGGCCCCTGGCCTGCCCCATCAATGCGACCCCCGCCGCAGAACCGATTGACAAAAGACTACCACCTACCCCAGTCGTTAGCGTGATGAGCAGCCACTGGTAGTGTGGCATATCCGGATTCATGGTCAATATCGCGAACATTACCGGGATATTGTCAACGATCGCTGAGATAACCCCCATGGCAATATTGGCATTAGTAGCCCCAAAACCGTCATAGAGGAAGACTGACATAATCTCCAGATAACCAATGAAGCCGAGACCGCCAACGCAGAAAATGACCCCAAAGAAGAAAAACAGCGTATCCCACTCAGCTTGCGCAACCTTGTTGAAGATATTGAATTGGGTGAAGTCCTCATGTTCTTCATTTGATGTGATCTTGATGTAGTAACTGTAAAAAAACAGGTAGGACATCCCGGTCATCATGCCGAGAAAAGGCGGCAGGTGCAGGAACTGCTCGAACGAAACTGCTGTTGTGATAGTACAGGCGAATAAAAAGCAGATTATGAATGCGCCGCGCTTCAATTCCACCTTGTCCGTCTCCGTATGCGGATGTTCGTCAGGGACCGCGAAGCTCATAATGGTGGCCGGCACCAGAAAATTAACCACGGAGGGGGCGAACAAGTAAAAAAATTCAAAGAAATCCGCATGCCCGCTCTGCCAGACCATCAGCGTGGTGATGTCACCGAAGGGGCTGAACGCTCCCCCTGCA
>JAJFKA010000019.1 GCA_021773555.1 Gammaproteobacteria bacterium
TGGCGCCGAGTGATCCAGCCAGTGCCTGACCGGCAAGCAGTGATGAGAAGGCAACACCGTTTAAAATTTTGCTTAGCTTGTTCATGGGTTCGTCCTGAATAAATATTTACAATTGGTATCAGCTATTCAATCTCCGTGCCAATTCGAGAATATTGTCTTTCCTGGTTAAAAAATACCTTTACTTACAATGACATAGCAGAAAGATTAAAATCTTAACATGGACTTACAAAAATTACAGGCCGGTGACAATTCCCGTCACCTCATGATGTTTTGGGTCGCAGATTTGACAATCAGGTACCACCCGGACCTTCGGAGTGGAACGGCGAATGCTGCTTTTGGGTGCGAAGCTGTATGATCCGTTACCGGACCAGGACAGGGGAGTCAGGGGTTGCAAATAGGCTTGTTCGAACCGGAGATTCCACCGAATACCGGCAACATCATGCGTTTGTGCGCAAACACAGGGTCAGACCTACACCTGATCAAGCCACTGGGATTCGACCTGAGTGATAAACAACTGCGACGAGCAGGACTTGATTATCGCGATCAGGCCCGTGTTCACCTGCATGATTCATTACCGGCGTTAATTGACGCCCTGAACCCTGGCCGGTTATTGGCCGTCACAACGCGGGGTAGTACGCGCCACTCGGATATCAGTTATGCGCCGGATGACCTTATTTTGTTCGGACCCGAGACCCGGGGACTACCGCAGTCATTGCTCGAGACTCTGCCAGCAACCCAACGCCTGCGGATTCCGATGGTAGCCGAGAGCCGAAGCCTCAACCTGTCGAACGCTGTCGCAATTGTTGTTTACGAGGCATTACGCCAGCGTGGCTACGCCGGTCTCTTCGACCAATGATTGCGGCCAGAAAACTCCGTCGCTATTGAATCTTGTTTTCTTCTTTTGCCCTGGCCAGCTGACTCTGCTCAAAAATCGCATCAAAATTTACCGGGGACAACATCAAGGGAGGAAAGCTGCCCTTTACAACGAGTGCGTCAATCGCCTCTCTGGCATAGGGAAAGAGTACGCTCGGACAAAAACTTCCGACCGTATGGGCCATTGCCGCTTCATCAAGTCCGGAGATCAGGAAAATACCGGATTGCTGGACCTCGGCGAGGTACATGGTTACATCCTGTTCGTTCCTGGCTGTAATCGTGAGGCTGAGTACCACCTCAAAAAGGTCATCCGCGAGGCTGGCGTGGCGGGTATTTAATTCCAGATTAATCTTCGGTTTCCATTCAACCCGGAAACTCTCAGGGGAGCCGGGAGACTCAAACGAGGCGTCTTTGAGATAAATTCGCTGCAGTGCAAACTGGGTTTGCGGTGTCGTTAAATCCTGGCCTTCTTCTTGCTCGCTCATACTTGCTCATCTCTCGTGCTGGTTGCCTGCTCAGAAAAAGCCGGCTCAGAAAAAGCCGGCCTGGCATTAACTCTCTAAAATTCCCGCGCGTCTCAACTGTCCGCTAAACCAAGCTTCTGGTTCAGCACACCCTCTCGATCGAGCAGATACAATTCATCGCAGCCGCCAACATGCTCATCACCAATCCATATCTGCGGAACCGATGTGAGTCCGGACCTGGTCATCATTTCCTGCCGGCGTTCTCGATCCGAATCCACGGCAATCTCTGTATAGCCAACCCCTTTGCTCTCAAGCAACATCCGGGCACGAATGCAGTAGGGGCAAAATCTCGTGGTATACATGGTAACCGCGACGACGGACGTCTGATTTTCCACCGACACCTCCTTGCCAAGCAGTTTTGAGAGGACCTGGTTCAACTTTGCCATGGCATCACTTTTTTACAACCGGGAGACTGCTACCGGTCCATTCCGCCATGCCACCAGATAAGCGCCTGACATTTTCAAAACCTTTCGCCTTCAGCTTGCGACCGGCTGACCCCGCGTGCTGACCCATCTTGCAAACCAACACAACAGGCTTTTCCTTGAACGGATCCAGTTCTGCCATGCGGCTCTCAATTGACGACAAGGGCATGTTCACGGCACCGGCTATATGTCCGTTTGTAAACTCCTTATTATCCCGAATATCGACAATCACGGCACCCTCTCGATTTACCAGGGTCACGAGATTCGTCGGGCTGATCGCCGCACCGCCCTGTTTTCCTTCATTGATGAAAAACGCCACCAGCAACACCAGGAACAGGCTGACCAGAATCAGATGATTTCCGGCAAACTCAAACAGTTGATCTATCAAATGGAGCTTTTCCAGCCACAAAAATCAGTCGCGCAGTATACACAAAAGCACGCAGAACCTCTGCCTTAATAATTTGAGATATCGGACTTTTAATGCGGGACGGCTATTCTCTCATTTTAGCGATCTGGTTAAACTCGACTTTCATACCCGTGGACAACCACCTGAATCGTGTCTGATACCAACGACAATCCCACCGCAAATTTAGAGTCCGGCGCTGCAACGCCTTATGTGATCATCGTTCTGGATGGCTGGGGGCACAGCGATGAGCAGGAAGATAATGCTATCGCGCTGGCGAACACGCCAACCTGGGATCAACTTATGCACGAACGACCGCATTGTTTAATATCCGGGTCGGGTCTTGATGTTGGTCTGCCTGAAGGACAAATGGGTAACTCGGAGGTTGGCCACATGAATCTGGGAGCCGGCCGCGTTGTCGACCAGGATTTCACACGGATCAACAAGGCAATTGAGGATGGCAGTTTTTTCCTGAATCCAGTACTCACTGCCACGTTCAGGGAACTCAGCGCATCGGGCAAGGCACTGCATTTGCTCGGCCTGCTCTCCCCAGGCGGCGTGCACAGTCATGAGTCGCATCTACAAGCCGCAATCGGAATGGCAGCGCGGGCAGGCGTCAGCCCAATTTACCTGCACGCATTTCTGGACGGCAGAGACGTACCCCCGAGGTCGGCACTCGCTTCTCTTGAAAAAATGACCGATTGCCTGGCCGAGACTGAATCCGGGTGTATTGCGTCCATAATAGGACGTTATTTTGTCATGGACAGAGACAATCGCTGGGAGCGAGTTGAGCCAGCCTATCGACTCTTGTGTGACGGTGCGGCGGAGTTTACCGCCAGTACCGCTACTGAAGCGCTGGAGGCTGCCTATTCTCGCGGCGAGTCCGATGAATTCGTCCAGGCAACTGCCATCCATCCGAACGGCAAACCCATTACGATCGAAGACGGTGATGCGATTGTATTTATGAACTTTCGAGCTGACCGGGCTCGAGAGATAACACGCGCTTTCACCGAACACACTTTTGATGGCTTCACCCGGTCCCGATGCCCGAGCCTCGCAGAGTTCGTCTCCCTCACCGAGTATTCGGACGATATGCAGGCAACTCCGGCATTTACACCCGGTAGCCTGACTAATGGCCTGGGAGAATACGTCAGCAAACTGAGCCTTAGTCAGCTGCGACTGGCAGAAACCGAAAAGTATGCACACGTGACATTCTTTTTCTCGGGTGGACGCGAGGCAAACTTCCCTTTCGAGGATCGAATACTGATTCCTTCCCCCGGGGTTGCGACCTACGATCTGCAACCGCAAATGAGCGCAGTCCAGGTCACCGACGAACTGGTGAAGGCGATAACCAATGGTCAGTACGATCTTATCGTTTGTAACTATGCCAATGGAGACATGGTCGGTCACACCGGGAATCTAAGCGCCGCAATCGAAGCGGTTGAATGTCTCGATCAGTGCATGGCCAGAATCGTCGACGCTGTTAACCTCGCTGGAGGGCACTGCCTGATTACTGCCGATCACGGTAACGTGGAAAAAATGAGTGATCACATAACTGGGCAGGCCCACACAGCGCACACAACCGGACTTGTACCACTGGTCTATGTGGGAAGCGCGGCAATCACACTGAAGGCAACTGGCGGTACGCTGAGCGATGTCGCACCGACTCTGCTTGCGATAATGAACCTGCAAAAACCAGATGAGATGACGGGCATTTCCCTGATTAACCCGGCAATTGATCGCACGGGGGAGCCCTGATCATGTTGACGACTGCACGCATACATCGCATGGCCTGTTACGCGCAGATCATTGCACTCGCGTGTTTAGTCTTCGTGAATGGCGCGCTCGCGGCTGCCGAAATCGATCCGGTGGAACTCGAAAAGCAATTGCAGGTGCTTGAAGCCGAAATCGGCAAGTTTAAGGAAGCACTTGAGCGCACCCGGGGCGAGAAATCTGAACTGGAAAATAACCTCGAATCCAACGAAAAAAACATCAATGAGCTGCTCAAAAAGATTCAGTCAATCGAAACAGACACACGCAAGGGCGAGGAAAAACTAAGTCAGCTTATTAACCAGCGAGAAGAACTTCTGGAGGCTAAAACAGAACAACAGGAGTACGTAAAACGTCAGATTCAAGCCGCCTATCGTATCGGCAGACAGGAATACCTCAAGGTCCTGTTGAACCAGGAGGACCCGAACGAGATATCCCGGATGCTCACTTATTACGACTATTTCAACCGTGCGCGGGCAGCTCAGATCAACCGCTACAGCGCAACGATTGAACAACTGCGAGCAATAGAAAATCTCATTTCCAGAGAAAATGAAACACTGGAGGAACAGAGATTGCAATTACAGGCTGAGCGGTCCGGGGTCATGGTTGCTCAACAGCAAAAGGTAATAATTCTTGCCGCCCTGAATAAGCAAATAAGCAGCACCGAGGGAGCCCTTACCAAACGTAACGAGGACCGCGCCCAGTTAGAGGCCCTGATTGAGCGAATTCAGGCAGGTGCGGCCAAGCTCCCAGGCGCCAGTGATGTTATTCCCTTCGAGCAGCTTAAGGGACAACTCTATCTACCGGCGGCCGGTAAAATAGCACACCGATACGGTCACCAGCGAAACGCCGGTAAGCTCAAATGGAACGGCGTACTCATCGACGCGCCGGAGGGTACACCGGTTCACGCCGTGCACTATGGACGAGTGGTATTTTCCGATTGGTTACGCGGCTTTGGACTGTTGCTGATCATTAATCATGGAGAAGGATACATGAGCCTTTACGGGCACAATCAAGTACTATACCGGGAAACCGGTGACTGGGTCACAGCCGGTGAAACCATTGCCACGGTCGGTGACAGCGGTGGCCAGAATAATCCAGGACTCTACTTCGAAATCCGGGTCGCAGGCAAAACGGCAGACCCACAATTATGGTGCCAGGCGCGCACATCTCGGCCCGCCTAACCCAGGAAAAGTGATGCAAACACACAATCAATCCAACCGTCTCCATTTCGGTGTCCAGTCCATCCTGTTGCCTTTCGCGATGGCAATGGTGATGAGCATGGGACAGACATTCGCCTCGGAGAGTACCGACTCGGTCGTCGACCCGAACCTGCCACCACGCCTGCCGCTGAATGAGTTACGTGTATTCGCTGAAGCTTTCGATCGCGTCAGCAGCGCGTACGTGGAAGAAATTGATGACCGAACGCTGCTGGAGAATGCCATCAAGGGCATGCTGTCCCAACTGGATCCTCATTCCGCCTATCTGGACCGGGACTCGTTCTCAGATCTGCAGGAAACAACCACGGGTAACTATGGTGGGCTCGGAATCGAAGTCGGCATGGAAGATGGTTTTATCAAGGTCATTTCACCAATGGATGACACTCCCGCGGCGAAAGCCGGAATCGAATCAGGGGATATCATCATTGAGCTGAACGGCAAGCCTGTCAAAGGTATGAACCTTACCGATGCCATTGAATCCATGCGCGGTGAGGCCGGCAGTGAAGTCAAATTGACAATTGTGCGGGAAGGCCAGCCTGTCCCAAAGGATCTTGTTCTTATCCGGGAAGTTATACAGGTCGCCAGTGTCCGCCAGCGACTTCTCGAAGATGGCTATGGCTATCTGCGCATTGCGCAGTTCCAAAGCAATACCGGTACCGAGGTGGAGAAAGCCATTGAGAAGCTGACCGAAGAAGGCCGCCTGCTGGGTTTAATCATGGACCTGCGCAATAATCCAGGCGGTGTGCTGCAGTCTGCCGTTGAAGTTTCTGACGTTTTTGTCAGCGAAGGCCTGATCGTTTATACAACTGGCCGGTTAAGTAATGCAGACCTGCGTTTTAATGCGACCACACCGGATGCAACCAATGGAGTGCCCATTGTTGTTCTCGTCAATGAAGGCACCGCGTCTGCTTCCGAAATCGTCGCCGGTGCCCTGCAGGATCATGATCGCGCCATCATTATGGGCACAAACACTTTTGGTAAAGGATCTGTGCAAACGATCTTGCCACTCAACAATGAAAAAGCAATCAAGCTAACGACCGCGCTCTACTTTACTCCCAATGGCCGATCAATTCAGGCGGAGGGAATCGTCCCCGATATTCTGGTTGAAAGGTCCAGAGTGACGAAGCTAAAGTCCAATCCCTGGCGTGTCAAAGAGAAGGATCTGCCGGGCCACCTGGCCAATGCAAATGGAGATACCGTCGAGGGAGAAGACCCACAAAACGGTGAACTTGCTTCCCAGGACTACCAGTTAAATGAAGCACTGTCATTGCTTAAGGGGCTGAATATTCTGGCTCGAAAATCCAAGCAGCCACAGGGATAAGCGCAGGTGAGTCAGTTCTTCGCCAGGGCTTTTCTGGGCATTTTAGCAATTGGGGCGCTGCCGGTCCTCGGCGAGACTGCCTATATCGCAATCATCATCGATGACATTGGCCACAGCTATTCGCGTGGCGTCAAGGCGGTTGAACTACCGGCGCCACTCACCTACTCGATTCTTCCTTATACGACACATGCTAGTGAACTTGCACGTCTGGCACACAGCTCAGGCAAGGAAATCATGCTGCACCTGCCGATGGAAAATATTGCAGACGGCCCCATCGGTCCAGGTGGACTAACAAGCCATTTAAGTCGTATTGATTTTGAAAGCACATTTCTGCAGGCCGTCGCGAACGTCCCTTTTGCGATTGGTATAAACAACCATATGGGCAGCGCACTGACTCAACAGCCACAAGCCATGCACTGGTTGATGGAGGAAATAAAAGCCGTTGGATTTTTCTTTATCGATTCTCGCACAACACCACTCACCGTAGCATCGACCATCGCCCGCGAGAACAACCTGCCTTCTGCAAGCCGGGATGTGTTCCTTGACAACGAGATCACTGAAGATGCCATTGATTTCCAGTTTCACAGACTAAAAGAAATTGCGAGAAAGAACGGAACGGCCATCGCCATTGGCCATCCACATCTTTCCACCCTGAATTACCTGAGCGCTGCCATACCATTGCTGGATAGTGAAGGCATTAAAGTCATCAGCGTCTCGGATGTACTCGCGCTCCGCCACATACGCAAAATCCGACAATTCAGGAATATGCAGCTGGCGGGCCACGCAGGCCAGGACGCAGGACGCTAGCGGCAGAGTTCAATCGCCTCGGACAGGTCCAGAGTACCCTCATAAACTGCGCGTCCCGTAATCACCCCTATAATGCCGCCGCGGACTTTTTGTCCCGCATCCAGCAATGCCTCAATATCCTTGATGTCCGTGACTCCACCGGAGGCGATAACCGGCGTTGCAAGGGTGTTGGCCAGATCTTTCGTCGCAGGCAAATTCACACCGCCCATCATGCCGTCTTTACCAATATCGGTATAAACAATGGCTTCGATGCCGTCTGCCTCGAACAACAACGCCAGACTCTTAACGGATATTTCGGTAACTTCCTTCCAGCCGTTTTTCGCCACCATGCCATGCAATCCGTCCAGACCGACCATGATATGGCCGGGAAACTGTTGACACATGGCACCGACAAACTCCGGCTCTTCAACTGCTTTGGTGCCGATGATGACATAGTCAACACCCGCGGTGAGGTAGTGTTCGATGGTTTCTGCCGTCCTGATACCGCCGCCTAACTGGACGATCAGGTCCGGGTGATTGCCTGCAATCGCAGCGATCAATTCGTGATTAACCGGTTTACCTTCAAACGCACCGTCCAGATCCACCAGATGCAAACGCTGCGCACCCTGGCTTACAAAATGTGCTGCCATCGCCACAGGATCATCTGAGTAGGTGGTCATTTTGTCCAACTGACCCTGCTTCAGATTAACCACTTTGCCAGCTTTGAAGTCGATGGCCGGAATGATCTGTAACCGAGGTGTTTGCAACTTAGAGCGAGCCCTTGGTGGACGGCATGGCATTATTCATCCGGGGATCCGGTTCAACGGCCATGCGCAGGGCCCGACCAAACGCCTTGTAGACGGTTTCGATCTGGTGATGGGCGTTATTGCCCTTGAGGTTGTCAATATGCAACGTGATGTAAGCGTGATTGACAAATCCCTGAAAAAACTCGTGGAACAGATCCACATCAAAATCACCGACCCTGGGACGATCGAACTGCAGGTTATAGTCGAGACCAGGACGCCCGGAGAAATCCACAACTACCCGCGACAGGGCTTCATCCAGCGGCACATAGGCATGACCGTAGCGACGGATACCCGACTTGTCTCCAATGGCCTGGTTAAAAGCCTGACCGAGCGTGATACCGATATCTTCAACGGTATGGTGGGCATCAATCTCGAGATCCCCTATGGCCTGCACATCCATGTCGATCAAACCATGTCGGGCGACCTGATCGAGCATATGTTCGAGGAACGGTAATCCGGTATTAAAAGAGCGTACTCCGGACCCGTCCAGGTTGATGCTGACGGTAATTTTGGTTTCCAGGGTATCCCGGGTTATGGACGCAGTTCTCATCTGTTGTTCTTCGCTAAAAAAAGCCTGCGCATTATACATGCCCGCCAGCCTGTATCCATTACACCGGAGCCAGGCACAGGGTCATAACGCCGATCCATAAGGCAGGTAGCGATTGTCTGTATGCGCCTTGATCCACTTACGCAGTTCCGGTGGAAACGCCCCCCTGCCTCGCAATATCCTCGCCAGATAGATAGCAGGATTCTGCGGTCCTGCATCCCAGCCAGACAATTGCATTTCAGCCAGCGTAAAAAAGTGCACGAGATCAACAAGCGTGGTGTCATCAAGGGACTGTGCAACCACAAATGCAGGCGCTTCCGACTTCATTAGCCAGCGATGCGCCTCAGCCTGGGAGTCATCCAGCGTGACCTTACCCTCCTGCGCATCCAGGGACTGCACAAGTTCGAGCAGCAGTTGCTTCGACACGCCATCTTTGCGGTCACCGGGTTTTGGGGGCTCCCAGATACCAATACTCACATGATCTCCTTACTCGTTGCAGACCCTGCAATGGCTAAAATCTAACACTAGCCCAGGGAAATGGAGCGGGCGACGAGGGTCGAACTCGCGACAACCAGCTTGGGAAGCTGGGACTCTACCAACTGAGCTACACCCGCACAGGAAGATGATACTACGCTATGGCCCTATTACAATCGACGCTCTGTCAGTATAGAACGACAGATATCCCCGCAATCCAGCTACTTCTGTGTCAGGTGAGTCGTAGCTCCAGACGATGTTTTCCAGCAAACCTCCGCCTGGATTCAGATTCCAGTAGCTGGCATGACCTTTGAACGGGCAAAACGTCGAGTGTTCGGTCGGTGTGAACAACGCCATATCGACATCGCTTCCTGGCAGGTAATACACATCCTCGTGGCGAGTTTCGCGCACCAGCAGCGCTTTTTCAGACCGGGCAACCTGCTGGTCATTAATGGTCACAGTGACGGTTTGACCCAACGGCACGAGTTCCACGGCATAGTCCGGGATTCTAGCCAGGATTTTACTTCGCTCCGGAGTGACGGCAAATTGTGGCATTTTCATGATCCTCAAAAGTTAACAGCAGCTATTGTATCCACAGTATTTATTTTTGCATTCTCCAGGCGCAATATATTCGCTTCAAGTCCGGTCTGCCCACTACGAGAGGGCGAATTTGAGGGGGAAATTATCGACAAAAATCTTATTGTAAGAATTATCAACGCGAGTTAAGGTGGCGGTTGATAAGTGGGCGCACCTACGCCTTTACCGATTTCGTTCTGTGGGTGCATCCACTATTCAAATTAGTAAAACTTAAAATAATTTAGGGGGAAGGCAATGGCTATTGAACCTTCAATAGAGAGGGGATACTCAGCGTATCTGCTCAAGAAGCTATCACTCGTTACAGCGATCGGAGTTGCCCTGGCAATTCCCGCAGTTGTCAACGCAGAACAAACCGATCGTAGAATTGAAGAAGTTATTGTTACGGCTGAAAGACAGGAAGCCTCAGTTCAGGACACTTCAATTTCTATCACAGCATTTACATCCGAGATGCTTGATGACTTTGGCATCCGTAATCAGGAAGATCTGCAGAACTTCGTTCCTGCCACGACGATCCAGCCCTACGACGCAACTATACGAGGCGTCGGTCGAAACTTCCGTGCCCTGGGTGGGGACCCGGGTGTTGCCACCTATATGAACGAAGTCTATTCGGAGGATCTCCTGACAGCAACTGCTGCAACGTTCTGGGATGTGCAGCGAGTCGAAGTGCTCCGAGGACCTCAAGGTACTCTCTACGGTCGTAACGCGGTCGGTGGCGCAATCAACATCCTCTATAAAAAACCATCCGAGGACTTTGATTATGCTTTCAAGGCCATCGGTGGGAACTTTGACACCCAGGAAGTCTATGGGATGGTCAATGGAGGCTTAATTGACAATCTATTGTCTGCTCGCTTGAACTTCGCTTCCCGTGAACGTGATGGCACAATTGAAGAAACAGGTACAGGACCCGATCTCGATAGTCTGGACACTGCAAACGTTGCGTTCCAACTCAATTTCACACCTCTTGATACCCTGGAATTTAATATTCGTTCCAACAAGATGGAAATTGATCGAGTTTTTGGTGGTGCCAACGGTGCAGGCGCCGTGATCTTGAATGAACTCGGTCAGGCCACCAGAGACACGACGCACCTCGTCCCAGGGTTCCGTGCTATTGATACTTCAAACACCGATATCGCGAATTTTTTCGACCAGAATTGGTATGATGCAGATGAGCCTATTCTCAGTTTTGTTGATCCTTCGAACGGGCAGGTAATTCAGGCACAGCACAATCGTGGCGGAATCGATTTAGCCGAATTTGATGGTTTCCAGAACGCTGCCGCATCAATGGATGGCTTTAACCAGACATCTCAAGCCAGTGCAGACAGACTCAATGCCTGTGTCTTCCCCGGTGACATAGATGGTGACGATGTTTGTGTATCAACAAATGGCCTGAATCGTGAGGAATTTGATCAGCAGGGTGTTCAGTTTAGCGCTGCGTGGGATGTTACGGACACATTTCAACTGAAGTACATATATGGTTTTAACAAACTGTCTTACCGGAGAACGACCGATGATGACAACACATCGAGTCAGTTCCATGATCGTCAGTTTTATGTGAACCACGAAGCCGTCTATGAGTCCCATGAAGTTCAGGCGTTCTATGATATCAGCGAAAACCTGTCGTTTACCTCAGGTATCTTTTTCTATGACTCAACCATCGACCAACGTGGGGATTTCTACTCGGCGGTCGGGGAGCGTCGATTCATTGAACCTTTTCAGGATAACGTAGGACTAGCGAGCGCCTTCTTCGGTAACGGCCCAACTGCTACACTTCATTCTGCAAGGGCCCTGTGTCAGGTCGCAAACCCGGCACCGTCCTGTGCCAGTAACTATGCGGTCAACAATAGCCCCCTTACTAATGGAAATGCCAACAACAATCTGCATATCGCCCAATGGTACGGTGACGATGGCACCAACCCGGACCTCAACGTCCAGCATGGTGATTTTACTCTTGGCAGCGATCTTCTGTATCACACCCAAACGGTCAAGGAAGCATTTGCTGCCTATACTCAAGGCGTGTGGGATATCAACGACGTATTCACTCTCACCGTGGGTCTTCGTTTTGCTCAAGATAAAATCGAAGCTGAAGAAAACCTCTTCAGATACAGTGAAGTCGCTGGCGCATTCCTGGATTCCGGTGCACTGGGACTCGACCTCGCCATATATAATCTGCTCAATGGAGGTATCGTGCCCGATCCGAATAATCCCGGTCAGTTCATACCGACCGAGACGGCCACCAATGGCGGTATCCCTGTTTCTTTAAGCGTATACCGACCATTCAAACGTACGGATGACGAAGTTACCTGGCGAATCAATCTGGACTGGAATGTCACTGATAACACGCTGCTCTATTTTTCTGCCACGACGGGTACACGTGCTGGCGGATATAACCTCGTGTTCTTTAGCCAATCCCCTACCTACGAACCAGAAGAACTAATTGCATATGAGATTGGTTACAAAACAACGTTCCTCAATGATACGTTGCAATTCTTCGGCTCAACCTACTACTACGACTATAAAAAGGTTCATACGGTCGCCGTCGAGGTTACCCCACCACTCGTTGCTGGAGGAGCGACTGGTACCACCACCTCAACACTGGCGGCGCCTGGTGGTAAAGTTGCCGGTGTCGAGGCTGAGATTATGTGGCTGGCAACTGATCACTGGACTCTCGGTGGTAACTTCAGCTTTACGCCAAGTGAGTACGATGGGGACTTCTTCATCAAAGACGAGGCAGCTATCACCTCACCGGAATCTTTATTTGGGAATGTAGAAAGCCTGGTATCAAATATCGATGGCAATCAAATACTGCAGATACCGGAACTCAAGTACACCGCGTGGGCAAGTTACCGATGGCCTTTAGCTGGCGGCTCCAATCTCGAACTGTTCGGTGTCTACAGCTATACCGATGAAGTTTACTACTCCCCTTTC
>JAJFKA010000181.1 GCA_021773555.1 Gammaproteobacteria bacterium
CCCGCCCACCTGGGTCTTGATGCAGGGGATGGTTACCCGGCGCAGGTCGCACCACTCGAGTCACTGCTGTTTCCGTTCCGTCGTGGTCCGGTCACTGCTTTGCAGCCGATCGGTCCAGTTTCATAAAGCAGGTTGGAATGATGGATAGCAACATGATGGCCGATACCACGATAAACCCTTCCCGAAACGCCATGGTCAGGCTGGCACTGTAGATCGTGCTGGAAAGGTAGGCAAATGATGGATCGAACTGCAGCAGATAACCCAGGCGCTGACCAAAAATCATATCCTGTATTGTTTGAAGAAGTTCCAGTGTCGCGGGTGTTGAAACCTGGGTAGCAGCGTAGAGCTGAGAGTGTTCCGCGGTGCGTTGTACCAGAAATATTGACAGCAGGTTGACGCCAAACGCACCACCCAATTGGCGCAGAAAATTGATAACCCCTGAGCCCTGGCCAAGCAGTGCGAGCGGCAGGGTCGCGAGTGATGCAGCGTTCAGGCTCGGGAAAATCAGTGCCAGTCCAATGCGCCCAATAACTGCCCACACGGCCATCTGCGCATAGGGCGTGTTGATGTCCACATGACGCATCAGTGCACTGGAAAGTGCGAAGCATAACAATCCTGCGGCGATCACGATGCGCGGCTGAATGCGATCGCTGAGCGCCCCGGCAAATGGAAACATGGCTGCCATGGCCAATCCAGCAGGGAGCATCATCATGCCCGATTGCGTCGGCGTAATTCCCTGCAAGGTTTGTAGAAACAAGGGAATAAGAAAAGTCGAGCCATACAGGCCGGTACCAATGACGACGCTGACGATCGCAGCGGCGATGAAACGACCGTAGACGAAAACTGACAGGTCCAACATGGGGTGGCGGGATTTTGTCTGCCACCACAGGAATAATACGAAGGATATGAAGGCCGAAGCAAATAGCAGCACGATAGTCTCGGATTGCCAGCCCTCGCGCTGACCGTTTGACAGTGCGGCGAGAAACGAGACCAGAAAAATTGAGGACAGGATCACACCTAACCAGTCAAGCGGGGGGATAGAGCCCGTGGATTCTCTTTTTGGCATAAACATCAACGCCATCGGTATACTGATCACTGCGAATGGTACTGCCAGAAAAAAAACATAGCGCCAGCTGTAACTGTCAATAAGAAAACCGCCCAGGGCTGGACCAAGTGCAGGTGCAAGCACCTGTCCGATGCCAAACAGCCCCATCGCCATCCCGCGCCGGTTCACCGGGAATATCTGGTAGATGATCACCATGGACATGGAGCCGAGTATGCCGGCCGCGGCACCCTGGATCACCCGGGAGAGAATCAGAATTTCTGGTGTGAGTGCAATCCCGCCAAGCAGTGAACCAGCAAGAAACACGGACATGGAAAGCGTGTAGGTAACGCGCATTCCCAATGCCGCAATGGACCATGCGGTGAGCAGCATCGTAATGGCGCCAGCAGCAAGGAATCCGGTAGACAGCCATTGGGCAACATCCTGACCGATACCAAATGCACCCATCACCTCAGGGATAGCGACGTTAATAATGGTGCCGGTCAGAAGGGTTGCAAATCCACCCAGTAGCGCGGTGATGGCAGCAAACCAGGCGTAGGACGGGCCGAACAGTTCAAACATCGCCAGCACACTCGCAGAAGCCTCGATACCCTCCGGAACCTGGCGTACGGGAGACACGGTTACAACACGTCTATTTTCAGTTCGACCATCATTCCGGGTTTGAGCCTGTTCTCATGGTTTTCGATTGCCATCTTTACCTCCAGCCGTTGTGTGGTCTTGGTAAAGTTGCCGCTGGGATTGGGGCTGGGCAGGAGTGCGAAAGCGCTGGTCGCGGCATTTCCGATAGTGCTTACCCTGGCCTCAAATACCTCATCCGGATAGGCATCCACATGGACCTCCACATGCGCACCCGGCTCAAGTTTGCGGATGTTGGTTTCTTTGATGTTTGCCTTGATCCAGATTATTTCCGGATTGTGCATCATGAGTATTCTTTGTCCCGGATAAACATATTCACCCTGATTGACAAAGCTTTCATCGATGACACCGTCGATGGGACTTTTGATTGTGAAATCTGCCAGGGTGTTTTGCAGGCGCCGTTTTTGTACCTCCAACTCGCCCTGTTTCGACCCGACCATTTCCAGCTCATGGGTCAACACGCCAATTTCATCAATCCTGATCTCCGTTGCAATCAGCTCTGCATCAGAAGTGGCGACTTCTGCGGTACTCCGGTTTCTGGTCTGCCGGGCCCGGTCGCGGTCGGCTCGACGGGCTTCCCAGGTCTCTTCTGGCATCATTTTCTGTTTTAGCAATGAATCCGCGCGAGTAAAACTGTTCTCCGCCTGGGTGAGCATGACCTCGGCCTCAGACAATCGGTAAAGCGCTGTCTCACGACGAGATTTTGCCACGGCAATCGCCGAACTTATCTGCTTTTGGGTGAGTGCCAGTGTGCTTTGCAGGCGAGCATACTCAAAGGCTACCGTCTGCAGGCTTGCTTCAAGCTCGTTTAAGCGCAGATCAGTATCCCGGGTATCGATTCTGACCAACACCTCGTCTTTGCTCATCTGCTGGCCTTCCTGCACCGGGAAATCAACTACCCAGCCCGGCATGCGTGAGCTGACACTGATCATGGTGGATGTGATTCGGGCGTCGGTTACATAAAGATGCAGGGAGCGGTCATAGAACCACCAGCTAAGCCAGAGGGCCGCGATCAACAGGCTCGCGAGGGCGATGACATTCACGGGTGAAGCTATTTTAGTGTCTGCTTCAGCCATCATTATTTTCCTCGTTCGATTCGGCCAGGATATGCCTGAATACTTTCAGACAGGTCTCGATGTCCGCTGCACTGATGTCTGTTAATAGCTCGCGGCGAACATCTGCGGCCACCGCATGCAGCGAGTCGAGCTGCTTCAAGGCGTTGCTGGTCAGGTGGATAGTCTTGCTGCGACGATCCTGTTTGCTGGGTTTTCTGCTGATCAGTTTTTTCTGCTGCAGATTGTCCAGCAGGCGCACCAGGCTGGGACCCTCGATGCCCATGACCCGGGCGAGTTCTTTTTGTGATATGCCATCCCCGTGTTGTTCAAGGTAGAAAAGAGTTCGCCAGGTCGCGTCAGTGATACCCATGGGTTTAAAACGATCATCCATGGAAAAACGAACCCGATTTCTGGTGTTGAACAGGGCCGAGATGAATTCCTGTTGCTGGTTCGACATAGATTGATAGGATGCTATCTATTAGATAGCTATGAATATGCCCGCATCCCGCTGAAAAGTCAAAATGCTCAGCTACTGCCATGGTTTTACAACAGGATTTGAGGTAATTTTGCCGGAGTTTCAGACAATGATGCGGGAGGTCAATAACGAATGAACAGTGCAGAAGATGAGGAAGTCGTCAGGGGATTTTTTCAGCAGATGATCAACGGTGATCAACAACTCGTGGAAATTTTTACCTCGGATGTCGCTGCGACTCTTGAGGACGCCACCGTTTTTTTCGATCAACTGATTCCCGAGATGCCTTATGTCGAAAATCCACAACACGCCATGGCAAATTCGATGTTTTTCTGCAGCGCTATGCTGGCGGTATACCTTGCCTTGAGAGGGAGAGGTGTGGATGTGCATGCTTTCGGAAACCAGGTGCTTGCACTGCTTGCGCGGCAGGTTCCTGCAGCTCAACCCGTCACAATGAAGCCCCCCCGGCGACTGGCCGATGCAGCGCTCCAGTCGCAGTCCGATGCGAAACCCGGTGAATTTGTGTTCGAGGTGTATGAGGGTGATCACAAAGAAGTGGACTGGGGCATGAACGTTCGGTCCTGTGCCATCTGCACCTTATTTTCGAAACATGATGCCATGGACCTGGTGCCTTACATGTGTGCGACGGACGATGTGATGAGTGACCTCGGTGCCCAGGGTTTGCAGCGCAGCGGATCAATCGCAGTGGGAGCTCACCAGTGCGATTTTGTTTATAAAAGTGGCGGGGAAGCCAGGCGGCTGGCAGCGCAGTATCCGGAGAAAATTCGCCTGGTTGAATAAGCGGTAAACCCCCCCATAATGCTTCAACCTATCAGGGAGATTTAAGTATGGCGTTACCAAGGATCGCAATTAACGGATTCGGCCGAATCGGACGAACAGTGCTTCGGATTGCCAAACTGCGTGGACACTATGATGTCGTGGCGGTGAATGATCTCTCCAGCCCGGAGCAACTGGCTTACGCCTTTAAGTATGACAGCATCCATGGGAAGTGGTCCGGGAGTGTCGATTTGACGGGTGATGTCATGACGGTTAACGGAGATCCCTTTCAGGTGTTGTCGGAACCAGACCCGGCGAAGTTACCCTGGAAATCTCTGGAAGTTGATTATGTTGTCGAAGCGAGCGGCGCCTTTAGAACAACCAAAGATCTGCAAAAACATCTGGATGCCGGTGCCCGGCGGGTGATCCTCACAGTGCCTACCAAGGATGAGCTAAAAAGCACGGTGGTCATGGGCGTCAATGACCATGTGATCACGCCGGATGCCCGGTTGATATCCAATGCCAGTTGCACCACAAACTGTGCCGCGCCCATTGCCAGTGTTTTACACAAGCATTTTGGTATCAAGCGCGGACTACTGACCACGGTACACGCCTATACCTCTGATCAGCGATTGATCGATGCACCCCACAAAGGTGATATGCGTCGCTCACGCAATGCCGCAACGAATATCGTGCCGACTTCCACCGGTGCCGCGCGCGCGATAGGACAGGTGATGCCGGAGCTGGCGGGCAAGCTTGATGGGCTTGCGATGCGCGTACCGGTTGCGGATGGCAGCCTGGTCGATCTCACGGTGGAATTGCTCAAAGATGTCACTGTGGCGGAGATCAATGCCGCTATGAAACATTCGGCTGACAATGAGCTTAAGGGGATTCTGGAGTACTGCGATGAACCCATTGTCTCGAGTGATATCATCGGTAACAGTCACTCCAGTATCTTCGATGCGGGACTTACCCAGGTTATTGATTCCAGGATGGCCAAAGTGATTAGCTGGTACGACAACGAGTGGGGGTACAGCACGCGCATTGAAGAATTAATTCAACGCCTTGCGGATATGGATGCGGCTTGATTGAGGGGCCGTGTTGGCTGGTCCTCAAGGTGCCAAACGGCTGATCGTCCAGGAATTTTTTTTGCGACGGTATTCGAATCTGTCGTGCAGGCGATGCTCGCCTCCCTGCCAGAATTCCCATCGATCAGGAACGATGCGATAACCACCCCAGAAAGCAGGTAGTGGAATTTTTCCGTCCTGGAATTTTGTTTTCATTCTGAAAAATTCTGCTTCGAGTAACGCCCGGGAATCGAGTTTGCGACTCTGTGAAGATGCCCAGGTCGCAATCTGGCTATCCCTGGGTCGGGTTAGAAAGTATTTCAAAACGGATCGCGCATCGAGTCGTTCAGCCCGCCCCTCAACGCTGACTTGTCTATCCATGGCAAACCAAGGGAACAGAATGCTGACCTGATTGTTGTGTGCGATTTCCAGTGATTTGCGACTCTCAAGATTGGTATAAAAAACCAGGCCACGGTCGTCACTGTGCTTTAAAAGTACAGTACGCTGAGAGGGTCGATAATCCATACCAACAGTGGCAATCGACATCGCCGTCGGGTCCTGGATACCAGCAGCCATCGCCTGTTGCATCCAGTGATCGAATTCGGCAAACGGCGAAGGATCGAGGTCTTCACGCGACAAGCTGCCATAGTGATACTCTCGACGCACATTTTCGAGTTGTTCCATCCAGGGTGTCTTAGAGACGATCCGCAGCTACCAGACCGAGCAGGGTATTTTCTCCATCTTCGATCACCGAAACACTCGCATCACGCATCAGCTTTTCGATGGGATTTTCTCGCGTGATCCCGGCGCCTCCGTAAATGCTCAGCGCCTCAGTCGCCACTTCCATGGCCGTTCGGGTTGAAGTGACCTTGCTGGCAATGGCGAGTTCCAGTTTGGGATTGACGGCATTGTGAGTGACAACTTTCAGGTTAAGTGACCGCGCTGCCTCCACCTTCCTGAACATTTCAAACAGACGGCTTTTAACTGCCTGGTGCTGGAAGATTGGCTTATCTCCCTGCACCCGTTCTTTCGCATAGTCGACGGCATGCTCCAGGGCGGCGCGGGCAAGTCCGCAAAACAGCGACCCCATGCCGCCATTGGCGCTGGTCAGTGTCGCCTCCAGCATTGGAGTGTACTGCTCGTGCCCACCGATCATATGGTTCAACGGGATTGTCACACTGTCGAAAAAAATCTCGCCCTGGTTCAGCGGGCGTTGGCCGATTTTGTTGGTGGGCTTGCCGCGACTGACCCCATTGGTATCAAGCGGCACCAGAAAAACACCGCCGCCGAGCATGCCATGCTCATCTTCATAGGCACAATACAGAGCCGCCATCTGGGCGATGGTGCCGTTGGAAACCCAGGAGGATTTTTGTCCGTTGATGACAATGTGATCACCATCACGTCTGGCGACACAGTCGCCGCGACGTGGCGAATTGCCCTCGCTGCCGACTGCGCCGAAATCAACAATGTCGCTGCCGTGATTGGGTTCGGTGATTGCCCAGCAACCAACCTTACCGCGGCAGTAGTGTTCAATGAGTTTCGGGTCTCCGGAAATCTGGGCGAGATTGATGGGCATGCCGGAGACAGAAAGACTGATCGCGAGTCCGGTGTCCCCCCAGCCGAGCATTTCAGATGCCAGTGCAGTCAGGCGCGCGCCCTCGACCGGACCAAGGGAGTCGTCCTGGGTAAACATGCCGATGCCAAGTTCGTTGTACTTACTGTGTGCCTCCCAGAGCAGTGAGTTTTTTGCGATGACCTCATCGGGAGTCAGTTGATCCAACGCTTTGCCGATGGGCCGCATAACCTCTTCAGCGAACCGCCGCAAGGTATCCCTGACCGCTACTTCTGTCTCACTGAGTACTTCGTTGAACAATTCAGTTGTCACGGTGTTGCTCCTTGCTTGTCAAGTAAAAAGATTTATCGCGTCTCGATGTAAATGTTGGCGGCATCCTCAGCAAACTGATCCAGCAAAAATCGCTCCTGGGGTTTTTCTGATGCGGTTTTGGGAATTTCATCAACCAGTTGCAGGTAGGTGGGTATGAAGTTTGCTTCCAAATCGGTTCTGCACTGGGAGAACACATCCTGAGGATCAAATGTGGCGTCATCTACCGCAACGATTGCGGCGACGACATCTTTCTCACCGGGGGAGCCTGATTTCGCTGGAACTCCATACACAAAAACATCGGTAATCGAGGGGCACGCGCCAAGCACGCCCTCAACAAATCCCGGGTTGATAAAGTCACCGTTATGACGAATGCCGCCACCCTTTCGATAATCGAAGTAAAGCCAGCCATCCTCATCACGGTGGCAGACATCACCACTGCGCAGCCATCCCCCCTGGGTTTTCTTATTCGATGCATCCTTGTTACCAAAGTATTCAACTTCAGGCTGGTCTCCCGCCGCTGGTCTGCTAACGAGTTCGCCCATGACGCCGGCTGGACATTCGTTGTCGTTGTCATCAACAATGCGCATTTCGGAGGAGGGTGGAGGCTTCCCAAAGCTGCCAATGGGTCCGACTCCGATAGGTTTCACAGCCATGCCGCCTTCGATGGCGCCATAACACTCGAGAATTTTCACTTTGAACCTTTGCTCGAATTGCTCCCAGATACCGATGGGCATACCCGCGCTGACCACGAAATTAACCGGATTATCGGCATCGTTGGCCTTCACAGGTTCGGAATAGATGGCCATCGCCATGCCTCCGAGCAGGTTGAACACGGTGTTTCCGTACTGTCGAGTAATGTCCCACAGTCGGGACTTCGTAAATTGGCGGCTGAATACGGACCGCAGGCCCATGCCCAGGGTTGGTCCGAGCGTCATGAACTGGGCATTGCCGTGGGTCAGCGACAATCCGGTATAGGGCCGATCATGCTCGTTAAATCCAACCAGACCGCCAAACAGGGTTGCGCCGCCATAAGACTCGTTCGATCGGACCACGCCTTTGGGGTCACCCGTGGTGCCTGAGGTGTAGATGATCTCAAACGGTTCCCGCCCCGTTTTGACGCGAATGTCAATCGCCGAGTAGGGCGCATCCAGGACTGCCTGCAATGGTTCTGCATCACTGATCGAATCATGGCTCAATGCCGAAACCTCGTCAGTGTCGAGCACCCAGATCCACTCGAGGTAAGTCAGCTGGTCCCTGATGGCGACAATGTGATCGAGCGCGTAATCCGCAGCAACAATGCCTTTGCACTGGGAGTTATTGAGCGTGTAGGCGAGCTTCGCACCCCGGGTTCGTGGATCAATGGGAACAAACACGGTTCCTGATATTGAAGCGCCCACCATAGTATCGACAAATTCAGGATGGTTACGCATAAGCAGCGCGAACCGGTCACCGGGCTGCATGTCGCGATCAATCAGCCCCTTCGCGATTCGATTGCCATTTTCCCAGAGATCCTGGTAGGTTCGAACCACATCCGCTCTGATTCCGGCACCTTCGAAGGTCAGCACATCAAGATCGGGTTTTTGTTCCGCCCGGGCGGCGATCAGATTGGCCAGAATCATCTCATTTCGAGGAGACATACTGCTATTTACCCAGGATGGTGACGCACAAGGCGGCGGCATCGGTCCCGAGGGAGCCTCCACCATTGTGGGCCAGCGCGATTCTGGCGCCTTCCACCTGGCGCTGACCGGACCGACCCTGCAATTGCTCGGTGAGTTCAACAATCTGGGCAATACCGGTTGCGCCCACCGGGTGCCCCTTGCGCAGTAACCCACCGCTGGTATTGACCGGCAATCGTCCGCCCAGCCTGGTGGATCCATCCGCGATAAGTTTTCCACCGTCCCCTTTGGCGCATAACTGGAGCGACTCGTACGCCATAATTTCGGCGGGGGCGGAAGCATCATGAAGTTCTACAACACTCAGGTCGTCGGGACCAACGCCCGATTCCTCAAAGGCCCGTTGACAGGCGTATTCTGCAACGCCCGCTTCTCCGGGTGCCCTGTCCCAGCCGGAGTGAAGTGCGCTGGCCAGGACCCGCACGGCATTGCCAAGGCCCAATTCCCGCTTTTTCTTTTCGCTGATGATGACAACGGCAGCCGCGCCGTCGCCGATGGGAGAGCACATTGGCCGGGTAAGTGGCTCTGCGATCATGGGCGCTGCCAGGACATCCTCGATGCTGAGTGCTTCTCTGAATTGAGCGCGAATGTTCAGACTGCCATGGAATGAATTTTTAGCTGAAACTCCCGCAAACTGCTCGACGGTTGTGCCGTAGGCTTGCATATGAGCCCGTGCCGCGGAGGCATAGATGTCCATGAACATGGACCTGTTTTCTCCCGCACCCGCAGAAGCTTTTGCGGCACCGGACCTGGCCGCATTCTTTTTCAGGTTCTCCATAATTTCTGCCATGGCTTCCACGTCGACCGCACCGGAAAATGCTGAGAACGATTTTTTCTTGTCCAGGTCATAAAGCTTTTCAACACCCACGGCCAACACCACGTCATAGAGCCCCGCGCTGACCATGGCACATGCCTGGTTGAAGGCGGTCGACGCACTCGCGCAGGCATTTTCGACGTTGATGATGGGAATTTTTCCGATGCCAGCAGTACGCAGCACCACCTGCCCGCGGATGCATTCCTGGCCGGTGACGAGTCCTGCGGCGGCGTTGCCTACCCATGCGGCTTCTATATCACTGTTGACCATCCCGGCATCGGCAATGGCGCTGTTGACAGCCTCGGCGCCGATCGCTTTCAGGCCTTTGTCGAGAAATTTTCCGAAAGGTGTCATGCCAACACCAGCCACATAAGCGTTCATTTTCATAGGGTGATCCTCAATAATCTTTGCGTTACTTTTCAGTCAGTGGTTACAACAGTCCGGGTGGCTCGATATCAAATGCGCGTTGCAGGTACTCAAGCTCCGCCTCTCGCTCCGGCAGCGGCGCCGGGCGGGTAAACATCTTGTCCCGTTTGAGCTCCTCGACCACAGTGTCGCTTCGTGGATAAGCCTGGTCATAGGAGTTCATTTTGAACAGGCGGCCGAATTCCTGACGCGGGCGCTGGCCTCCTGCCTCCCAGTGTTCGGCGGGATATCCGACAGTTTGCAACAGCAGAAATCGGCAGTGGTCTGGAATACCGATAGCCTTGAACATTCGCTCACCAAAGGGTGACCCGAGGCAACAGGTGCCTAACCCGAGTTCGTATGCCATTAACGTTGCCTGGGCGATACCCTGGCCGCAGTCGATTTCGCCCAGTCCGGGTGCCTTCAGATTTTCCTTTATGCCTGAGAAGACCGGGATCAGTTGCTCTTCGAGTGCGCTCGTCCGTTCCTCTTTCGTACCAAAGCCAAGCGCACCGACATCGATTAATTGACGTAGCCGGTCTGATTGTTCCTCGACCATTTCCGGGTCGATGTACCAGACGATGACGACGGGAGCAACTTTGATTTGCCAGCCAACGATGGTTGCTTCCAGAGAATCAAGTACTGCCTGGGATGCAGATTCTCTGTGGACGGCGACAGCACCGAGCGATTGCACGTTTCCCCAGTGCGAGGCAATCCTTGCTGCCTCAAACATCATCTGGATTTTTTCAGGCTCGACTGTTTTGTAGGGTCGGACAAATCGAATCGATCGTCTTCTTCCCAGTACTTCTCTTAATTCCATCGTTCTGCTCCCTTGCTAATTTGTCCAGGCTTGCAATAGCAACCGTGAAAGCGAACCGTACCGCCACAGGTAGCTAAGGCAATAAAAGCGCCTAATAATCGTCAGGGTGTATCAGATAGTATGCTTGTTAAGTGTCCTCGCACTGATGTAAGTCAAAAAACGCGCCAGAATAGATGTTCGTCTTTCACATTGACCGAGCGAGTGGTTTGTCTCTGCGAATGCTGTGTCACTGATGCAGTGAGGAACATTGCCTGATCCGTGGTGATGGCAGTATGATGATTCGAAACCATGCTTGAGGGTTTGTCATGAGCGCGATTCCCAGGACGAGCGAAGACATAACGACGAACTGGCTGAACGAGGCTTTAACTGAAACTGGATTGCTTTCCGGCGACAATGCGATTGTGGACTTCAAGATCGAGCCGGTGGGTGCAGACCTCGGTTACCTCAGTTTCCTGTTTCGCATCACACCGTCGTATTCGAAAGCGAGCATCGATCTCCCCGCAACCATGATTGCAAAGTTTCCCTCTACCGAGGAAGGCTCCCGCCGGACCGGTAACGGACTGCGTGCCTACGAGCGAGAGTCCCAGTTTTACAAACACTGCAGCCATGAGTCGCCCACGGCACCTCCGGCACACTATTATAGTTGCAGTGATCGAAGCACCGATGATTACCTGTTAATTATGGAGGACCTTGATGGCTGCCGCTTTGTGAACCAGGTAGATGGTGTGTCCCGGGCTGATGCGCTGCAGTGTTTTAAGGCCCTGGCGGCCCATCATGCGTTGTACTGGGGCAAGACTGATCAGATGGACTGGGCACCCGCGTTTTCAGATTACGGTGACCTCTATCAGCCGTTGCTGGTTGCCGGTGCTCCGCAGATTCAGGATAACTGGGGTCATGATCTGCTCCCGACCTACGTTGACCATGTGGACATGGCGCTCGCTAAATATACTGACGTGACTCGCCTGCTACAACTTTTGCCAACGACACTGATCCACTGCGATCCGAGAATTGAGAATATCGCGTTTAAAGGCGATCTGCCGCGTTTTTACGACTGGCAGCTCATGGCACGAGGCCCTGCCGCCTACGATCTGATGTATTTCTTCAAGCAGTCCATGGATGTGGACATCCGCCGAAACTGCCAGGATGAGTTATTTGATGCCTATCTTGACGTACTTGCAGAGCACGGTATCGATTATTCGAGAACAGAACTTCTGGATGATATTGGCCTGGCCACGTGCACCATCTGGGGATTTGTTGCGATGATTGGCAACTTCTTTTTCAGAAATGAGGTGAACGATTCAATCTGGGATGTCACTCAACCGCGTTTTATGGCCATGATCGAAGATTTTAACGGTATCCAGAAATTACGGGATATTTAGACTTAAGTGTTGTGCCCTGGATACCTGAACTGATCAATCTCGGGACGCGTACCCGAACTAATCGGACTGGTCCTGATTCAGCAGGGCTTCAAGCCGCTCCAGACACCCCTGCATACTTTGTTTGATATATGGCGCAACGGCAGCGGGTTCGACCTCGGTCTCCCAGATCATCAAACATGAATCGTGATCACGTTGTTGTACCTGGATTGTGGCCAGGTGACTCGTCAGGGGCGGTGTGGATTCGATACAACTGTATTGGAGGCGCATATTTTTATCGTCATGAAGCAGAATGCGTTCCGCGATCTGCCCGGCACCGGGCATTACAAGACGCCGCACTTCACCATCGAAAGTACATTCAGTAACGCCAGGTACCCAGTCGATACGATCGGGTACCCCAACAATGCCCCACAGGGCGGTCGCGTTTGCGTTGAACTGATGTTCGATTCGGATTGCCATAAGCACCGTCGGTTGATTGACCAGACGTTACAGTAAACTGATTTCGTGGCGTTGCAAATTCGGTGATGGGCTTTGCAGTACGCGGGGAGCCTGAGACTTGGCAATCCCGGACCGCTCGTACTCCACGCCTGAAGACCGCCTGGCCTGACACTATTGTCGCTCGGCCACTGCTGCCCGTGCTGCCTGTATTTCTGCTACCACGAGACTGTTGATTGCGTTTTTGGTTGCCCGGTAACTCGGCAAATCAAGCTGGCCCAGTTCCTGGTTTGCATCCAATCCAAGTGCTGAATCGGATCGTTGCTATCGCGACAACTATGATCCGTCAGGGGCAATCCTGGGTGAATTGTCGCTCCAGACCCTGCATATTAAGGTTGTAGGAGTAGGCTTTTGATTCGTCCTTCCACCAGAGGATCGATTGCCCGGACCAGTCAGGATGTTTTTCGATTGTTTGCGTAAAAACTGATTCCGCCTGCACGATCTCATCCTGGTATTGGCAGCGGCATTGGTCCTGCGTCAGTGTTCCGGTCTCGGCACATTCCGTCACCAAATTGCTGACATTAACAACCGCGTCGTCTAACAGTTTGATATCAGCAACTTCATCCGCGCTTTCCAGTTCTATCGGCCAGGAAGTCATCGCGCTATCCTGGAGTTTAGGATCAAGCCTGACAAAGTATCTGGGCGGAAATCCCGTTCGGATACGAAAGGCGAGCCCGAGCGGTCTTGTCTTGTCAATTTCTGCGGCTTCATCATCATCTGTGACGGGAACCGCGGTAGCATCAAAGGAGACATCGTC
Source organism: Gammaproteobacteria bacterium (assembly GCA_021773555.1). Lineage (GTDB taxonomy): Bacteria > Pseudomonadota > Gammaproteobacteria > Pseudomonadales > Azotimanducaceae. Next base: position 13,296 of record JAJFKA010000181.1, read on the forward strand.
ATAGGTCACCGAGACCTCCGGAAAATCGAGGACGCGGTAGTACCAGCTTCGCGGCCAGTGGTTGACGGCGACATAGGCCCGGCCATCCACTTCTATTCGGCGCAGCACACGTTGGTACACCTCGCCTTCACCATCAACCATTGTCAGTACCAGTGTGTTGTCGTTTTGCGGCTGTGAATAACCGAGTCTTGATTCGAAAATCACGATCGAGCCTAAGTAAATCAGCAACAGGACAAAGATTATTTTTATGGCTGTCATGGTGATCTCCTGAAATATTTCAGGGTACGCTACATTTGAGTATTTTCAACTTTGATCGCGATTCATTCTGAGGATCATCTCCATGCAGTGAAATGCCGCCACTATGGAGGAGGACCGATTGTGTTTGTCTTAAGATAGGGGATGCGGAAAAGGTGAATGAATTTCATTTCGAATTAATCTTTCACAGAGTATTTTCTAGGTGACTGACACGTCCTGGGCATCCTTGCGGTCACTTTGCGATGAGGAACGGGAGATGCCGGTTTCACGGCGGTAAATCTACTGGTCCAAAGAATCCGAAAAAGAAAACTGGTTTCTCCACGAAGGAAGCGGTGTTGGAGCGACGGGCATTCCAAAAATTTTACCGGGAATGCGCCAATAGTTTAGTTGAGGTTGTTGATTGTGTTTAGAAAAGAAACTGATCAGCAAAACGCCTGTCGCGCCAGCGAGGGGCTCATATGTGCTATTAGGGGATATAGCCATACAGGATCCGTAGGACAGGAATAGTACGCCCAGTAGCTGTATTTTGACCCCACTGATCGAAGACTTCTCCAGCTTGGAAATCACTTCTCGGATCAATTTCTCGTGGAGATCTTGAGCCTCTTGAACTAGCTTTTTTACATCGGTCAGTTGCGTGGTCGTCTGTTTGTACTGTTCACTCATGTCAGACTCTATCTCTGCTACTCTAGGTTCTCCTCGTCAAACTATAGTGGAAAATCCTACTTTTGAGTGCAACTACATTCAGGGGGGACTACCATAATATGTAAGCCTCCCCTAAAATAGTCCCATTTCGATCTAGAGTTCTCCCGCGTAAACTGCCACACAAGGAGAACGACAATGAAGAAATCCCGATACACCGAGAC
>JAJFKA010000182.1 GCA_021773555.1 Gammaproteobacteria bacterium
ATCGCATTTGCACTGGCATTGTTGACAGTGTTTGGCAAACGGGTACCGACGACGCTCAAGGTATTCTTACTCACCCTGGCCATCTTCGATGACCTTGCGGCGATCGTAATTATTGCGATCTTTTACTCGGCAGACCTGTCGGTGAGCGCACTGGGTATCGGTGCTGTGGCGCTCGTCACTGCCCTTGCCATGAACAGGCTGGGGGTGACCAAAGTCTCTGCCTATGTGCTGCTTGGCATAGTTTTGTGGGTTGCCGTGCTCAAATCAGGAGTGCATGCGACACTCGCGGGTGTGTTGATCGCTTTTTGTGTGCCCATGCGGGATGAAAAAGGTGGTTCGCCATTGCGCTTACTCGAAGAGGACCTGCACGGGCCCGTGGCGTTCGCCATATTACCAATTTTCGCTTTTGCCAACGCCGGGCTCGCGCTTTCCGGCATGTCACTGCAGGATCTGGCTAACCCGATCACCCTGGGGGTCATGGCGGGCCTGGTGATTGGCAAACCTGTTGGGGTGCTGTTGTTTGTCGGACTGGCGTTGCTAGTGGGTATCGCAACCCTGCCAAAAGGAGTTACCTGGTCACAGATGGTCGGTATTGCCTTCGCCTGCGGTATCGGTTTTACCATGAGTCTGTTCATCGCGGGCCTCGCCTTCGAACACAACAGTGCGGATGTGTCCGGGGGCGATCGCCTGGGTGTGTTGATTGGATCTGTCGCCTCCGCATTAATCGCTTTTATTATCCTGCACTTCAGTTTGCCGCCGCGGCAAAAGTAAAAGCCTGATTTGGAAAGATTAGATTGACCTGAGGGTGAAAATCGCTACCTTAGGCGCCCATGGTCGTCGTATTCAAATCGCTGCTCGCCTTATTCACATCCCTGGTTGTGTTGCTCATTGGCCATGGCCTGCAATTAACGCTCAGCCCCATCTATGCAGACCAACTGGGCTGGTCAACGGATCTCATCGGTTACGTGGGTTCGGCTTACTTCGCCGGGTTAATCATCGGTTGCCTGACCATTCCAAAGCTCGTCTCCAGGGTTGGTCACGTGCGGGTGTTTACGGTGCTCACCGCCTCGGCGACCTCAGCCTTGCTGGTGCTCGGATTAAGTGAAGCTTTTGTCGTCTGGCTGATTGCGAAGTCCGTTACTGGCTGGGCGATTTCCGGTTTATACATGGTGATCGAAAGCTGGGTGAACGAACAAACCACCCGCGAGAACCGCGGCTTTGTACTGTCGGTTTACACCGTGTTGACACTGGTGGCTATCGGCATAGGACAGTTGCTGGTTGTCGATGGCCAGGATTTCAGGGCGATGATCATCGCCGGTGCCATCCTGTTAGCGCTTGGCGCGCTGCCGGTTGGATTGAGTCGCAGTTCCAATCCGGCGCCGATCCCGACAGTAGGCTTTAAACTGAAGGCTGTATATGACGCCTCTCATGTGGCGGTGATCGGCGCATTTGTTGGCGGTACGGTGACCGCGGGATTCTGGGCATTGGGTCCACTCGTTGCCAAGGCGCTCTCGGTTGAGCAGATCGGTACTTTTATGGCGGTGACATTGCTCGGTGGGGTTCTAATGCAAATGCCGGTAGGTCGTCTGTCTGATCACTATGATCGACGCCTGGTTATTGCCGGGCTTGCGCTTCTCGGTGCGCTGGTGTGCACGGGCGCTGCGTTCACGGGCAGCGAAAATTCCATGGCCACTTACTTCTGCATGTTCTTGTTCGGTGGCGCGACATTCCCCATCTATTCCATCTGTCTCGCGCAGGCCAATGACAATACCGAACTGCCCATGATTGAGGTTGGCAGTGTGATTCTAATAATGAACAGCCTCGGCGCTGTGGTCGGTCCGATATTGATTGCAAAGGCAATGGGGTTCTCAAGTGCGGGACTGTTTATCGTCTCGGCAATCGTGCTGGGAATTTTTGCGGGCTGGGTGTTGCTGCGCACTTCACTACACAAAATCTCGCGGAAATACTTCAAGCCATTCCGTGATATCCCCAAGACCAGCCACGAGGTAATTGAAATTTCTGAACACGGCGCGGACTACGATGGGGTTGTCGAGGAGTCATCCGGTGTCAACAGATGAAGCCTGTCCAGGTGTTTTAACTGAGGCTGACCCTGAGTGTCATGTAAGTGAAGTAGCTGATCAGCAACACGCCACCCACTGAACGACTCATCACAGACCGGCCCAGGAAAAAGATCAGGATCAAGGCCGCGCCGAGCAGAAGCGCGATAAAAATGTCCAGTTCGCCCCCCGGAGGAATCGCCAGGGGTTGCACCAGTGCGCCGATCGGCAGGACAAACATACTGTTGAAAATATTGGAGCCGATGACGTTGCCGACCGCCAGATCCGCTTCCCGTCTGAAACCGGCGATAACCGAGGTAACGAGCTCCGGCATACTGGTACCAACTGCCACGACCAACAGGCCGATAATCACTTCCGGGACACCAAGGGACGCTGCTAGGGCAACGCCGTGATCAATCGTTAACTGACCACCCCAGGCGAGGCCCACTACACCGACTCCGACGAGTATCCAGTTGGTCCTGCGTTCGCTGTGCGAGGACAGGGGCAGGTTATTGATGGTGGTCGCCAGGGGATCGAGCCGTTGCTGAAAAAAGTCCATGCTGGTGATGTACACAAAAATACCAAACAACAGCAGCATGACGACCGCATCGGAGCGGTCCAGCAGGGATTGGCTTGCTGTCAGAAAGGGGTCGAGTGTCATGACGAGCAACACGGTGGTGGCCAGCAGTAGCAGCGGCAGTTCCCGGCGAATAATCTGGCCTTCAATGGCAATGGGAAAGATGACTGCACAGGTACCGAGGACCAGCGCGATATTGGCAATATTGGACCCGGCAATGTTGCCAAAGGCCAGTTCAGTTTCGCCCCTCAACGCTCCCATGATACTGACCACCAGTTCCGGTGCGCTGGTGCCAAAGGCGACCACCGTCAGGCCAATGACCAGTGGTGGTACACCGTAGGTCTCCGCCAGTCCTGACGCACCACGGACCATGCATGCGCCACCAGCGATGAGCAATACTAATCCAAATATCAACAGCGTAATTGTGATAGGTCTGCCCCGACCAAGACTTCTGACTTCGATGATAGCAGAAAAAAAACGTTATACCGGGTAAGGACCTTCTGAAAAGGTTTCGCTGTGGTAACCCTTCACGCCCACAAGACGGGTTAGCTCGCTTCTCGGGAATGACCCTTGTTGCAGTGATTCAAGGATGTAGGCGAAGTCATATTTCGGTTTCCAGTCGAGATCCTGTCGAGCCGCTGCATTGACATAAACGCGGTCGATCTGGTCAAACATCTGCCAGCCCAGTTGCTGGTACAGATCCTTGTGGACCGGCATGCGCTCATTCAGAACGCTCGGCGCATCGATATTCAAGCGGGGCAGATCAGCCCGATTAAAGGGCGTGGTAGCGCTGATGATGTAACGACCGAACTGCAGATCACTTGCTTTGCTGGCAGCCAGCAGGTGGGCGTTGACCACGTCTTCGAGTTCCACGCGGCGAAACAGGAATTCATTCGCCTTGATGTTCTCGTCGGTGAAACTCGTGCGTTTGGATTTGTCATCGTCTTCTTCCGGAAAAAATCGAGAAGTGCGCAATATGATGCAGTTCAGCGCGTGCAGGCGATGAAAAAGAAAACATAGTTCCTCGGCAGAGGACTTACTTGCGCCGTAAATGTTACGGGTGATGGGAGACACCTTCTCGGTCACCCAGGTCGCCGGGGTTCCCGGTGGTGGTCTGAGTGCGTCACCGAACAAGCTGGTGGTGCTGGTGAATACGAAGGCTTTCACACCCACGTCAAGCGCCTCCTCCAGGAGATTTAGCGTGCCGGAAATATTGGTGTTGATAAATTCCTGCCTGGTGTGAGTCGCCACATGCGGCTTGTGCAGCGTGGCGGTGTGGTAGACCGTCTCCACCCCTTGCATGGCCCCGGACACAAAGTCGCGATCGACGATAGATCCGACGTGCGTGGTATAAGGAGACGCAAGCAGATCTACGCCGACCACATCCTGGTTCAGATCCTGTAACGTTCGCACCAGCGCCTCACCGAGATGACCGGCGCTACCGGAGACCAGAATGGTCATAACGTTTTCTCCAGATCAATTGTCATATAAGAGTTCCAACAAACGATTGGTTTATGGTGAGTGCCTATCGAAAGGTATACGAGAACGCGAGTGAGCCGTAGGAATGCGCGTCTTTTTGCAGGGAAAACTCCCGACTGCGAAAGATCTGCGCATAAGAGACTTTGGCGCCCCCGTATATAAAGCTGAAGCCCACGGCTGCATCTGCGACGAAAGACTTTTTGTCAACGGAATGACTGTCCCTGAAGGTATTGCCGTCAAGGAATATGTCTCTTGCTATCAGTCTTCCATCGAACGAAATGAAAAGGTGCCCGCCCCATTTTTTTCGCGTGGTCAGACGAGGATCCCAGGTGGCAGACGGGGTGCTGTTGTCACCACCGGGGCGCACTGCAGAGGTGCCGAAGTCTTCCGGAATCGCCCAGCCAAGTCTGAACTCGCCGCCCGCATTGATATAGGTGCGGACATTGCCGAGGGCGACACCACTATGCCCGATGAGGTCGTAGCCGAATCGGGAATTGTCGTTGTAAAGATGTTTGTACTTGCGTTTGTGTTCCCACAGGAAAATGAGTCCGGGTTCATTGTGCAACTGGTTGTCCCAGCCCTGAAACTTTTCAAACCCACGCACCTCATGGATAAAATCCTGGGTTTTTTCTCCCTTGGCTGCCGGACCAATCATGCCAAGGCGAACCTCAAGGGTGTCCAGTTGGTCGTCTTTGCGAGTCTGGTAGCCCACGCTGGTAAACAGCCAGCCCGCGTAAGGTCGATCGTCAGGAATAAGAGTTCTTTGGGCCAGATCTTTTGGTGTGTAAATCGTCTGGCCGATGGAAAAAGTGACATTGCGCTGCAGACCGTCACGGGTTTCGTGAAAGAAGGTGAGTCGCTCGTTCACATAACGCAGCCACGAGGGCAGAATCGGGTCGTCCAAATAGTTGCTGAGATCCGGGGAAACCCAGGCGATGCGCAATCCGCTGGTATAGTCCTGGTCAGTCTCGGAGAAAAGATCATTTTCGACATAAAGATTCATCGTCCATTGTTCAGTCTGGTCTCTGTCCGCCAATGCGAAAGTTGGAAGCATGACCATGGGAAGATAGAATAAGAATCGACAAATCGAAGCGCACCTGAAGCTCTGCGCTATTCGACTGAACCACATACAATGACCCGCAAAAATAAAAGCGCTATTAAATCAGATTTTCTAGCTATTTGGGTCATGCTTTGAACTGATGAACTGGATCCCTGGTCAATGAGCGGTGTTGCGGACGAAACCGAAAAGAACAGTGCCTCGTCGGACGGAATCCGCGGCGGATTAGCGCTGCTGCGGCGGCCGGACTTTGCAAAGCTGTTCGCCGCCTACCTGATTTCCTACTCCGGCACCGCCATGGCACCCATCGCCATGGCTTTTGGAGTTCTGGATTTGACGGGTTCCACCCGGGATGCATCCTTCGTCATCGCTGCCCCAATCGTCGCCCAGATCGCGATGATTCTTTTCGGTGGAGCCCTGGCAGACAGGACTTCAAGGCAGCGTCTGCTGGTTGTTGCAGATACCGTGGCTGCCACCAGCCAACTGACCATTGCCGCTCTGTTCCTGACCGGTAACGCGACCGTGCCGAGCCTGACTGCGCTGATGCTGGTCAATGGTCTGGCCGCGGCAATGGGCACCCCGGCGGCCACCGGTTTTATCCCGCAGATGGTAGAGAAACGAGATCTCCAGGCTGCCAATGCGATTCTGGGTATTGCGCGAAATTCTGCCATTACCCTGGGCGCGGCACTTGCGGGTGTATTGGTCGCCACGGTAGGTGCGGGGTGGACGCTGGCCATTGACGGAATTTCATTCGCGGTTTCAGCATTGTTGATCCTCAGCCTGAAGCCGCGACAACAGGTACCAACTGAAAAGGCGACGATATTGAAGGACATGCGTCTCGGCTGGGATGAATTTATCTCTCACAAATGGCTGTGGACCATCGTCGTACAGTTTTCGCTGGTAGTTGCTGCCATGGAGGCAGTATTTGGCCTGATTGGTCCGGCGGTGGCACGGTCTCAATTAGGCGGGCCAATTTCCTGGGGCATTATCTCCGCCGGGTTTGGGGTGGGAACCTTGCTTGGGGGTTTTCTGGCAATGCGGCTGACGCCTCGACGACCGATGTATTTTGCCTCCCTGGGCGTTTTCCTGTTTGCGCTGGTACCTCTCACCCTGTCGCTGCCTCTCCCTGTGTGGATGATCACGATCGGGGCATTGGTGGAGGGTATCGCCGGTCAGATCTTCGCAGTGCTCTGGTATACCACCTTGCAGAAAGTCATTGCGGGAAATATGCTGTCGCGCGTCAGCGCATACGATCACCTGGGCTCTATTGTACTGGCGCCCCTTGGTATTGTAGTTGGTGGTTTCCTGTTTGAAGAGATCGGCGCGCGTCCAACATTACTCATCGCTGCGGCCACGGTGATCGTGCCGACCTTTTGTGTGCTGCTTGTCCGGGAGGTACGGGAGCTTACGACGGATGAGGTGAACGCGCGTTTTGCTGAAAAAAACACATGATCAGTACCTGATCCCAGGTGTCCGAAAAACGTGGATTTACTGCTGCACGCGGGAGTAGTGTTGCAGTCGTGCTCCAACTTCTTTCGATCCCGGCAGCAGTGCCTGCAGTTTCTTAAGGGGAATCTGTATCTCAACCACCGACCCAAGTTTCTCCATATAGGAAACCTGGGCCCAGAGCAGATTGGTCTGTTCTGGCCAGATTGCCACTGCGCGGGTTAAAAAAGTGAGCGCCTGATCGGTCCTGCCCATGGAATCCAGTGCGACCGCGTAGACATACGCCATCTGCGGCGCACTGTCCGGTTGCTCCGTAGCTCGTTGCAAATGAGGCAGTGCCTGCGCGTAGTCTCTGGCGCGAATAAGCAGGAGGCCAAGACTGAAATTGGCAGCGCTGCTATCCGGCGCAAAACTCAAGGCGCGACGTAACAAGGGTTCTCCTTCGGCGTCGCGATTGGCTGCCCGGTAAAGATCAGCCAGGTTCAGCAATGCCGGAACAAACACGGGTTCGATAGCCAGGGCCTGCGTAAAAGCCTGCTCAGCCTGGACTGGCTGTCCCGAGTTCCATGCCAGCAGTCCAAGGGTTGTTTGCGTGGAAGGCGTATCCTGATTGAGCGCGAGGCTTTGTCGGTACTCCTGCATCAACGAAGAAAAAACCGACCTGTGTCGCGGCGGCACATCTGCCGCCAGATCAGACAAGGCGCTCGCCACTTCGAAACGTACCGCGCGAGCGGGATCATCAACGAGTGGCGCGAGCAGGTGCCAGCGCCGGTCCGCTGGTGCGCGCGATAATGCCCTGACCGCAGCGAATCGTACCAGCGGATCGTTATGCGGCAACTGATTGCTAACAGCCTGTTCGCTGCGGGCATCATTGGGATGAATACGTTGTAGCAGGGTTGCGATTCTGATCGCCGGGGTCATGGGATTTTCAATTTCTTTTAGCCATTCTGAATGAGCAGCGGGGTTTGAATCGGTAAGCATGGCTTGCGCGACTTCCGGTTCAACCGACTCGGCTGACCACTGACTCAAGGCATCTGCTGCCCAGGCAGGAGTTTCGTTGCGATGACATTGATTACAGGCGTTGGGTATATCGGGTCGCAAGACGGATTGCGACGGATTCGGTATGCCAAAACGATGATCGCGCCTGGCATCAACCATCATGTAGGTGGTCTCGGGCATATGACAGTTGACGCACTGGGCGCCGGGTCCGTCAGCCTGATGAAAATGATGAGTAGGTGAATCGAATCGTGATGGCAGATGACACTGGTTGCACAGTGAATTGCCAGTAAATTTAATTTTACCGGTGTGTGGCTCATGACAATTCGTGCAGGTAACCCCCTTTGCATACATCCTGCTCTGCAGAAAGGAACCGAGCACGAACACTTCATCATGAATCTGGCCGTCGGGGTAGTAGAGGGGCTCCTGCAGTAACGACAACTGATAATTGTCTTCATATTTAACCGCGCCGCTGCCGATTGTTGTGCGTCGTGAGTGGCAGCCACCACAGACATTGATTTCGTCGCGAACCGCTTCCTCCGCAGCCCTGGCAATTGGCTCATCAGCGATAAACTTCCAGTCGAGGGCAGCCCGTGGTCGGCCGATATTGCCGGTTTTTTCATTGGTGGTTTCGCTGTGTGTCGCGCCGGGACCGTGGCAGGCTTCGCAGCCCACATTCACATCGGTAAAAGTTGTGCGGTAGTCACCCTGTGCCAGGTTGTAATTTTTCTTAACGTTCGTGCTGTGGCACTCGGCGCAGCGGCTGTTCCAGTTTTGCAGGTGGCGGGTCCAGAAGAAGGGTGATTCACTGCTATCGGCCTCGACCGGCTGCAGGTGAAACCAGCGTTGTCCGCCGTCCTCGAGGGTTCGGCTATCCCACGCGATGTTGAGTGCCTGAAATTTTCCGGCTTCAATGGGTACCAGGTATTGCTGGAGGGGGAAGTAACCAAAGGTATAGGCGATTGGAAATGTCAGGGTCTCATCACCGATCCTGGTTTCGATAAAGTACCGTGAGTCCTTCCGGTACAACCGCGAAGCCCTGCCGTGAAAAGTTAACCTAACATCGTCAAAATCGCCCAGCACCGAGTCGGAATTCGCTACTTGCATAGAGCGAAAATGATCAGATTCGCGCCATGCTGTGGCTTGCGTTGGATGACATTCGACACAGGCTGATGAACCCGTATAAGCGGGGTCAGCGACCGCAGGCTCGAAGCTGAACATAATTCCGAGCAAGAGCCTGACAACCCGCGTAATAGACCGCGCTTCTATGCCTGTTCCCACCAGGCGACACCATCCTCCTCGGTCACGGTCAGCATCCGCCTTTCCTGGGCGCAATGCAGGTGTGCGATGGCTTCGCCCGTGGCCGGGAAGTAGCTCATATCGGTGATCTCACTCTTGAACAGCGCGGGAAATACGTCGACCGCCCGCTTGGGGGTAGCACACAGGTCATAGAGTTTTTCCAGACCTACCTCATGCCAGTCAATCAATGCGGTCAGGCGTTCGTGAACCCCCTCGTAAAGATTCTCGTGGGCTGGCAGCACGAGCAGGTTGGGCGGCAGCATTTCCCGAAACCGGCCACAGGAGCTGATCCAGTCCTTTAACGGGTTTGCCAGGGGTTCCGAGGGTTGCACACTGACATTGGGCGTGATCGTTGGCAGTATCTGGTCACCCGCAATGATCAGCTTGAGCTCAGGGCAATACAGGCAGACATGTTCCGGCGCATGCCCATGGCCGATCATCGCGCGCCACTCACGACCGCCAATGTCGATGTACTGGCTATCCTTGATGCGTCGGTAACCTGCGGGCAGGGGCGAAATGTTCGCACCAAACTGGCCAAATCGTTGTCGATAGCGATCGAGTCGCTCATCCGTGAATCCGGCTCGCCGATAGAAGCGGATGGCATCTTCCGGCACGTCCGATGGGCCATCCGCGGCCATCACCTTACACATATAAAAGTCGCTGCGGCTCATCCACAGGTCGCAGTCCCATTTATCAACGATCCAGCCGGCATTCCCCGTGTGGTCTGTGTGCAGATGGGTCGCAATCACACGAGTGACCGGATTGCCTTCCAGGTGTTTATCAAAGATTGTTTGCCAGTGACCCTGGACATTGCTGTTGAAAATCCCGGTGTCAACGATGGTCCAGCCATCATAGTCGCGCAGCAGCCAGACATTGATGTGGTTGAGTCTGCCCATCATCGGCAAGCGAATCCAAAAAACGCCGTCGGCGACCTCGGTTACCTCGCCTGGTGCCGGGATCTGATCCTCAAATTTATAATGTAGCGGGTCGTACCCGCGTTTCGACATATTGTCTACCAAAATCAATCCTTCCCGTCTTGTGGTGCATTCAGAGCGCTGATGGGCAATCTACAGTACTTACCCGTTTCCGTAAATATCGGACCGGTGAGCGAACGTAAATGAGGTGTCTATTCACGTTTGCAAGCGGCTGGTTCCCCACAAAAAGGGACCGTGGATGTTGCTGCCGGATGGTGGCAAGCTGCGGGTAGAGTGTGTTCAAAAGGAGGTAGCAACATGGCACCTGATTGCCAGTGTTGCATTGCAGGCGCTGGACCAGCGGGCATGCTGCTGGCGCTGTTACTCGCCCGTAAAGGAGTTTCAGTCAAGTTACTGGAAGTCCGCGGCGATCTTGATCGGGATTTTCGCGGCGATACCGTGCATGCCTCAACGCTCGAAGTCCTCGACCAGATTGGTCTGGCAGAAGGTGTACTTCAGTTGCCGCACGACAAACTTCAGCGCATGGTCATCAATGCGGCCGGTCGCGAAATTGAAACCGTCAATTTTTCCCGCCTGGCAACGCGGTTCCCGTTTATTGCGATGATGCCCCAGCACCTGCTGCTGGAATACCTGTTGAATGAGGCCCGGCGTTATCCCAATTTCGAAATGTTGTATAACACGCCGGCCGTGGAACTGATTGAAATTGAGGGTGAGATTAAGGGCGTACGGTGCACCGGGCGTCAGGCGGAGAACCGGGGCCAGCAGAAAAAAGAGATATACGCGGACCTGGTGGTTGCGGCGGACGGCCGTTTCTCACAACTGCGGAAGTTATCAAAGCTGACCGCCACGACCCAATCACCGCCCATGGATGTGGCCTGGTTCAGATTGCCAAGGTTTGCCGGTGATGCGGCTGACTATCTGGCCGCATACATTGCCCAGGGCCGGATGTGCATCCTGTTGGCCAGGGGAGAGCACTGGCAGATTGGTTATGTGTTTCCAAAAGGTGATTTCCATGAAATCAGGAAGGCCGGAATCGGTGCGCTGCAGGCTGATCTGGCGGGCATCGTTCCATGGCTGGCGGATCGCGTCTCCGGGTTGCAGGATTTTGGCGATGTCCATCTGTTGTCGGTGAAGTCGGATCTGCTCGACACCTGGTATAAACCGGGACTGCTGTTAATTGGTGATGCGGCTCATGTCATGTCGCCTGTGGGGGGCGTGGGTATCAATTATGCGATCAGTGATGCGGTCGCCGCGGCCAATGCGATAACCGAACCACTGCTTTCCGGGCAGCTCACACCGGCCAGTCTTGCCAGGGTGCAGGAGAGTCGGTTCGAGGCAACTCGCAGTATTCAGAGAATCCAGGGATTCGTTCAGGAACGGATCGTGAAAAGAGCCTTGTCCGAGCGAGCGTTCGATCTGCCGTTGATCGCAAAGATAATTTTGCGAACCCCGGGATTGCGGGACATTCCGGCGAAGGCGATCGCGCTTGGCTTAAGGCCGGTCAGAATTGAAAACCCCTGATCGAGAGTCGCGGTGCTAACTGTTCGACTGGCTACAGCGCCACGAAAGCATTGCGCTCTCGGTCCTTGTAGACCATTGAAGCATCGAATACGCTGCCGTTCATGACGATATAGACGCCGGCTTTTTTAGCCTGCACGGTGGCGAAAGCCATGCCGATGTTAAACATCGCATCAGTCATGGCAAAGCGGGCGGGTGCCAGCGAGCCAGTCAGTACAATCGTTCTGTCGGTGATGTCGGCGAGTACCCGCGCTGTATGTGTCATGGTGTCCGTGCCATGGGTAATGATCACCTGTTTGTTGGGATGCTCGAGTACCGCCGCCCGGATTGCCTGCCGGTCTTCGTTAGTCAGATCCAGACTGTCCTTCTTCATGACTTCAACGATTTTGTGGCGATGGCGAACCTCGGCTTGTTCCAGCAGATTGCCGACGATGGAACTGCCGACCTCGAAAGTGCTGTTGTCGTCGAAGTAAACCTTGTCGATGGTTCCGCCGGTGGTGAGGATAAGTATTTTGTTCATGAAGTCCGTTCGTAAATGTGCACGTTAATTAACGGTGCCTATCATACCGTTACCCGGACCAAAAAAACGTTAAGCAGGCCACAAAACCTCGGGTGTCAAATCGTTAATATCGCGCAGGCCACAAAAAGCCATGGTCAAATCCAGTTCGTTCCTGATGAGTTGCAGGCTTCGGGTAACGCCTGCCTCTCCCATTGCGCCAAGCCCGTAAATATAGGCGCGTCCGATCAAGGTTGCCGATGCACCGAGCGCAATGGCCTTGAACACATCCTGGCCGGAACGAATACCGCCATCCATCCAGATTTCAATTTCGCCACCAACCGCAGCCACGATATAGGGTAGCGCGGTAAGGGAAGCAGGTGCGCCGTCCAGTTGTCGGCCGCCATGATTGGATACCACGATGGCGTCGGCACCGCTTTGAACTGCACGGCGCGCGTCATCGGGATCAATAATACCTTTCAAAATCAGTTTGCCTCCCCAGCGCTCTTTGATCCAGGCGACGTCATCCCAACTCAGTGTGGGATCAAACTGATCGGCGGTCCAGCGAGCGAGTGAACCCATGCCCGCGACGGTGTCCACGTGACCAACGACATTGCCAAACGAGCGTCGTCGGGTGCCGAGCATGCCCATGGCCCAGCGCGGTTTTGTGGTGATGTTGAGAATATTGCGCAAGGTGGGTTTAGGTGGCGTAGACAGCCCATTTTTGATGTCTTTGTGCCTTTGCCCGAGAATCTGCAGATCGACGGTGAGCACCAGCGCCGAGCAGTTGGCGAGTTTAGCGCGTTCGATCAGCCGTTCGATGTACGCCCGGTCGCGCATCACATAAAGCTGGAACCAGAAGGGTGCACTGGTGTGGGCCGCGACATCTTCAATCGAGCAGATGCTCATGGTCGACAAGCAGTAGGGCACGCCAAATTTTTCGGCGGCCAGTGCTGCCTTGATTTCACCATCGGCATGCTGCATGCCGGTTAAACCCACCGGCGCCAGCGCGACTGGCATACTGACCTGCTGACCGACCATCGTCTTTGACAGGTTCCGATCTTCCATATTCACCAGTACGCGTTGGCGCAGTTTGATCTGGCTGAAGGCATCGACATTGTCGCGATAGGTTTGTTCGGTCCATGAACCGGAATCCGTATAGTCGTAAAACATCCTGGGAACGCGGCGGCGATACAGCTCCCTTAAATCTTCAATACAGGTGATCACGGTCACAGACTTATCTCCAGTTGCCAGGTGATTATTTCCGAATACAAAAATTCAGGTTTGCAGGATGTCGTGAATAGCGGCTGAAAAATCCTTGCGGGTAAATGGCTTTGGAATAAACGCAACTCGCGATCTGCCTAATTCCTCGGGAGACAAAACCCCTTGCTGAAACCCGGACATGTAAAGGACGGCGAGATTAGGCAGTCGCAGCCGCAGCTTCTGCGCAATCTCCGGACCCTTGATATCTCCGGGCAACATGACGTCGGATACCAGCAGGTCAAAATCCTGCGCGAATTGTCGGTCAACGTCGTGAAAACTTTCGGCCTCGAAAACTTCAAACTTCAATGACGCCAGTAATTTCGATATCAGCAGGCGTACGTCCTCATTATCCTCCACCAGCAGCACGCGTTTGTTGGCCTGAATCTGAACAGGCTCGTTGTTTGCGATTACCTGCTCGGACGCCTGCACGTCAGTGCGCGGAATCAGCAGCGTAATCGTTGTGCCGCTGCCCTGACTACGGTGGGCAATGGATACATGCCCGCCGGATTGTTTGGTGAAGCCAAACACCATTGACAGTCCGAGGCCACTACCACCGCTGGTCTGTTTGGTCGTGAAAAAAGGATCGAATACGTGGGCGATCACATCGGCACTGATCCCTTTGCCCGTATCGCTGATCTCAAGGCTCACGTAGTCACCAGGTGGCATTTTCAGGGAACGGGCGAATTCCGGAACGATACACAGGGTGGTCACGTTAAGCTCCAGCTTGCCGCCGTCCGGCATTGCGTCGCGGGAATTGATGACCATATTTAAAATGGCGCTTTCGAACTGGGTCGGGTCGAGAAAACACAACCAGTTATTGTCATTGGGGATGATGGATAACTGAATATCCTTGCCCAGCGTGGTTTGCAAAAGCGGCGCCATACGCGCAAGATCCTCACTCAACACAAATGCCTCAGGATTCAGTTTTTGCTTCCGTGAGAATGCGAGCAACTGCTCAATCAGTTTGGCACCACTCTGCGCTGAACGGGCAATAGCATCAATGGATTCTTGAATTTGCTCGCCGCTGGCGTTGCCGAGGGATGCGAGTTCCGCGTGACCCATAATGACGCTGAGTAAATTGTTAAAATCATGAGCGATACCGCCGGTAAGCTGACCAATCGATTCCAGCTTCTGGGATTGCCGCAGCTGCTCCTCAATAAGTTCACGCTCGGTGATATCGATGCCTGAAACGAAGGTAAGCGTGCTGTCGTTAAGGTGTAGATAATCTGAGTCGACCAGAACAATTTTACGTTCCCCACTGCGAGTGAACAGGTGAGTTTTGTATTGCCGTAGCCTGCCTTCAGCTTTCAGGTCTGCAAAAATCTTAGCCCTTGCCTCTGCATCGCCCCAGATCCCCAGTTCAACCGCGGTTTTGCCGATCGCCTCCTCGCGTGACCAACCAAGCATCTTCACCCAGGCGTCATTAACGTCGCGGAATTCACCCGTCTCCGGGACGGTAATGGCGCTAATTGCGCTGGTGGCATTAAAAGCCGCGTGGAATGACTGCTCTGACTTTTGAAGTGCCAGCAGCATGAGTTGTTTTTCGGTGACGTCCCGTGTGATCAGGATGATGCTCTTCAGTTCCCCTTCCAGCCGTTGCCCCATCACTTCGACGAATCGCCAGTCGCCCTGTTTATTTCGAAATCGAACGATCAGTGATTCGTCGCTCCTGATGCCTAGCTGAACATCGGCTAATTGTGAGAGGGCGACTTCCGTATCATCCGGATGCAGCAACTCGAATACGTTGACACCGATCAGTTCTTCACGGTTGTAGCCGAAGATTGTGGTAATGGCGGGGTTCTGGAAGGTAATGACACCATTTTCATCGAGCAAAGTGATGACATCCCGGGCGCTTTCGACCAGCGAGCTGTAAAATGAGTCCGGATGTTTCAGCATGTGACGGACTGCAAAAGACCTGTTTGAACAAGATAACACATAGATGTCATTTTGACCTGAAATGAAAAATTTTGAGGGCTTTGTCGGGATATTTGTCGGCGAATTCTGGCGCCGCGGATTTTTCCCCGATTAGACGGCAATCTGGTGCATAGCGTTGAAACTGGTTTACAAGAAAGTCTGGTCCGAGATAAGGACTATTAACTGTTGCGATAACATCAGCGCCCGGCACCGTGAGCAGGTGGAGCTTCTTTAGTACCGCACTATAGTTTTTCTCGGTGTCAAAACTACCTCTTTGTCTCGTTGGTGGGTCGATCAGGATGGTGTCGTACCGACCGAATTGTTTGATGCGACTCCAGGACCGGAACAGGTTATGCGGAATTGAGCGAACCGAGCGTGGGTCCTGGTCGTTGAGTGCATGATTGCGTTCGCCCCACTTGATACTGGTTTTACTCATATCAACATTCACAACCTGGCGTGCGCCGCCTGACATTGCCGCAACGGATAATGAGCAGGTGTAGGCAAACAGGTTGAGCAGATTTTTACCCGTACTTTCTTTGATCAGCCATTCTCTTAGCAGGCGCATGTCGAGGAAGAGCCCTGCGTTTTGTTTAATACCTGGATGCACTTCAAACAGCAGGTCTCCCTCGCTGACATTGCAGGTCTCGATGGGCTCACCCATTAACACCCGGGAGGGTGCGCCAGCACGAAATCGTTCCTGCAACCGCACTGATCTTACCTGTGCGTGAATATCAACTTCGGCAATCAATGAAACGATCTGTTGCTCATCAGAAATTCTGTCGTATGCGGTGATGAGCAGGACTGGCGGATACCAGTCGACATTAATATGCTCGAGCCCTTCATGCAGGTGTCCTCGACCGTGGAATATCCTGCGGGCATCGCGACGTACCGTATCGAAAAACGTGCTGATAAAGGGGCGGGTCAGTGCAAACACAGAGAAAAGAAGCCGTCAGGCTTCGATCATCTCCCGAACCTTACCGAGCAGACTGGTCCTGGTATACGGTTTTTGCAGCAGCACGAGCTTATCTTCGAGGATGAAATTTGTGTGGATGCCATCAGCTGCATACCCGCTGACAAAGAGTACCGGGATCTCAGGCGAAATTTTGCGGATTTCTTCCAGCACTTCCCTGCCTCCCATCTTTGGCAAGACAACGTCAAGCACCACGAGTGAAATCGTCTCAGCATGCTGCCTGAACAACTCAACGGCGATTTCACCATCCTCGGCCTCGATTACGTGATAACCAGCCTGGGTGAGGATCATGCTGGCGAGTTGTCTCACCTGCTTATCGTCTTCTACCAGGAGCAGGGTTTCGTCGCCAGTAACAGCCAGGGGCGTCTGGTCCTTATGGGTGGTCTCGACGTCCCGCTTAACTACTGGCAGGTAAATCTGGAATTGGGTGCCCTTTGCAACCTCACTGGTGAGATAAGTAAATCCACTGTGTTGTTTAATGACGCCGAACAGTACCGACAGTCCGAGCCCGGTTCCCTGGCCTTCTGGTTTAGTGGTGAAGAATGGTTCGAACACTCTGTCGCGTACTTCCTCCGGGATGCCAATGCCGGTGTCGGTAACCGTCAACATCACATACTCGCCCTCGGTGACCCAGGGTGAGGATTCCACAAACGCACGATCGATGAGGATATTTTTGGTTTCAATTCTAAGGAAACCACCGTCGGGCATGGCATCCCTGGCGTTGATGGCGAGATTCATCACGGCTTGCTCAAGCTGGCCTGCATCCCCCTCTATGGTGCCGAGTTCAGGACCCGGCGTGAACTTATAATTGATATTTTCGGGTAGCAGGCGGGCAAGGAAACCGCCGAGGTTTTCCAGTAGTTCATTCAGGTTCAGCGGCCGGGTGTCCATAATCTGTCGGCGGCTGAAGGAAAGCAATTGTCGGGTCAGACCGGCGGCACGGTCGGCAGAGGCACGGATTTGTTGGTGGTATGAGGTCAGTTCGGAATTTCCGGTGGCGAGATCGTCAGCAAGATCGACATAACCCTGAATAACTACCAGCAGGTTATTGAAGTCGTGAGCCACGCCGCCGGCCAGTTGCCCGATTGATTCCAGTTTCTGGGATTGAATCAATTGCTTTCGAGTTATTTCACCGTCCCGTTCGATCTGGCGACGCGACATTTCCGCAGAAATATGGGCGGTGAACACGGTCAGCAAATCCTCCGCGAACTTCTCATTGGCCATGGGTTTGGTGTCCATGCAAACCAGGACCCCAATAACCCTGTCCATATCATCGAGGATCGGGGCACCGAGATAACTATCGATACCTTGCTTCTGGATGTAAGTATCCTCAGGGAACAGCTGCTCGACATTTGATTTGTAGCTACAGACGCTGTCACGTAATACGCCTTCGCAGGGCGTGCCTGCCAGTTCGTAGACGAAATTCTCACCAGGCCGCTTGTCATCCCAGACAGAAATTGTCTTGACGGTACCGTCTTCCTGCAGTTCCCCAATTAGAACGGTCTTGAGGTCGAGCACCGTTGCAAGGTTTTCGGTCAGTGAATCAAAAAAGTCTGAACCTATTCGCCGTTGAGTGCCGCGGATCACCGAGCTCATCGCTGCCTCCAGGCGTTTTCTGTCCTGAATATCCCGGGTTACCCCGAGCAATCCGATGACGTCGCCGTGCTCGTCGCGTAGCAGACGGACCATCAGCTCAACCTCCAGATCTTCACCGGACTTGTTGGTGACGGTTGTCTCGATTCGTACCACATGACTATCAGTGTCTTCCCGCACGTTCGCGATTTCGTAAGTGATCTGCTCGATGAGCGATTCTGAGTCATCACCAGCGAGGCTGATGCCGAGGTTGACGACTTCATCAACCGTATAACCATGCAATCTTTCCACTGCCGGGCTGACGTAGGTAAAGTTACCGTCAAGGTCCATGGTCCAGATGACGTCAGTTGCGTTTTCTGTGATGAACTTGAGATTCTGCGAACTGGTCAGTTCAGCGTCGCGAGCGGCTTCCTTTTCGATCACTTCGAGTTGAAGTTGCTGAATATCCTCTTCCATCTTGCCAATGATAAACATGGCCGCCACTACGCCAATGCCGGATACCATGGAGAAACTGCCGAGAAAGAGAATCCAGGTGCCAGGGTCCGTACCAACATTGGGTTGAACGACGAACTCGATCTGCCCTTCAATAGCGGCCCAGGCGATGAGGCTCACCGCGAGGATTGATCCCAAATAAAAACTGAGACTGAAACGACGATCGAGCAGTGCGGCACTGAATAGCGAGGACATCGTCAGATAGAGGTAACCCGTGCCTACCATGCCGTTGTTAAAAACAATCAGCGTCCCCAGGGTGAACAGTAACGCGCAGAATGCCGCGGCCCGTATCCGGTAATACCCGTGTCTGGCGAACCACAGGGCTAGCATCACGGCGAGCATGGTTAGCTCAATCGGTCGAGGTCGCGCCGGGTCCATCACCAGGGCATAGGTTAAAAGCGGTATGCCGACCACCAGAATGAGGAGAATCAGCCGGTTCAGGAGCTGAATTCTCCAGGATAGTGCCTGGTCTGTCGCAGAGGTTTGTGCCACTTCGAGTTCAACACTCATGGAGGTCATTAACAGGCCACATTTTTTGACTTAAGTAGAGCACCTTTATCGGCAATCGGCAACAAAGCCTGAAGCGCGGGGACTTGTTAAAGTGAGGATAGGGCGTTGATCGTCTGTTTCATTACCAGGGGGCTTTTTGATAGATTGTCTCGACATATACAACGGGTGAGATTCGAAATGACCGCAACACCGCTAACCAGTGCACAGTTCAAGGGTCGTACCGCGCCCCTGTTAACCAACACGATCGGTGAACACCTCGACAGGGTGGCTGCCAGAGACCCGGACCATCCCGCACTGATCATGCCCCATCAGAATATCCGCTGGAATTACGGGGAGTTCGTGACAGAAGTGGACCGGGTGGCGAGAGGTTTGATTGCCCTCGGCATTGGTACCGGCGACCGGGTAGGGATCTGGTCGCCTAACCGGTTCGAGTGGATTTTGACTCAATTCGCCACTGCCAGAATCGGGGCCATCATGGTTTGTGTCAATCCGGCTTATCGCCTGTATGAACTGGAATATGCATTGAACGCGGTGGGTTGTCGCGCTTTGATAACGGCTGAACGCCTGAAGACCAGCGACTATCTGGGCATGCTCTATGAACTTGCGCCAGAACTGAACGACTGTCCCGCCGGTGCGCTCGAGTCTGCGCGATTACCCGATCTGAAAACGGTGATTCGCATGGGCGAACGGCCAACCGGTGAAGTATCGAGCGGCATGTATTATTTCTCGGATGTGAGTGCGATGGGTGATGAGATACCGCTGTCGCGACTCGAGGAGATTGCCCTTAAGGTCCGGGCTGCTGACCCGGTCAATATCCAGTTTACGAGCGGTACCACAGGAAACCCCAAGGGTGCCACACTCAACCACACAAACATCCTGAACAATGCCTACTATGCCGGGCAGAGCATGCACCTTTCAACCAGTGACCGCTTATGCATCCCGGTGCCCCTGTATCACTGTTTTGGCATGGTACTGGGTACCCTTGTATGCGTGGCACACGGGGCCACCATGGTGCTGCCGGGAGAGGTGTTCGACCCGGCGCAAACCCTGAAGGTAGCGGCCGAGGAGAAGTGTACAGCGCTTCACGGTGTGCCCACCATGTTCATTGCGGAACTGGATCTGGCGGATTTTGACAGTTATGACCTGTCGAATCTGCGCACTGGAATTATCGCCGGTTCTACCTGTCCTATTGAACTGATGAAACGGTTGATTGACGACATGGATCTGACAGAAATTGTCATCGGTTATGGGCAGACAGAATGCAGTCCGATCAACACCATGACGGCCATTGAAGATTCTCTGGAAGCGCGCGTCACAACCGTGGGGGTCGCCCATACCAACTGGGAGCAGAAAATCATCCGCGAAGACGGCACACTGGCCGCGACCGGCGAAACCGGAGAAGTCTGTTCGCGTGGCTACGGGGTGATGCAGGGATACTGGAATGATCCTGAGCGCACCGCAGAGACAATCGATACCGATGGCTGGTTGCACTCCGGCGATCTGGGTGAGATGGATGTTCACGGTTATGTGAAAATCACCGGGCGGATCAAGGACATGATTATTCGCGGGGGTGAAAATATCTATCCACGGGAAATCGAGGAATTCCTCTATACTCATCCGGATATCATGGAAGTGCAGGTGTTTGGTATCCCAGACGAAAAATATGGTGAGCAGGTGTGCGCCTGGGTGCAGGCGAGATCTGGTCGCGAGCTGACCCCAGAAGCGATCCAGGCATACTGCCAGGGCCAGATCACCCACTTCAAGATTCCTCGATTAATCAGGATGGTGGACGAATTTCCAATGACAGTCACCGGCAAGATGCAAAAATTTGTGATGCGCGAGCAAACAGTTGAAGGTCTGAGCTGATGCTATTCCGACAGCTGTTTGATCGCAGTTCATGCACCTTTACCTATTTGTTGGCAGCGGATTATGGTGGTGAAGCCATTATCATTGATCCGGTGCTTGAGCACGTCGATCACTATATGCAATTGTTCCGCGAACTTAATCTGAAGCTCGTCAAAGTGCTGGATACGCATGTGCACGCGGACCATATGACCGCGGCCGGAGAACTTCGCAACCGGACCCGCTGTATCACGGTCATGGGTGAACAAAGCCGTGTGGATTCAGTTTCTCAGAGAATCAGCGATGGTGAGATGGTTGCCATCGAAGGCCTCTCCTTGAAAGCGCTCTACACGCCGGGACATACCAGCGACTCTTATTGTTTTCTGATGGGCGACAGGGTGTTCACGGGAGACACCTTGATGATCCGAGGTACCGGTCGCACCGACTTCCAGAACGGGAGTTCGGCGCAGGCCTTTGATTCCATCATGAACAAGTTGATGAAATTGCCGGATGACACGCTGGTTTATCCGGCGCATGACTACAAGGGGGACACAGTCAGTACCATCGGCGAAGAACGCCGCCACAATCCAAGATTGCAGGTCGCCAGTCAGCAGGAATACATCCAGCTTATGAGCGAACTCAAACTCGATAATCCGACCATGATGGATGTTGCGGTACCTGCAAATCTTAAGGTCGCGCTGGTACAACAGGAAATCGATGACAATGGCTGGTCTCTGGATGCGACCGCGCTTACCGGATTAGTGGAAGCTGATGGGGCCATCCTCATTGACCTCCGTGAGTCCGCGGAACAGGAAAAAGAGGGTCGAATCGATTCGTCCCTGTCGATTCCCTATACAGAACTCGATGCCCAGCTGGCGGATGATGGTGTGCTCAGGCAGCTTGCTTCCGTGACCGACAAAAAGCTCGTGTTTTATTGCGCTTATGGTGAACGCTCCGCCATGGCGCTCATCACCTGCAGGGAGGCTGGAATTGATTGTTTTCATCTGAAGGGTGGCATGGCAGCCTGGTCTCATCGGTAGCTGAATTCAGTTTGCCGCTCGCAATTAATCGCGTTGCGGGAGACTGGCAAGCTCATTGAGTTTTGGCAAACGTTCATCGTCTGCACCGAGATACTCAACGATGGTCCCGGTGATCGCAGGAATATTGAGCGTGCCGGCAGCCTGCATTTCTTCGAGGTCAGCCCAGTCCTTGGTGCGATTGAAAAAAACTTTGAGAATCGCCAGATCATGGCAGGAGACAAACGGAATTGTTTCACCCATAAATGATTCCCAGCGACATCGCGCCGACATCTGTTCATGCAACCGGGTGGTATTCAGGAAAATATCGATGGGTGTGCGCTCCCACCACAGTCTGACCTGGCCTTCGCGTTGAACCTGTTCGAGGTCGGCTGGCGACCAGATTACCTGATCGGGCAGATCCTTAAACACGGTTTCCGCCTGTAGTCGGTCAACAAAGATGTTGATGTCGATATCGATGGTGCCCCGGGCACGCCGGGTGCACCAGGCAAGTGCCGATGCACCACCAAAAGCGTGGGGTACGGCGGCGTTATTCAGGGCAAGATGAATACCGACGATTTTGTCAGGAAGGCCAGTCATTGCTCGAACAGCAATGGATAGGCGAGGGTCTCATCATGGTCGGCGGGAAACTGTGCGGCCAGATTCATCACATCCTCGAGTTCCTTGCCGCGGGGGTAGCTTGCATCACCGCGAATACGCGGCGAGAGGTGGAAATCCACGGCGAAACCACAGGCGTCAATCAATCTCACGAAGGTTGCCGTTGAGGGCATCTTCCTGCCCGTCTCATAGGCGAGGATCGTTGAGTGTGAACTACCGGCACGTTTGGCCAGTTCACGTGCGGACAGACCAGCACGTTTTCGCGCATTGCGAAGGGTGCTGGAGATTCTGTCAGCGTAGACGTTCTGCGGGCTCATAGGCACTGGTATCCGATTGGGTACCAGGTATTCTAGAGCCAGGGAAGCGGTTAATGCAAATGCTTTGCACCCCCGGCAATACATTCAATTTCGACTCGTCCTCCCAGGGCCAGCCCTTTCGCTGCAAGCGCACTCCTTGCGGGGCGATGGCTGCCAAGTGCTTCAAGATAGGCGACATTCATGGCTCCCCATTCATCAATATCGGCGAGGAAAATGGTGCATTTAGCGATGTTTTCCCGACGGGAGCCGTATTTTTCCAGGATGTTGATGATGTTTTTCATGGCCTGCCGCGTTTCCGCCTGAATGCCGCCTGGCACGACCGTGGTTTTGCCCGGCAAGGTGCCGAGCTGACCGGACAGGAACAGCAGATCGCCTACCGCGACAGCCTCTGAAAAAGGCAGGTTCAGGCTAGCAGTCTGTTCAGCTCCGAGTACCTGGATTGCGCTGCCCTTGCTGCCCATCATATCTTGCGCCCCGGCTGAGGCGCCGAGGGCCATGGCCAGAATGAATAACATCAGCTTGTTCATGTGAAAACTCCCGATTGTGATAAAGAAGAGTACGGAGAATACTACACCGGGGCTGCGTTCAAAATTCCTGCACTGTTCTGATATACTCGCGCACTTTTTGTGTCATGTGAATCAGGAACTTACGGGAGGATACATTTTGGATCACAAGCTAAGGCGGGCTATGGGCCCTGGGAAGATTTTGTGGGTCGCTGCACTGCTTACAGCAGGGCTGGCGGCAAATGGTGTGCGGGCTTCCGAGGACAGTCTGTGGACCAGTGAAGTCGAACTCGGCGCGGTGTTCACAAGTGGTAATACGGATGAGCAGAATGTCAAATTCCGGGCGCAGCTTGTCCGGGATGCGGAGATGTTCAAACACACGATGTATCTGGATCATCTGGATTCTTCAAAGGATAACAACAAGACGGCGCAGAAGACCTATATGTACTACCAGGGCGACTACAAGCTGCTTGTGGGTTCGTTATTCGGCAGGGTTTCCTATGAACAAGATCAGTTTAACGGTTTTGATTACCAGGCCGACGTGAGTGCCGGTTACTCCAGATTACTGATGGAAAAAGCGACCATGAAGCTCAGCGGAGACATTGGTCTGGGTTATCGAATCTCGGCGCCGGACACTGGTTCAACCGACGGCGAGGCCATCGTCCGGCTGGCCGGTGCGTTTAGCTGGGACATTAGTCAAAACGCAACATTCAAACAATTGCTGAGTACCGAAATTGGCGCAGACTCGACCATCAGTCGTTCAGAATCCTCGGTCAGCGCAAATATCGCCGGAGATCTCGCCATGAAGTTTTCGATTAACGTCAAGAATAACTCAAGCGTTCCAGCGGGGCGGCAGGAGACAGACACTGAGTCATCAGTCACCCTGGTCTACAAGTTCTAGTGTGGATTCCCTAGAATTTAATTTTTGTATCCAGCTGGACACGTTTGTAATCCTGCTCAACTCCAAGGTCCTTGTGCCGCGTATTCAGAAAATACGTGAGCGCCAGGCTCCAGCTTTTGTTAATGGCGTAGCCTGCAGAAACGATATGTCCCTTGCTGTCAGTTTCGCCATCACTAAAATCCGAGTTTGTTAAGGCGCCAAAAATCGCATCAGCGTCGATATCCTGGTAGGCATAACCGACTTCCCAGGTACCGGCGGCACTCGCTTGACCCAGTTTCAAGCCCACCGTCCAGGCAGTATCCAGACGTCTGGCGTCAAGATTACGGACGAAATCCGCGAACAGTAACAACGACTGGTCTGCGAGTCGGGTATCCAGTTGGGCAAAAACCTGAAGATCCTCGTAGTCGTTCAGGTAGGAGCAGTCGTTAAGTGTTGCGGCATTGGCACAGGTAAAGCTGTTACCGAAAAAATCATCGGCATCCCCGAAATAAACAGTGTTGCCCTTGACCGGGACCTGCAGATAGCCGACACCGGTTGTCAGTCTGGCATCTCCGATTGCGGTGATAAATCCGCTTTGCAACGACCAGGAAAAATCGTCGTTGTTTGATTTGGAATCGCTCTCAAGCCAGTGGACTGCGGCACGACTGAAAAAATTCCCGCTGGTGTAATTCAGTGCTGCGCCTTCCGGATTGTAATCTGAATCCCAGAGTAGCTGGTTTTTCCCCGCCTGATACAAGTTGTTGGGGAACTTGCCTGCGATGACACTGAAGTTTTCATTGACCGTCCAATCCATATAGGCAAGATCCAGATTAAAAGATTTGGAGGTGCCCAGATCGCTGAGTGTCTGGTTTGCCGAACGAGGATCTGAACTGCCGCTGGCGAGACCGACAACGACCCGCAGGTCATCGTTAACCTGTGCTTTGATCGCTGTCCTGGCGCGAATTCGGTTGCGGTTTCGATTGTCGTTGCCTTCAGAGTTAAAGCCTTCATGGCGATATCGAAAGTCGCCTGAAATTTTGATTTTATCGCTCCAGGCCGATTCCTGCCGCGTGTCGACTTTCCCAGGCCGCATTGCTAATTCCTGCGTCTCAGTCAGTCGGACTTCCAGTTGTGTGTTTTCAGATTCCAGCATCTCAACGCGTTTCACCAGCGCGAGCAGCGTTGACTTCAACGCTGAAAATTCTGCGTCTGAAACGGCTGCCAGCGTGGCTGGTGCTGTGCCGAGTGCGCTGATGAACAAGAGAGCGAGTATTCGGGGGTGCTTCATTAATAAGGCTCCTGACGGGGTCCGGACTGGTGGACTGGTGGAATGGTTTGGCGAAGGTTACCGGCGGATTGTTAAATTCAGGTTAAGACAGCATAAATAATCGGATCAGCTCGGTGTGGAAACTTTAAATTCTCTTTAACAAATCTTAATACAGGAAGCTTCTAATAGCGGTATTCATTTATCAGGATCAATCAATGCGAAACCTAATCTTCCTCGCGCTTGCGGCACTGTTCGTCAGTGGCTGCGATAACAGTGAACAATCCCGGGACCAGGGTGTTGATCCAGATGCGCATCCTACACCGCTTTCCACGATGACTGGAAAAGTTCGACTGGATGGTTCGAGCACAGTGTTTCCGATCAGCGAGGCGGTCGCGGAGGAATTCCATGCAATTGCGCCAGGTATCCGGGTCACGGTCGGGGTTTCCGGCACCGGTGGGGGATTTAAAAAATTCCTCAACGGTGAAGTCGATATCAATGATGCTTCCAGAGCCATCAAGCCATCTGAGCAGGCCAGCGCGATCGCAGCAGGCATCGAATTCATCGAATTGCCGGTTGCCTTTGATGGATTGTCAGTGGTCGTTCACGCCGAGAACGACTGGGCGTTAACCATGACGACCGCGGAACTAAAAAAAGTCTGGGAACCGGGCAGCAAGGTAAAACGCTGGAGTGATGTGCGGGACTCGTGGCCCGATGAGCCAATCAGGCTTTATGGACCGGGGACTGACTCGGGGACCTTCGATTACTTCACCAAGGCGATTAATGGCAAGGAGCAGGCTTCGAGGCCAGACTTTACCGCCAGTGAGGATGACAATGTGCTGGTCCAGGGGATCGCGGGTGATCGCTATTCACTCGGCTATTTTGGATTTGCCTACTACCAGGAGAATCGGGACAAGCTGGGGATTGTAGCCATTGACGGCGGCAAGGGTGCGATCGCACCGAGCATCGAGACAATCAACGATGGCACCTATGCGCCCCTGTCACGACCGATCTTCATTTATGTCAATGCCGGGTCCCTTGATGATCCGGCGGTCGCGGAATTCGTCGCCTTCTATCTGGACAATGCTGCAAAACTTAGCAGCGAAGTGGGTTACATCGCGTTGCCCCAGGCAACTTACACGGCGGCCAGATCGCGACTCGCTACGCGCGAATCCGGCACGGCTTATTCCGGTGATCAACGGGTCGGCACGCTGATTGAGCATGACTGATTCCGCTTTGAGTACCAGCCCTCATGAATTCGGCGATGTTCGCGGCGATCGAGCCGCAAATCGGCTGACTTCCAATAACTCACACTGGGCAGAGCGCCTGCTGAATGTGCTGTTTTTCGGTTGCGCTTTCATCTCTGTTGTCACAACGGCGGCGGTGATCATCATCCTGGCACGGGAAACCTGGGGTTTTTTCCAGGAGGTGCCGGTCAGGGATTTCCTGCTGGGGACGCGGTGGACACCACTGCTCAATCCGAAATCCTATGGCATTTTACCCTTGCTGAGTGGCACGGTATTGATTGTGGTGGGCTCGTCCCTGGTCGCGTTGCCTGTGGGTGTTGCCTGTGCCGTCTACCTTAGCGAATTTGCGAGTGACCGCATCCGGCAGGTAGTCAAACCGGTGCTGGAGATTCTCGCAGGGATTCCGACAGTTGTTTATGGATTCTTCGCGTTGACCTTTGTGACCCCTGTGTTACGGATGATCCTGCCACAAACCCATGTGTTTAATGCCGCAAGCGCTGCGATCGTGGTGGGTATTATGGTATTACCGATGGTTGCGTCGCTCTGTGATGATGCATTGCGGTCAGTCCCTTCGAGCCTGCGAGAGGGAGCCTATTCACTCGGTGCGACTTCATTTGAAGTCACCATTAGTGTTGTATTGCCGGCTGCCTTGTCGGGGATATTTGCAGCCTTTGTACTGGCTGTTTCGCGGGCGATTGGTGAGACCATGGCGGTGACGCTGGCCGCCGGTGCAACCCCCAATTTCACACTGAATCCCCTTGAGAGTATCCAGACGATGACTTCCTACATTGTTCAGGTCTCCCTCGGGGATACCCCGTCCGGTACGCTGGCCTACAAAACACTATTCGCCGTTGCGGCTGTGCTGTTCAGTCTGACACTGGCACTGAACCTTCTGGCGAATCAGGTGATGAACAAATACCACGAGGTGTACGAATGATGCAGGCTGGACTAAATCTGGCGCGTCGGCACGCCCGGGCGCGCCTGTTCAAATCCTTTTGCATCGCCATGACAATGTTTTCGGTGCTCATCCTCGGCGTGCTGGTGGCGCAGGTTTCGATGCTTGGACTGCCGTGGCTGGATTGGGATTTCCTCTCGAGCTTCCCGTCCAGGTTCCCGGAAAAAGCAGGAATTAAATCAGCCTTGTTCGGTACGCTCTGGCTCGTCAGCCTGACTGCCTTGTTTGCGATTCCGACCGGGGTGCTGGCGGCTGTGTATCTTCAGGAATATGCAAAGCAGAATCGAATCACACGCTTTATCAATATCAACATTGCTAACCTCGCGGGTGTGCCCTCGATTGTGTATGGCATTCTTGGTCTGGCGATGTTTGTACGTTTTATGGATCTGGGCAGAAGCGTCGTAGCCGGTGCGCTGACCATGGCGTTATTGATCCTGCCGGTCATTGTGATCGCGGCGAAAGAGGCGATTCGCGCTGTCCCGGCATCTCTGCGCCAGGCCGCTTTTGCGGTTGGTGCGACTCGCTGGCAGGTTACTCGCGCGCACGTTCTGCCGCAGGCTTTTCCAGGAATTCTAACGGGTGTGATTCTGGCGCTATCGCGAGCGCTCGGCGAAACCGCACCACTCATCATGATTGGCGCGTTAACGTATATAGCCTTCGTTCCGGCCGGGCCCATGGATGAATTTACCGCGTTACCCATACAGATATTCAACTGGACTACCCGACCCCAGTCAGAATTTCATGAGCTTTCGTCGGCTGGCATTATCGTGTTGCTTGTAGTGCTGTTGCTGATGAACGCGACGGCTGTGTACATCCGCTATCGTGGCTCCAGAACCTGAGATGAAAACCGAGATGATGAATTCTACTGTGAGTGGTTCGCCAGGCAATTCGGCCGAACCTGACCCCGCGATCCTGGAAGCCCGGAATGTTTGCATCAGCTATGGTGAGAACCTCGCTGTTAACAATGTAAGTCTGTTGATACCGGAAAAAAAGATCACGGCAATCATCGGCCCGTCTGGTTGCGGCAAGAGCACCTTGCTCCGGTCCTTCAATCGCATGAACGACTTTATTGACACGGTCAGCCAGACGGGTTCGATGACGTTTCGTGGCGAGGATATCTATGCAGCGAACACCGACCCGGTCGAGGTGCGGCTGAAAATCGGCATGGTTTTCCAGAAACCCAATCCCTTTCCGAAATCAATCTACAGAAATGTTGCCTGGGGACCCATGATCAATGGGATGAGGGGCGATATGGATGAACTGGTTGAAGCAGCGCTGAAACGGGCAGCGCTCTGGGATGAAGTCAAAGACCGGGTGGACGAATCTGCATTAACCCTGTCTGGAGGACAACAGCAACGCTTGTGCATCGCGCGGGCGTTGGCGATGAAGCCGGAAATCATCCTGATGGACGAGCCTTGCTCGGCACTGGACCCGGTGTCAACCGCCAGAATCGAGGATCTGCTGTTTGAGCTGAAGCAAAATTACACGATCGTTATTGTGACCCACAACATGCACCAGGCAGCCAGGGTCTCGGACTATACGGCATTTCTGGAGAACGGTGTGCTGGTTGAATATGGCGAGACCGATCAGGTATTCACACGACCCGCAAACAACCGAACGGAAGAATATGTAACAGGGCGATTCGGATGACGTTCGGAAAACCAACTGCGGTTGAAGTGAGGTTGAGATGAGTAAGCATTTAGAGCGGGACCTGGATAAGTTACGTCGACAGATCGTAACCCTTGGTAGTCTGGTGGAAAATGTCACCAGGACTGTCATTGAATCCATGGGAAATTTCACGTCATCCAATCTCGATGAAATATTTGAAGCCGAAATGCGCATCAACGAGATGGAAGTTGAAATCGAGGAAGACTGTCTGAAGACGTTGGCACTGCACCAACCCGTCGCCATCGATTTGCGCTTTGTGATTGTTGTTCTAAAGGTTAACAATGACCTGGAAAGAATGGGGGATCAGTTGGTGAACATCGCCGAGCGGCTGGAGTTCCTCAAAGACAAGGATCGGCTGACCATCGATCTGCAGTTCGACAAAATGGGGAACATCTGCAACAACATGCTGCACAGCGCACTGGATGCCCTGGTCCGTCAGGATGCCAGACTTGCCCGTAAAGTGCTGGACATGGATGACGAACTCGACGCCTATCACGCCTGGACCTACAAGGCTCTCCAGCAGGAGATGGTGAACAATTCAGCCATTGTCATGACGGCTGTCTCGTACCTGACGATATCCTCGAATCTTGAACGAGTGGGAGACCTGGCAACCAATATCGCCGAGGAAATTATCTTTATGGAAGAAGGTGAGGTTGTGCGTCACCTTGAGCCAGGCGCGATTCGTTGACGGTCGAGTCGCTAGCGAGTTGCAGGATCAAAGGGACTAGTCGAATACGTAATCGGACGGTTCCGGTTGTTTGGTTCTCAGCCAGAATTCGACCAGTGAGAAGGGCCAGTTCTGTGTAACCCGACCCTTGTCATTTCGGTACCAGGTATTCGCATTCGATATCGCCCAGGCCATCTTTTCGTTTTCCCGGTCGATCTGCTTGTTAAACAAATCGTGAACCTCCTGCTTGCAATCCAGCGATTGCTTATTGTCGGCAATCAGTAATCTGATACAGCCGAGAATGTAGCGAACCTCGCATTCGGAGAAAAAGATGATACTGCCATTGACGACGATATTGGTGTTCGGTCCATAACAGGCGAACAGGTTGGGGAAACCCGGGATACTGATGCCAAGGTAGGCACGAGGATCTCCATCCCAGTGTTCGTGCAGGTTGATTCCATTTTTACCGATGACTTCCATTGGCCACAGGAATTTATCCGCGAGAAATCCTGTGCCGTAGATGATGACATCGGCGTCATGTTGTTCGCCAGACCGGGTCCGAATTCCGTTCTCGTTTATTTCTGCAATCGGGTCGGTGAGTACGTGGACATTGTCGCGCTTCAAGGCATTTAACCAGGTGCCGTCGTCAAATAAAATTCGCTTGCCACCGACAGGGTAGTCGGGGATGCACTTTGCACATAAATCGGGATCATCGCCAACGATTGAATTGATGTGTTCTGTGAAAACCTGGCGCACCAGATCATTGTCGGCACTGATGGAGACCTGTTCGTCGCCGTTCCAGGCAGGATCCTTTTTAACCGCACCCAGCATGCCCTCGGCGGATCTCCAGAAAACCGCGAAGCGGTACCATTTTCCATAGTAGGGAATATTGTTCAGACACCAGTGCTTACCTTCCGGAATGTCCTGCATGTATTCCATCACTGGCGCCATCCAGGGTGCTGTGCGCTGAAAAACTTTAACTTCACCTGCCTGCCTGGCCACATGAGGAACAAACTGGAATGCGCTTGCGCCCGTACCGATTACCAGTACTTTCTTGTCGGTAAGGTCGTGCTCATATTCCCAGTTCGTGGAATGAAAGGAGGGGCCGCTGAACTTTTCGCGGCCTTGAATATCCGGGAACTTCGGGCGGTTCAATTGACCGACGCAACTGATCACCGCATTGGCGCGCAGAGGCGTTTCCTGACCCGCTACATTGATCGTCCAGGTGCGCTCTGTCTCGTCCCAGACCAGACTTTGTACCTCAGTGCCAAAGCGGATGAATGGTCGCAGTTCATATTCCTCCGCCGCTTCCTTGAAATAATCTGCCAGCACCGGCTGCGGGGAGTAGTGTTGCGGCCAGTCTTTGGGTTTAAAGCTGTATGAATACATATGGTTGCTGCTATCGACGCGGCAACCCGGGTAAACATTCTGAAACCATGTCCCGCCGACATCCTGGTGGCGTTCAAGAATGGTGAAGCTGATACCAGCCTGGCGCAGCCGGATCCCCGTTAACAATCCCGACATCCCTGCACCAACAACGATAACGTGAAATGCCTGTTTGGCCTTGTCGTCAAGATCGGACATGCCCGGAGGCGCATACGGATCTTCACCGTTGAGGGAAAGTTCTGCGGTGAGAAAATCCGCATATTCCGGAGGTATTTCCTGGCCAATAATATAGCTGACCATGGCATTCACCTCCGTCAGACCAGGAGCAGGGGGCATCTGGCCTCCGGAGTCGCGGTACTTTTTCAGCGCCTGAAAAGCCTGCTCCCTGATATGTTGCTGCTGCGTTTCGCTGAGTCCACCCTGGGGGTCACCGAAGAATTCGAATACCGGACGTTCTTCGGCGTTGATGACCGCCAGGTCCCCGTTCATCTGTGCGAGGCTGCAGGCCAGTGAAGGGATATGGGCTTCGATGAGCGCGGCCCGAATGGTTTCGTCATTGTCCGTAATTACCGGCATTTCCAGCGTGCTGACCATCGTCTTCCTGTTTGTGCGGCTAGTAATGCATCATTTATAGACTATCGCTGACAGCCCCGCAATCTGTCAGGTGGTTCTGGCTTCAGTGGCGGCGATCGATGCAGCCAGGTCTTCCTTCAGATATTTTGACGCCAACCAGAAGTTAACGAAGGAGATCAGGTAAACGAAATTGCACACCAGCAGGGCAATGCGCAGCGATTCGACATCAGTCATCTGCCAGTATTGCTGCAGTACGTCGCTGATTACACCCACCATCGTTGGACCGAACACCAGACCGATTATGTTGATAATAAAAAGCAACAACGCGGAAGCCGCCGCGCGCATGGCCAGAGGAGCGAGCGATTGGGTCATTCCGAAAGTAGGACCAGTGTACAGATTCACCAGAAACGCAGGCACCGTGTAGAACACCAGTGCAAGCGTCAGGCTATCGACAATGAAAACAGCTGCACCGAACGGTACCGCGATAAGAAATCCAATTCCAGGAACCAGCATGTACCAGCGAACATCCTTGCGACCGAGTTTATCGGCAAGATATCCACCGAGGAATGTACCTGCGCCACCGCAGATACCGATTATCAGACCCAGTGCGGTGCCGACCTCACCACTGCTCATATCATGGGTGCGGACAAGAAACGATGGCATCCAGGCGATTGCGCCATAACCGACGAATGCCTGGGTTGCCGCGCCGAGAGAAAGCTGGCGAAAGGAGCGGAATCCCCACATGGTTTTGACGACCATGGAGAACGGGACATTCTCCACTTCTTCGACTCGATTCTCGCTATATCCCCTTGGCGGCTCTTTGACACTGAGCTTCATCACAATCGCGAGCGCGATCCCGGGAATACCGACAACAAAAAAAGCGTTTCGCCAGCCGAAAAATTCGTTGATCCAGCCCCCGGCGAGATTGCCGAACAGAATACCTACTGGAATACCCAGCGCGTAAACACCAAGCGCGGTGGCGCGTTTATGAGGTGCAAAGTAATCTGCTAACAGGGAATGTGAGGGTGGGCTGCCACCGGCTTCGCCGATACCGACACCAATGCGGGCGATGAGCAATTGCCAGAAGTTTGCGGCAAAACCTGAAAGCGCCGTCATCAGGCTCCAGATCACCAGGCAAATAGAGATGATGTTGACCCTGGAATAGCGATCTGCGAGTCGCGCGATCGGTATCCCCAGCGTGGCGTAGAAAATACCGAAGGCAATTCCGCTCAGTGCCCCGATTTCGGTGTCAGAGAGCCCCAGGTCCAGTTTAATGGCCGGTGCAAGAATCGCGAGAATCTGTCGGTCGATGAAGTTGAAGATGTAGACCACCACAAGTACACCCAGAACGTAGCGGGTATAACCGGGTGTAAACAGGGATTTGCCTTCTTCCTTGGGCTGGGACATCTGCGTCGCTCCAACGATTGCTATTCTTGTTGTATCAGGGTGTGTTCGGGTGCGGGACAAAATAGCATTCCCGACGATACTGGCGCAATGTCGCGATAACGAAGGCGCTTGATTGCGTTATAGTGAGCACTGTCACTTAAGTCCTGGAGTTAATTTCATGTCTAAATTCGATCTTGTGATACGCGGGGGCCGGGTGATCGACGGCACGGGCGCACCGGAACGCATGGCAGATGTTGCCGTTAATGATGGGAAAATTGCCGAAGTAGGTAAGGTTTCAGGCGCTGGAAGACGCGAACTCGCCGCCGAGGGTGCGCTGGTCACGCCGGGCTTTGTCGATATCCACACCCACTATGATGGTCAGGCAACCTGGGCTAATCGGCTGAATCCCTCAAGTCATCATGGTGTAACCACCGTCGTGATGGGTAACTGCGGGGTTGGATTTGCGCCTGTCCACAAAACTGATCACGATCTTCTGATCAAGCTGATGGAGGGCGTCGAGGATATTCCAGGGGCATCATTGCACGAGGGTTTACCGTGGCAATGGGAATCCTTTCCAGACTACCTGGACTATCTGGGTGAGCGTCAATTTGATATGGATATTGGCGCGCAATTACCGCACGCCGCGTTGCGCGTTTATGTCATGGGTGAACGTGGTGCCAACCGGGAAGCGGCCACCGTTGATGACATCGCGGAAATGAGACGACTGACCAGCCAGGCGCTTAAGGCTGGCGCCCTTGGCTTCACCAGTTCAAGAACCTTAAACCACCGCAGCAGCACCGGTGACCCGACGCCGTCGCTGACCGCCGCGTACGATGAATTGATGGGCATCGGATTAGGCGTCAAGGATGCCGGGACCGGCGTGCTGGAAATGATTTCGGATTTTAAAGGCCTGGATGAAGAATTTAATACCCTGAAGGACATGACCCGGGCCAGCGGCAGTTCGATGACGATCTCACTCGCGCAGGGATTGAGCCCGCACGGCTGGAAAAAGCTGTTAGCACGAATTGATGGGGCCAATGCCGAGGGCATCGTAATGAAAGGTCAGGTTGCGCCCCGGGCCATCGGGATTTTGATGGGTCTGAATTGTACGTTGAATCCGTTCGTTCGCTATCGCAGTTATCGTGAGATTGCGCAACTGCCGTTGCCGGCACGCGTGGCAAAACTGAGAGACCCGGCATTCAGGCAGCAGTTGCTCGGCGACAAACCCGGCAGCGACGGGCCGTCACTGCTACTCAGTGATTTCAACAAGATGTGGGTGTTCGGAAGTCCACCGGACTATGAGCCGGCTGCCGAGGATAGTATTGGCGCGCGAGCGGCCAGGCTTGGGATCACACCTGAAGCGCTGGCACTGGATGCCATGCTTGAAAACGACGGTGAGCAGATGATCTACACACCTTTTGCGAACTATACCGATTTCAATCTCGACTGTTGCCGTGAAATGATCCTGAGTGAAAACACCGTGATGGGCCTGGGGGATGGCGGCGCCCATGTCGGTACAATCTGCGACGCCAGTTTTGTCACCTATCTGCTAACGCACTGGGGACGTGACCGCACCCGGGGCGAGCTGATCGACCTGCCAACCCTGGTCAAGGCACAGTCAAGGGATACGGCAGCGGCGGTTGGTTTGCACGACCGCGGGACGCTTGTTCCAGGTAAGCGCGCTGACATCAATCTGATTGATTTCGAGAGACTGGCAATTCACACGCCGACCATGGTCCAGGACCTGCCTGCAGGCGGGCGTCGCCTGGAACAAACGACTGACGGCTATCTGGCGACGATTTGCGCCGGGCAGGTCACTTACGAAAATGGCTCGGCGACTGAGACCTTGCCGGGACGCCTGATTCGCGGCCCACAAGGCTGAGCCGTTAGCATCAGGGTTCGAAGTTAAATCGGCGCGTTAATCCCTGCCAGGTTTTCGGATAGTCCAGTTGCCTGATCGGTGTTGTTAGCGCGAACGTTGTTGGCTGAATCATGAAGCAGGATTCAAACATGAAGGCCAGGGTATTTTCATATCGTTCAGGCGCAAGGGAACTCGCTGTCGCCTTCTCATAAACCTCAGCATCAGGACCGTGAGGCGTCAGGCAGTTGTGCAGGCTGGCACCGCCGGGCAGGAATCCTTCCCGCCGTGCATCGTACGTTCCGGTAATTAAACCCATGAATTCGCTCATCACATTTCTGTGAAACCAGGGTGGACGGAAGGTATGTTCAGCGACCATCCAGCGTGGCGGAAAGATAACGAAATCGACATTGGCCACACCCGGTGTTTGTGTCTGCGAGGTCAAAACTGTGAAGATGGAAGGGTCCGGATGGTCATAACTGACGGTATTGATGACGTTGAATTTAGCAAGATCATACTTGAACGGCACTGAATTGCCTGTCCATGCGACCACGTCCAACGGCGAATGGTCGAGGCTCGAACGAAACAACTGGTTGCCAAATTTGACGATGAGTTGCATCGGTCTGTCGATATCCTCAAAGGCAGCGCTCGGATGCAAAAAATCTCTATCATTAGCGAATCCGTTTGCGCCAACCGGTCCTCGCTCGGGTAAGTCGAGCGGGGCGCCGTAATTTTCGCAGACATAGCCCGCAGCAGACTCGTCCAGCAGGTCAATGGCAAATTTCATTCCACGCGGGATCAGCGCAATTTCGCCTGCTGCCACATGCATTGCACCACACTCGGTGCGAATCCCAAGCCTTCCGCGTTGTGGAACCAATAGCAGTTCACCATCGGCCGAGTAAAAATACTTGTCGATCATAGACTGATTGCAGTGATACAGGTGGATGGCCATGCCGCAGAGTTGATTCGCGTTGCCGTTTGCGGCGAAGGTTACCAGACCATCAATAAAATCAGTGTCAGGTGCCGGGGGCGGTAACGGATCCCAACGGAGTTGCCCGGGATGTATCGGGCTGGCCAGTGGGCTACCGAGAATCGATGATTGCGCGATCGGTTCGAATTCACCCTGGACCACGGACGGTCGAATACGGTACAGCCAGGTCCGACGATTGTACTGCCGCGGCGCGGTGAATGCGGTGCTGCTCAGCTGTTCGGTATATAAACCTAAGGGCACCGATTGCGGGTTAAATTGTCCGCGAGGCAAGGCACCGGCAAGGGCTTCTGATTCGAATTCATTGCCGAATCCTGACAGGTACTGCAGTACGCCGTCAGTCACGGATTTGGAAAGCCGAGCCGCGTCAGATTGTCGACCAGATCGGTTCCGGCACTGGCCGGGCTGACGGATTTGTCGATGGCCAGGATCAAGCCGTTGATATCGATGTAGTAGGTCCAGCGGTTGGCATAACCGGCAGGGGACAGCACGCCATAGGCGGTACCCATGGATTTATCGGCATCAGCCAGGATCGGAAATGAGGCATTGTTCTTTTTTGCAAATCCGGTGTTATCTTCGATTGAATCGGTGCTGGCCATGAAATAGGCCACGTTAAAACGTTTTATTTCCTTGTCGCTGTCACGCAGCGCTTTACATTCGATGGTTCATCCACCGGTAAAGGCTTTGGGGAAAAAGGCGATGACGACAGGTTTCTTGCCCTTGAACTGCCCCAGCGTGTAATGGTTGCCATCTGAACCTGGCAGGTTGAAGTCCGGCGCTGCATCGCCTACCTGCAATTCAGCCATGGCGGGAGCCGCGATGACGAGCGCTAAGAATGTCGTGCAAAACGTCGTGGTAAGAAACTTGAGACGTCCAATCTTGATTCGATGGGTGATCTGTCCTGACCGCATGAGCTTTCTCCTGAGCGAAGCTGGTATTTAAGCACTAAATTGCATCGCCGCAAAACGGGTGATCTTTGCGGAGCAATTAGCTGAACGTGTATGATGCAGGCGTGAAAAGAAACCCGGACAAAATGACGCTACCCGTCGCTGGAATGTTGGCCGGCATGATCTTCGGCATTCTGCTGGGCATTTCCACTGTGTATTACTTTCAGGTTGAAGCATTATTGGATCAGGTCTGCATCGTCGGCATCAGTCTGCTGGCATTTCAGCTTTTCGGTGGAACAATGGGCTCAACGATTGGCAAATACTGAACTGTTTGGATTCTAATTTATGACCAATCTATTCGAACATCTGGGCGAGTTGCTCAGGGACAAAATTGACCCGATTGACCGGCACGAGGAGATCTGGGCACGTTACGGCAAAACCATTTCTGTCATGATTCTCGATTCGTCCGGGTTCTCGAGAGTCTCTGAACAACACGGCATTTTACATTTTCTGAGCAGACTGGTGTTGATGCGGGAACTGGTAACACCCGTGCTCGAATCCAATAACCACCTGGAATTTAAATTTGAGGCCGACAACCTTTATGCAGTTTTTCAGCATCCGGACGATGCGATTCGCGCAGCACTGGCCACGCACAAAGTAGTCGACGACAGTAATTTGATGTTGACAGACAGCGAACCGTTTCGGGTCTGTATCGGAATTGGTTATGGGCGGATGCTATATAGCGAGACACTCGAGGGATATTTCGGCGAAGAGATGAATCTGGCATCGAAGCTTGGAGAGGATACCGCTAACGGGGGCGAAACACTGGTAACCTCATCCGCATATGCTGCGGCAACGGCCGGCCTGGTTTCGGATTTCGAACCTGGAAATCTGGAAATGGCCGGGCTTAGCGCACTTTATTACCGCCATCAGTTCAAGACTATTGCATCGTCTTAACCTTCGCCACGGCCTCGGCAAATTCAGATACCAGTTTGCGCTGGCTCGGATCTGTGACGTTGGTGATTGCAAGGCCTCTGGTTTTTGCGGCGATTTCCTTGATAGGTGCCTCGACCTGCAACACGGGTCCCAGATCTTTGGTGGTCAGCTGACCGAGAGGTGAGGTACTCGCATACAGGACGACTTGTTCTGATCCAAACGGTTGACCAATGGTCAGATCGAACTTATCCGAGCCGGTTGGTACCTCGTAAATGACACCACCCTGGAAGTAATTTTCGCGGCGATAGGGATTAGGCAGAATCTGCAGGTTGGTTCCGGCGGCGTCCACGTAGATAAGACGACCGTAGAAGGGTTTGTTGCCCTGCAGGTAAACCTTCATGACCTCTCCGGCCTTGAAATCATCCTTGTTGGTCCAGACCTTGATGCTTAGCGGTGCTCGTGGGTCGGTTAACATGGCACCGCTCTCAACGATTCTCTGCATCTCTTCTTTGGCCGGTATTACTTCGGCCTGAATCTTGATGTTGTAACAATCGCCCGAGGTTGGATCGTCCCAGATTTCGTTTAACACTTCGATGACCTTGACGTTGGCTTTGGAGAATGCGGTCACCAGGTCCTTCTTCAACTGGAAGTTTTCCATCTCTGTTTCGCTTTCGATGTAGGTCTTGGAAAATTCCACGGCGTTACGTTTCGCATCCTGAAGCGCAAGCGTTTCAGTTTGTTTCCTGGAGTGATCGACCCCCATGCAGGAATACCCGTCTGCCTGGGTGATGGATGACTGGTCCGCCTGGGCTGCGGTCACAAGTAATGTGGTGAGCGCAGCGAGAATCGTAGTTTTGAATACAAAAGCTTTCATAGGAACTCCGTTACAAGACAATGATGACACCAGAATCGTTAAGAAATCCGTTTTTCACCAGAGCCATCAATTGTTCAGACGATGCAGAACCGAGCACGATATCTGTGCGGGTTTTCCCCCAGGTTCGCAGTGCTTTCAACACAATAGGACGTTCACCCACGGTTGGATGCCGTTGTGCGGTGCCGAGGTCGCGAGTGAACAACGAGACCAGTTGACCTCGTTGCTTGCGGGTCTCCCTGTGCTTTTTGTCCGGATAGATGATGCCCTCACGAATTTGCCTGATATTAGGTGACATTGAGGGAATAAAATTACTACCCCGTGCATCCAGCACCAATCCGGTAGGGCCAGTATCTTTTACCTCGACGATGGATGGGTGGGTGCTGATCAGGTCTTCGAGCGAATTTATTCGCATCGACAGCTGATCGATCGCATCCTGCCAGGGCACGGACTCGGACGCCTTCGCCCGGGGAACGAAATAGTTCAGTCCGTCATTGATAAACGCGATTATTACATTTTCGAAGGCTGCAGTTGGTTGTGCATTCAGACCCGGCACGATCGATGTCAATGCTTCGCCTTCAAAGACCTGTTGGTACATGTCGGTGGCAAACCGGCCACCCAGAGGTGCGGTCATCTGCACGATGCAACTACCGTCGTCGAGCGCGTCGCGTTTGATCACTCTTGCACCCTGGAGCAGTCCGCTGACGCTGGTTTTGACGATGTCACTCTCAACCATCATGTTAGCGACAATGGTATTGCCCTCGACTCGCACGCCGGAAATGGACTCCAGGAGATTTCGCTGGGCATCAACCACCGCGGCACGACAGGCCATCATCCGTGCGATGGCGGGCGGTGCATTTTCA
The DNA here is from genome assembly GCA_021773555.1 of Gammaproteobacteria bacterium. Classification (GTDB taxonomy): domain Bacteria; phylum Pseudomonadota; class Gammaproteobacteria; order Pseudomonadales; family Azotimanducaceae. The sequence goes on from JAJFKA010000182.1 coordinate 39,328, forward strand.
GGTCCCGCACCGGCACCTTCAGCCTGGATCTGACCGGCACTCCAGTTGACACCGCTATTGGCGCCGACCCATTCAACGAATTCCTCGGCGTGTAAGTTGACCGATAGACAGCTGAGTACCGGTAGCAGGAACAGGTAACGTTTCATCGCTATCTCCTAAATAACACATTTATATTCGTCAACCAGTGAGCAACCGCCGTTGCGCCCCGGCATCTTCTTAGTCCGAACGTTCTAGTACAGGACATCGCCAAGAATGGTCATGTTCGACGCCGCCGGCTCAAAACTGTTCTTTCGTGTATCCACCTGATAACCGGAGCCATTTTGTATATGAAACGGATCATTGTTGGTGAACTGATTATTCTCGAACCGCGGTTGCGCCTGACCGGATATCAATACACCGCTGGCTTTTGCGCCGCTGATAGTACAGTTACGAATGGTTGGTCGCGCTGAACCCGAAACAGAGAGCGCGTTGAAGGCACTGTCTGCAAGCACACAATCGGTAAGCAGGGGAGTTCCGGCCGTTATCTGGATCGGGATGCCTGAGCCTTGCACATTAAGTCCGGACAAGCTGATCGGCGCGCTGGATTGCAGGACCAGAAATTCATCAAAGGTCTGGTTATTGTCTCCGCGGACCGTCACCGGGTGTTCTTTGTTACCAAAGGAGGCGATTTCACCGAGCACTGACAGTTTTGCTTTGGGACTGACAATAATCTGCACACCCGGCGCAATCAGCAGTACGCCGTCAGAGGCGATCCGGGCAGGACTTCGCAGGTGATAGGGACTCTGTTTGCTGGTTAGCTTGTTAACACCCGTGATCGTTGCAGGTAAGGTATTGATTAGAAGCGTTGCGTCACTGAAGCGTGAGTCCGGCGCGGGCGTCGCACTGACAGTCGTCGCCGTACTTTTATTACCGGCCCGGTCAAGCGTCGTCACGGAGACATATATCTCCTCAAAGTTGCGCAGTTCGGAGAGGCTGGCATTCGAATTGGCAGAAGTTACAGCGGCCACCGGCATTCCGGTCTCCGTTGTTGCGTAAGCCACCTCGTAACCAGCCACATCACTTCCCGATACCGCAGACCATCGGACATTGACCGCATAGTCGCTGGAGGCGACGCTGACCTCACCGACAGCTGCAGGCGCTTCGTTATCAACATTGAGTAACCCGTAGGGTGAAATCCATGTGCTGGTCTGTCCGTATTCGTCCTGCAGACGACCAGAGACAACGACATCGCTAAGGTTCAGTTTTTTGTCGAGCGAGACTTTGCCAACATACTGGCCGGGTTCCTGTTCAGCGAGATCGATAATCCCAATCCCCTCGATCACCGCTGCGGCCGTTAAACCTGGCTCGCCCTCAATGCCGACTTCGAGGGTATCACCATATTTCAGATACTGATCAACACCAGAGTGCACCACGTTGAAAATAGCGGGTTTTTTACGCTGGGAGATTCCTGCGGGTTCCGGCATCTGCTTGGCCAGGTCTCTGCCAAGCTCGTCAGCGGCACGATACAGGTTTATGTCCCCATAAAGATGTTTTGCGGCGACCAGCGCGTTCATGATGAGACCGACGGGCGATGTTGATACACCCCCGGCATGTGAGCGTTGTACATCGACAACTTCCCAGATGACCTCGTCCGATTGGTTAAGAAATTTAAGCTCAACGCCGACAGCCACTTGCGCGTAAATAGCCGCGAAGGTTTTGTTGTAATGGGTAATATTGCCGTAGACCAATCCATCCACACCGAGTAAGACTCTGAGTTCCGCCGGAGTCCTGCCTGCCAGTTCGCCTGCGTTTGCTATCCCTGCCAGGGCGAGGCGGTTGTCCACATCGCGCCAGTGCAGCATTCGATAGTTTTTAGTAGAAAAATGATTGGCCATGGTGCGTCTGACGACGGTGTAGGCGAACTCACTTTTCGTCTTGTTATCAAACGGCAGGATCGCGATGGTTCGTGGGTACATCCCATCCTTTAGTGACTCTGTCTCAGCGCTGCCAGTGGTAATCGCCGGGCTGGTCATCAAAGTGGAGTCCGTGGAAACAGCACAACCTGAAATGGCCGATACAACTACCAGAAGAAGGATGGGAAACAGATTTCTTAGGGTCAAGTGACACTCCTTTTTCGTTTTTACTTATGCCCGCTAGGGAGAGGGTGACTGGGTTGCCGAATAAAGCGCGTTGTCGTGTGGGTGCGGATCGGGCACGGCTATTGCCTGGGAAGGCTGGCTATTGCCGCCACCCAATAACCACGACTGACTCATCTGATCAGTCAATTCAGTGATGCTTTGCAGGGCCACGTCGGTGGTCACGAGGACCGTGGGCAACTGACTCATTAATGGGGTTGTGGCGCGGAACAAGATCTCTGCTTCAGCCAGGGTCTGGCTCGCCTGTTTCGTTAACTCCACGGTGTTGGCCAGTGTCAGGCGCAGATCCTTGTCGGTTGCCGCAACCATTTTATCCACTCCCGCAAGGGACGACTGCAGTGATTTCAGGCTCTGGTCAACCGAGCTGATCATGGCCGGTAGTTCCTGTGATACCTGGGCGAGACTTAATGTTACCGCTTCGAGGTTATCAAGACTCCGGTAGATTTTATCCTGATTATCGTTGATACCAGTGGTGATGCTCTCCAGATTCGACATGATCTCCGTGACCTGGTCGGTCAACTGGACGATATCAAGCTCCTCAAGGATCGAGCCGAATCCCTGCGGTGCGTTGGTTGCGATCAGATCGCCGGGTTCGAGCAGCCCATTCTCGGTCCTGCCTGGCGAAAGGATCAGACCACTGCCCGTCAGGATGGTGCTGACTCCGATATTACTATCCACTGACAAACTGCTTTTCCGGGTGTAGAAGTCCTGGTAGATCGTTGACAGCTTCATATCAACACGCACCATACCCTCACTGGTGATCGCAACGCCGGTAACGTTGCCGATGATGACGCCGCGAAGTGAGACAGTGGCATCCGGTGCTATGCCGTAGGTCTGGTCGAGAATCGTATAAAAAGGCAGACCATCCTCGTCCGACAGGCTGCTGATAAAGGGGATCAGGAAACCGATCAGAAACAATAGCACTGCGCCGATGACGAAAAATCCAACAACGCGGTCCCGGGCGCTTACGTCAAACGGCGTGTAGGCAGAAGTTTCCATTAGTGCTCCAATACCAGATCGTTGTTAGCGATTGAATAGACCTTATCCGCTTTCTGCATGACAAACTCGTTCGAGGTTGTGATGATGATTGCCATGGGGCTGTTTTGTTGTTTTTCCTGCAATCGGGCCATTGTAGCTTGTAAATACTCTTCTGACATCCCGCCTTCGAGTTCGTCAATGAGCAGCAATTGAGGATTGACGCACAGGGCGCGGGCCAGGTTAATAAGTCTGATTTGCACATCGTTGAGCTGATGAGGCTTGAGGTTGAACAATGCTTCCTCAACATTGAGCGCAGCGCATTCCCGGTGCACGCGTTCGTGAATTTCGTCTTGTGAAAGACCTGAATGAAACTGCAGGGGCAGCACAATATTCTCGTAAGTGGTGTAGAAACTGACAAGCCCCTGCTGTTCGTAAACGAAACCCACCAGAGCGGCCCGCTCGGAAGCGTCACAGGTCAAAAGATTAATCCCGTTCAGCTGAACGTCGCCGCCCACGCCGGAAAGAAATCCCCCTATGCCACGTAACAAACTCGTTCCGCCATCCAGTACCTGGGTTTCGATTGCAATCGTCTCTCCTTCATTGACGTCAAGGTTGAGTGCATCAAAAACCAGGGTGCCAGGGTACTCGATGTGAAGATCTCTGATGGTTAATCCCATGGGCGGCTACTGCGTGTACGCGAGCAAGGAGAGGACAACGTTGATCAGGAAAAACGCCATGAGCTGTGATGTCGTTGAGTTTGAAATTGCCTCCGACACATCTTCAAAACTATTGCTCGCCCGGGCGCCAAAATAAATCGAAATGATGCCGATGAGCATCCCACCCAGGATGGCCTTGACGGCATTCACGGCGACTTCGTTCAAGGTGATGTGTTGCAGGATGCTGTGTACGAAGACCGCAAATGTAATTCCAGGATCAGAAATCCAGATCATGGCATAGGCAGAGAGAACGCAAATAAAATCGAAATAAAGAAACATCAGAAACAGCGACACGGGGAAGGCGAAAAACACCGGCAGCAGAAACAGAAACACCGGATTGATTCCGAGACCGTTGAGCACCTGGAATTCCCGACGCAGGCGCAGGTAGCCGATCTCAAAGGTGATGGCAGTTGCTGAACGTGCAATCAGGATAATGCCGGATATCAACGGACCCAGTTCGCGGAAGATAATTACCACGAACAAATATCCGTACTGATCGGCCAGCAACTGCTGTGGAATATAGTCAAACAATCGGGCCATCAGCAGGGTACCGACAAAAATTGCAATCATGCCGTTGATGAACAGCGCGCGCACGCCGGTGTTGTACAGTTGGCGGACAAAGAGGGTAAAGAAAATCTTTCGCCGGTTGCTTTTCCTGAGGTGTCTGCTGGCGCTGAGCGCCACGGAAATCAGCCCAACGATATCCATCAGGAATGTCAGGGTGTTGCGGGGAATCCGTCCAAAGGCCTCAACGACAAGCATTGGGTATCGCTTCCAGGCAGGCAATGGCTGGGAAGATGAATTCACAAGTTGTCAATCCATGCCTGGATGTTCTCGGCGCGAGCGTGATCCCCGATTGACTGAAGCACTCGTTGGGCGCGGCGGGCAAGAGTCACAGCGACCGTACTGCGGTTTTGTTGCGCCTCAAGCTGCGCGATGCTCATTAATGAATCGGCGACACCGCGAGAGTCCTCGGCTAGCCGGTACGCTTGCAGTGCCAGTCGGTAATGTGTAACAGACTGGTGCGCCTGGGCATACCGATAGTAAACGAACGCACGGTCACCGGGCTGATCGGTGCCGGTATCGTCAAGCAGAGCCAAGGCTGCAGTGGTTTGACCGAGGTAGGTTCTGGCGACGGCTTCGTCTATCTTGTTACCGGCATTGGCCAGTGCCCGGTCGAAATAGGAACTATCATCGTTCAATCTGCCCAGCACCAAATCAGTTTTATAGCGAACCGTTCTTGTGTTCAGTTGATCGGCGATTTCTGAGAGTAGTTCAGCATGGGCCTGGACTCGACTTGTATCCTCAGTCGCGAGCGCGGTCGTGATTAACGCGAAATGCATTCGCCATTGTCCGGCAAGGTCATCCAGGGACTGATAACGAGCCAGCGCCGCGAGCATCGCAAAGTCCGCTTCGCCGGGCATTTTCATTTCCAGTGCGTTGATGGCATTTTGTTCGAGTGGATCGATGGTCGATGGCGGCGGGCCGTCGGTAGAACAGGCGGCGACCAATGTGAGCGTCGCGAGGGCGAAGCACCTGGTTGCGTGTAACAGGGCAGGCTGAATTGAAGGCAGAGAATTTGTTCTGCTAGTTGCCTTGAACCATTTTTTCATATTCGCGTTCCAAGATACGCTGCAAAGTGGGAAGCCGCTCCAGCGTAACAACATAGTCGTTCAATATCTGCTTGACTTCATCGAACCCTTTCTGGCCGAGTACGAACCTGAAGTTAGCGCGTAAAACGGTGAAGTTTTCCTCATCAAGTAACCCCTCAATGAGATCGGTGAAGTCATCATAGTCACCATTCTCGAAAGACCGACGAGCGCGGTTGAGCTTTAGTCGAAGCAAGATTGGTGCAATCAGTGAATTAACGAGGAAGGCAGCAAACAAGGCGAGGAATGTCACGATGAAGTCGCCAACCTTGTCCTTGGCGATGCTGATCCATAAGGCGAGTTCTTTGCTGGTTTGTGCCTCGAGGGTGGTTCGGATCTCCTCCACGTTCGCCTTGGCCACGTCGTTTAACGGGTTGATCAACAGGGATTTGCGTAATTCAATTTCTGCCGCCTCGAGATCATTGTTCTTGTAAAGTGCTTCACCTTTGAGACTGTAAAGCTGCGCCAGGGTATCAGGATAGCGGGGCAGGGCCTTGTCTACCAGTTCAATGGCAGTGAGAAAATCACCGTCACGTATTCGCCGCTGGATGATCACAATGGCTTTGTTCTTGTTGTTGGTCGCATCATCGAGAAAGCGCTCGGCAGTCTGGCGCAATTCGTTGAGTTTTTCTGAGGACATTCCCGCAGCGCGCATGACTGAAAGCAATTCTCCGTATCGCTCCATCGCCACCAATAGTTGTGCATGAAGTTCGAGCAGAACCAGGTTAGCGGGAAACTGCAGGCGTGTCTGTTTGAGCAACTGCAACGCTTCGACTAACCGGTCAGCGTCAATGAGTTCCTGCGCCTGGTTAATGGAAACTTCAATACGTGAGGATTCTTTGTCGGCTGCGAGGGCTGATGGCGCAATAAGGAAAATCATCGTGCACAACAACCAGGGCAGGGTGCGCAAACCGGTTTTCATCGTTACAGCGCCACCACGATCAGGACACCCGCTTGATTCATCGCCTGCACCGTGCTCTGGCTGCGCATGATGTTGTCGGCGTCGTGCTTGCTGATCACCAGATCAGATGGCAGTGTTTTATAAAGTGAAACTGCCTTGATGATAAACGGGGTGTTTGCGACACGGCCGTTTCTGACCGCATCCTGGAGGTCGAAATCATAGGTAACCCCCCGTTTATTGACGATGTCGCTATAAGAGGTTTGTTTGCTTGGATAGATAACATTACCTTCGTCATCTCGAATTTTGGGGATGGTGGCCAGCTCGAAGCTGGGTACACCGCTGGCATCAATCAGCAGCCCGGAAAATTTTGCATTGGTTTCATAGTCGATTACCGCCTGCTGCAGCACCTTATCAATTTCGGCGCTGCCGTTTACGTGCATCCAGTCGATCAGACGTTTGTAGGCATTGGCCTCATTCTCGGACTCAACGTGCAGTGCTTCTGCGGCGTACGTTGGCGGGATGAGTGCATTGAGGATGAAATCACTGGCCTGGTACAACGACCGCCTGGCGTGATTTACGATGGGTGGGGCACTGGTTAACGCGCTTCGGTTCTCGCCGTCAAGGTATGCATCCTCAGGATACACAATACGGAGAAAGTTTCCGGAGATGGGCATGACCATGGTGACCGTGGCTACCTCGTTCTGGTAGTGGTCGCTGCGAATCTGCGCACCTTTAATAATGCCCTCGACCCTGGTTGCCACGATCCGATTCTGCTGCATCAGTGGACCGGTCTGGATCACTGAATCGATACGCACCCCTTTGGTGATTTCCAGCAGGTTGCGCTGTGCATCGACAATAGCGGCGCGGCGGGACAATATACGTCGTTGTGCGGGGTTAAGTTCCGGCTTTGCTGTGCCGTAACCGATGGCATAAACCAATCCGCTGCTCCAGTTGATTCCGCCGCTGGCGGTCTCTTTTTTCACTTCCCCTGCGTGGCTGAAAGGACAGAAAAGTGCCAGTGCAGCAAGGGTTAGAACGAGCAATATACGGTTCATGTTACATCTCGAAAATCGCTGTGAGTGGAGTTTATACTAACCCAAAGATCAACCAACATATTGATTTCTGTGGATAATGGAGCAGAATTTTATCATGATGGCGGCCATGTTGGATTGTGCGGTCAATAAAGACGACGAACATTGCGCAGGTGCGGCAAGGTGCCGCCGCGTATGAGCCTTAAGAATTTTCAGGCAGTGTATCTGCTCATCGTTTGTGTGCTCGTCAACGGGATTATAACGTTTGCCGCCAGTGCCGCTTCACGCGGTATCTCCGTCAACATCAAAGCCAGTGAGTCCCGGGATGCTGCGGTTGTCGGCACCGTGGAACTTTATTCGGAGAGTTATGCGTTGGTTATCGGTAATGATGACTATACCAATGGCTGGCCGAAACTGAGTAACGCTATCAAAGATGCCGAGTTGATCGCGCAGGTGCTTGAGGAAAAAGGGTTTGAAGTTGAACTGCACAAGAATCTTGATTCCGATGGTCTGAACCAGGTTTTCAAGCGGTTTTTTATACTTAAAGGCGACAATCCTGCAGCACGACTTTTTATCTGGTACGCAGGGCATGGTGCGACTGTGGACGGTGAAGGCTATCTGATCCCGACAGATGCCCCGGTGCCGACCGAGGGCGCTGCCTTTAAGTTCGCCTCGGTGGCGCTGCGTGACTTCGGCACCTACATGCGTCAGGCGGTATCGAAACATGCCTATGCGGTATTCGATTCCTGCTTCGCCGGTACCGTGTTTTCATCCCAGCGGGCCATTCCGCCAGCGGCGATCACGCGGGCAACGACACAACCGGTTCGGCAATTTCTGACGTCTGGCGATGCCGACCAGACGGTGTCGGATGACGGTACTTTCCGTGAACTCTTTATCCGCGCGATTAACGGCGAGGAGCGCTCCGACTCGAATGGTGACGGTTACATTACCGCCAGTGAGCTAGGCATGTTTCTTGGCGATCGGGTGACCAATCTCACTGAATCTGCACAGACCCCTCGATACGGTAAATTACGCGACAAAAACTTCGACCGGGGTGACTTTGTGTTTTCCCTGGGAGAAGGTGCAGCCACGCTAATGCAGTCTGGTCAAAATACCCAGGCGAGTGCAGAAATTACTTTCTGGAATTCGGTCAAAAACAGCAGCAGTAGCAATGAGTTTGACGCCTACCTATCGCAATATCCGGAAGGTGCGTTTGCGGCCCTGGCAATGCTTAAAAAATCAGCGATTGAAAAACAGGCGAAAGCAGAAAAAGCCCGGACGGAACCCCGGGAGAAATTTCGAATTACCTTCCTGGACGCTGACATGGAAGCGCTGAAGGTCGCCAATATCCGGGAAACCCCGCTGCCCAGTGCTCCCCGGGTCGGGCGACTGGATCCTGGTGACAGAGTCTGGGTGATCGGCCAGACGCAGACCCGGGGAGGGACCTGGTATAAAGTCGCCAGAGACGGTATTGATCTCGGTTTTGTCTATGCGCCGCTGCTGGCGAGTGCGGTCAGAACCGACGGGAATCTGATGATCACCGCCTCCGCACTGCCCGCAGAAGTGGCGCCAGAGCAGGAACCAGCGCGCGATGAGAATCAAGGTGGACTGGCGCTGGATGATCGGCTTTCCTTCCTGGTTGAAGACCTGCTGCAGGATTCCGATACTGACGACGCCACCGGGCGCACCGGATTTGACCCGGGACCGGGGTCTCTCGATTCCTTTACTGTAGCAGTATCTACCCCGGGTCCCGGCGGTAATCGATCTGAACAGGAAGTCGCTCTGCTGGCGACCAGCACAACAATGGCTGCTGTCAGAGGAGATGCAGAACTCGCTTACAGTGGCGCGGCGGTCTCTGATTCTCTTTCTACCGGGGACGAGCGAGCAGATGTGCCATCCACAGAAACGATGAACGAGGAAGTGCCCGGTACAGGGGGAAGTGCAAACACGGAAACTCCAGGAAGTCTGCTGACACAGGTCGCGGAGAGAAGTGATGATAATACACTTATAAAACAATTAGATACAGATACTATCTCGATTTTGGATAAGGTGGGTTTTGGCGGGCAGGTAGAGACAAACACCGTCGCAGGTGTCCAGAACGAAACTGATTCGGAGCCCGTGGAGCCTGAGCAACCCCTCGTGGTATTGAGTGAATATATCACGCGCTACATTCAGTCTGCGCAGAGCGGTAACCCCAAAGCCCAGCTGTCACTGGGCTATATGTACGAGACCGGGGAGCAGGTCGGACTCGATAAACAGGCGGCTGTCCGCTGGTATCGTGCGGCTGCTGATCAGGGAGAGTTGCAGGCGATGGTCAGCCTGGGTCTGATCTATGAGCGCGGCGGCGGTATTGAGGTGGATCTGACGGAATCCGCTCGCTGGTTTCGAAAAGCTGCGCAACTGGGAGACCCGGACGCCCAGCAAAGTCTTGGTTATATGTATGAGCAGGGTAACGGTGTGGTGGCTGACCCTACGGAGGCCGCCAAATGGTACATGCGCGCGGCTGAACAGGGCAGGGTGACGGCGCAGAATAATCTGGGTCGGTTGTTCCAGTTAGGCATCGGTGTTGAGAAAAATCTGGACAAAGCCATCTTCTGGTATGACAAGGCAGCGGCCCAGGGAAGCGAGGCGGCCCGAAAGAACTTATCTGAACTGATTCCTGAGCGTTACTAACCTTATTTAGAGCTAACCGTTTAGAACTAACCGTTTAGAAGGAACGGATCAGGACTAACCACCCAGGCGTTTCATTTTCTCAGCTGCATCACGGCTGCCATGATTGGCAGCTTTGCGATACCAGGCCGCTGCGGAGTCACGATTCCGCTTGACGCCCCGGCCGCGTTCGAACATTTCCCCCAGCTTGAATTCCGCTTCTGAATAGCCAACCTCCGCGGCCTGGGAATACCAGTGCATCGCCGCCGCATAGTCCCTTTTCAAGCCGCGTCCTGACACAAACCGGTCTCCGAGTAAAACCTGTGCCGGTGGATACCCCTGTTCTGCCGCCTTCTGGTACCAGCCAATGGCGGCCTCGGTGGAGCGGGTAAAGCCAGCACTGCCGGATTCGATTAGTTCGCCGAGTTTCACTTGTGCCGGAGCATAAGCCCGGGAAACGGCAAACTGGTACCAACGAACTGCATTGCTTAAATCGGGCTTGCCGGATTCCGATAACAGGCCACGCTCGTGCAACTCACCAATCATCATTTCTGCCGCCGGATATCCGAACCTTGCCGCCTTTTCAATTGCGGTCATCGCATCGTTGGCACGACCTGCAGCAAACAGGGCACGGGCATACTGGATCTGAAAACGGATCACTTCGGGATAGAGGCGCAGTGCCTCATTGCAGGCAGGAACAGCGACCTGCGCAGGAATCAGGTTGATGGCGATACTCCATTCGCGTGGCGCTCTGGCATAGCGGGCGAGGCCGTCACAATTGTGGCTGTCAGGTACCGCAGATTCCAGCATGCGCAAGGTTTCATCAGTAATATCACCGTTCACCTGCAGGTCGTGGCGGATCTGGTAAACCGCCAGTGCTTCCCGCGTGGCATTGTTGAATTGGCCATTCTCGATGGCATCGCGGTAGCCGAGTTGTTGCAGGATGCGCTGGGCTTCCCTTATTCGCAGAGTCCTGGCTTTTTCTGCCGACCTTGCCTGTTCCTCACTGCGCAAACGCGCCTGCTCTACGCGACGTTTTTCCTGTATGTCAGCCTCTTCTTTTACTTCCAGCAATAATTCGGTCGCCTGATCGTAGTAGCGTCCGTCGCGACCGGTATTGGCCAGGTACACGACGAGTCGGTCCCTGGAAGACAGTGCCTGGCCGGTGCGATACAGGGCTCTTGCTTCGAGAAAATAGAGTGAGTCCGGAATTTCGATATCCAGTGCACGAATGCGTGGTATGAGGGCGATAATCCCCTCATTATCATCCACTTTCAGAAGTGTGGAGAGCTCTGTCATGAGCAGATCTACCTGCACATCCAGGGGCAGGTTGTCAGCGATATTCGCTGATTCCGGGAAACTTGCCGGGGAAATCCCCAGCAGGGCTGCGAACAATATGATACGTGGCAGGCGCGCTGACAGTTGAAAATTTGTCACGAAGGGTCCTTAGCAATAATTACAATCAGTTCAACCGCATAGTCTGCATGGTTCATCAGTTGAATGGAACCCGAACAGGCGAAGCAAAATCAGGCCAGTTCAGCCGGTTCCTTCCCGACAGAGTTCGGTCAGGGTGAGCAGATTACCCGCCAGGTCCTGCAGTTCCGGAAGGCGCGTATCGTCGGCTGTGATCTGCCAGCGATTGATCTTGAACTCACCTTCGGTTGTGGTTTGCAGTTCCTGGTTCAATACCAGAACCAGCGCGGCCCAACCATCTCCGGAGTGCCGGATATTGGTGATCTCAGTGATGTCCTCCGCGAAGTTGATCTGTGCACTCCGGGTGGCCTTGACGGTACGCGGCGAACCGTTATCGGTGCACAGGTAATCATGGCTCGATTCACTGCGGAAATTCAGTTTGCAGCTACCCTGCGCCTGAACCCAGTTGGCGATAGTGCGAGAGCTTTCACAGGTATGCGCCGGCGTCGTATAGCGGGCCAGAGCGGCGGAGATAAGTGTCACCACGTTGCCGGTAGTCGCTTCGGCTCGTGCCTTGCGGTCCATGGCAGGATCTTCGGGTTCTGCCTGCTGAACGGCAGGAGACGATTCCGGTGGCAGTTCGATCAACTCGGGGCTGATCGCACTGTCAATGGCATCCGCCAGCAGGGAATCCAGGGAAAATCCGTCGTCGTTTGAGGATCGTTTTGGTGAGTTGCGTTCAGGCGAACCGGATGTGAGCGTCGAAACTGCCAGGGATTGGGTGACAACATTGAAATCTTCGAAACGAAGATTAGAGATGAGCAGGGACTTCGCCCGGGATTCCGGTTCACAAATCGCGGAATCGGATGCCTGATCACAGAACAAGGCTGACCAGCTTGGGGATTCCGTCGCGGTTTCAACCGACGTTATGCCTGCATCATTAATTTTGGGTCTGACTTTAAGGTAGCGGAGCTCATCGCGCTCTGTACGCACCCGCACCCAGAGGTAGGTAATACCTGAGAGACAATCGCTGCGCGTATTCGGACCCGCAAGCCAGGTCATGCTGGAGGTGATGACAGGTTCACCAAACGACTCACTGATGTTGAAGCTGACATCCATTGAAGCGATATTGCAAAAAGAGGATCGGAAATTGGCTTTCGACAATTCCGCAGGAACTGCCGCCTGCACTGGGAAACCGAGCAGGCTGGTTAGCACGATCGTCAGGATTCTCGCTTTCAGTGTCACGAACCGAACCTCCCCCGGCTCATCGGTTGTTCGTAGTTTGCGGTATTCAGACCGCTTTGTCATCGTTACCACCCAGGAAGCTCGCGACGACCCGCAGGTAGCGAACCGGTGCGAGCCGTTCCAGCAGTGCTGCGAGTCTGGCGTCCCGGCCAACCAGTATCTGTGCCTTATTGGCAAGCACGCCCCGCAGAATTTGTTCAGCAGCTTGTGCAGACGTAAGGCCGGCAATTTCTTCAAATCTGTTGATAAATTCCTCCCTGGTCGGTGCGTTATTGTCTGCTGCCACATAACGCGATGACTTGATGATATTGGTTTTAACACCACCGGGTTGCACACAGCTGACGCCAATATGCGTCTCGGTCAGTTCTCCCCGCATTGCGTAGGTAAAACCTCGAACGGCAAACTTCGACGCGTTGTAGGCGGATTGGCTGGGTACCGCAATAACACCAAAAATGCTGGAAGTATTTATGACATGGGCCTCGTCGACTTGTTGCAGGTAGGGCAGGAAAGCCTTGCTGCCGTAAATCACTCCCCAGAAGTTGATCCCCATCAGCCACTCAAAGTCCTCGTAGCGCATGTGTTCAACAGTGTCGGTTACCGAGACCCCTGCATTGTTGAAAATCATATTGACCTTGCCGTGGCCGGCGACAACATCAGCGGCAAACTGTTCAACAGCTTGACGGTCAGCAACATCCAGCGTGTGCTCGGTTACCTTGACCGCGTGCTGGGCCTCTATCAGGGACCTGGTTTCTCCGAGCGCCGGTTCATTGATATCGGCAATCGCAACATGGCAGCCGCGACTCGCCAGCGCCAGTGCCAGCGCCTGACCCATGCCTGAACCGGCGCCGGTAATGGCTGCGACTTTGTCCTGAAAATTTGTAACGGGCATGATTACTCCTGGTTTGTGGCAGCGGCCGGGGGAATAAAGGGTTTGATAATTTTTCTCTGGTCACCCTGTCGTTGGGTGATGCCGCGCCCGTCAAAATATTCCAGTATTTCGATGGCAAGGTTTCTCCCGATGCCCGTGACATCACGGTATTGTTTCACCGTTAGCTGCCCCTGGTCAGCGGCCCGGGACAATAGCTGGTGTAACTCATCCATCGCAACGGGCAGAAAATAGCGGTTGGCGACCGGGCGCACGACCAGGCCTTTGGCCAGGCATTCCCGCAGGGCTTTCTCAATCTGTTTTGGCGGTAAACCCAACTGGCTGGCCACCTCGTGGAGCACCGGAGGCCTGGTCGGTTCCCGGGATAACAAAGGCTCAACTTTCTCCCATACCTTCAGTACGTCCGGTGGTAGTTGCGCACTAAACCCTGGTCGCTGTAGAACGTTACCGGATTTTATCAGTTCCTCGTTTGCCACCAGATGATCGATAAGTTCGTCGACAAAGTTAACCCCGCGAGCAAGAAAATGTGCGATCTGATTGCGTGATAGTCCCTTGCTGTGCGGATTGTCACGGTGCCAGTCATCCAGTTTTTGCAGTAATTCCAGGATAAGTTGCTCGAGATGCACGGGCTCGATAAGTGTCTCGGAAAAACTGCAACTGGGTGTCAGCGTGAGATAGCTTTCGAGCTCATGGTCACGGAGATTGAGCCGGTCACAGGTGCGGGTGCGATTGATTCCTGTGGGCGCGCTGGCGAGCATGACTGTGAGGTTATGCTGCGGGTCACGAGACGACAACTGAGCCAGATATGCGACTCGCTCCGGTCTGTTGCGGCCCCGGGCGGGGGAAAAGGGATCTAGCACCACGCCCCCTGCGATGGTGCGGTTCGCTCCCTGATCCCGCAGAATTATCCTGTCGCCCATACAAAGGTTGATAGCTTCGCTGCATACCAGTTGGGCAAAGCCGGTTTCGCCAGGCTCGAACCTGGATGCCTGCAATGTGGCGAGTCGTCCGTGGATATGATTGGCGGCCGAATGGATGTGCACAGGTGTCCAGTGTCGCAACGGTCGGGTCTCGCTGGCGAGTACTCTGATGCGGACGTCGAACCGATTGGTTGGCAAATGCTGCGCGTTGCTCGTCAGCCAGTTTCCGCGGCTGACATGTTCGCGGCTCAGATTATGGGTCGCAATATTGATGGCGCAGCGATCACCTTTCTGAGCGCGGGTGGCGGGCTGGTTCTGGGTATGAATACTACGAACCCTGACTGATTCCCCGAGGGGCACAAGGGTTAATGCATCACCTTCACTGACTGCGCCGGAAAACACTGAACCCGTGACCACCAGCCCTGAGCCTTTAACAGTAAAACAACGATCGATGGCCAATCTGAAATGGCCATCAGGCGCGGCGGTGTCGAGTTCCGCGGCAGTCAGGCACAGGGTGGTTTTCAGATCTTCAATACCTTCGCCGGTCAGACTGGAGACCGGGTAAATAGTCGCTTCTCTAAGACTGGTAGGTGCAAGTAAGTCGGTGATTTGCTGGCCTACCTGAGTCACTCTTTCGGAGTCCACCCGGTCGATCTTGGTGAGCGCAACGGCGCCGAGGGCAATGCCCAGCTGATCTAGAATAGCGAGATGCTCTACCGTTTGCGGCATGGGACCATCGTCAGCGGCGATCACCAGCAGGGCGAAGTCGATTGCTCCTACACCAGCAAGCATATTGTTTATGAACTTGATGTGTCCCGGTACATCAATGAATCCGAGCCGCCCTCCCAGTTCATCATCAATATAGGCGAATCCCAGATCGATGGTCAGGCCTCTGTTGCGTTCCTCCTCGAGCCGGTCGGTTTCAATGCCTGTCAGCGCATGTACGAGCTTTGTCTTTCCGTGGTCAACATGGCCTGCGGTTGCGATAATCACGGCTGCGCCAGAATTTCCAGTTGTTCGAGCAGCGGAGTGACAGAATCCAGTGTGCGCAGATCGAAGAGCAACGCACCCTGATGCAGGCGACCGACAATCGGAACAGGCAGTTGCCTGAACCGCAGGGCGATCTCCTGCAATGCCTTGTCTGCGTGCTCTGTTTGTAACGGAACAATTCTGATGGCTTTGCTCGCCAGTAGATCCAGGGGCAGCGAGCCACTGCCAATCTGACTCAGGGCATCGATGATTGTGACGCTGGCGTGATTATTCAGGGCCTGTTGAAAAGCAGGTAATACCTGTTCTGCCAGTTGCTGGATTTCGGCTGCCGAGCGGGTGAGGAACTTCAAAGTTGGCAGGGTTTCCTGCAGGCGATCCGGATCCCGATACAGGTTGAGTACTTCGAAGAGCGCAGCCATGGTTATTTTGTCAACCCTCAAGGCACGCTTCAATGGATTGCCCCGAATCTGTTCGATCAAATCCCTGCGTCCGATAATGATGCCTGCCTGTGGACCGCCAAGCAGTTTGTCACCGCTGAAGGTCACCACGTCCGCACCACCTTCGATGGCTTCTCGGGCGGTTGGTTCATGGGGCAGGTTGTAGTTCGTCAGGTCTACAAGTGTTCCGCTGCCGAGATCGGTCACAAACGGTAATCCGTGTTCGTGGGCGAGTGCGCTGACCTCCGAGTCCTTTACGGCATTGGTGAAGCCCTTAATCTCGTAGTTAGAAGTGTGTACTTTCATGAGCAGGGCGGTGTCTTTGTTGATCGCGGCGGCATAATCGCGCAAGTGGGTTCGGTTGGTCGAGCCGATCTCAACGAGCCTGCAACCGGATTGCAGCATGATTTCAGGAATGCGAAATGATCCACCGATCTCGACCAGTTCCCCACGTGAAACGGGAACTTCCCGGTTGCGGGCAAGTGTCGCCAGGGTGATCAGTACGGCCGCTGCGTTGTTATTAACCACGGTTGCCGCCTCGGCGCCGGTCATTTCGACGATCAGGCGCTCAATATGCACGTCGCGATCACCACGTTTGCCGGAGGCCAGATCGAATTCCAGATTACTGGACCCACGCGCAATCCTGACCATGGTTGTGATCGCAGTTTCCGGTAGTGCCGCGCGACCAAGATTAGTGTGCAGGACCGTACCGGTGAGGTTCAGTAACGGTTGAAGCGAAAAGCTCCTCGCCGCCATGAAAGTGTGCATGCGCGAGATAATGTCACGATCCGGAGGTACGGATTCCTCCTGGTTGGCGATGGCCGCACGAATCTCCGCCAGGATCGAACGCGCTGCTTGCGTGACCCGCGCTCGTCCATAGCTTTCAAGCAGCGGCTCACACTCTACGGAGTGGAGCAGGCGGTCAACCGAGGGGATTCCCACAAAGCCGGTTGCGGTCACAGCTCCCGGTTTTTCTCCGGAATCCGTGGACGAATCGTCAATTGTGCCTGTCATGTTTCATTGCGCAGCCAGTTTGATGGCTTCCTGTAGTGGCGCAAGGTTTCGGATCCAGGGTTGCATGGTGAGCGTCCGCCCTTGTAGCCATGCCTCCCTGGCACTGAGGGCACTGGCTCTGTCAGGATAGATTCCCAGCAATAGTACATACCAGTCCGTGCCCTGACTGCTGATGCGAGTCAACAGTGGTTCATCAATACCCTGGTTACTCGCAAAAGTCAGCACCTGTTCCCTGCCTTGCATCGCGATCAACTGCACGGCGAAAAAATCGGCGGGTTGTTGCAGGATCAGCGCACTTTTGTCCGAAGACACCGCTGTTAAAGCGGCCAGTACGGTTTCAGGTTTTGGCTCTGGCTCCGGGACGACGACAGGCTCCGGCGGCAGCATGGGTTGCGGCATCTGTTTAACATTGGCGTCCGAGGTGCTTGCCGGCTTCGGTTTTTTTCCGGGTTGAGGTTTCTCCTCACATTCCCAGCTTCGATCTTCCTCATTGCCGTAGCAATACCAGCTACGCGCCGCGCCGGTATTGTTGACGATGTTCGTTGGGTCGCAGCCGCCTTCCGGGCAGTCGTCTGAGTCACGGAACCATGAGCAGGAAGAAATGAGTGTGAGCATGAGGGCAGCCAGCAGACCGGCTCTAAAAGTCCTGCCAAACTCGCAGTCAGGATTGGTTAAAAACGCTAGCACAGGTTCAAATTTCCGGGATTGGACAAGCTGCGGATTCAACCACACATTAGGCCGCCGGGGTAGGTGAATTACCAAATTGTTCCCTGTGGGGGAAAAGCCCGAAAATCCCGCCGGTGTGCACGAACACCACGTCATCGGTGTCTTTAAATTGGCCCCGGTGCAATTCCTGGATAAAACCGTCAAAGGCTTTTCCCGTGTAGACGGGGTCAAGGACAATGCCCTCGAGCGATGCGACGAGGCGAATTGTCTCGTAGACATGTTCATCTGCCCGCCCGTAGCCCGGGCCGACATAACCGTCAATAATATTAATTGGCAACCTGGGGACATTTTGCCCATAGCGGGTTTGCCAGGCGGCAACGTCATTACTGATTTTGGCTTTGAAGTACGCTGCATCATCACACACGTTAAAGGCAACCATCTGGCCTGCGAGGCCGTGCAGATGTTTACCGAGAATCAGCCCGCCGAGGGTTCCACCGGAGCCAGCCGCCGAAATAACATATCCCGGATCAATGTCATGCCGGGAAAAGTCGGTGGCGAGTTCAGCGGCAGCCTCAATGTAGCCCCAGAGGCCAATTTCATCGCTGGCGCCGACAGGAATGGTAAAAGCCTTCTCCCCGTTTTTTTCGTAGTCGATGCTGAGGTCTGCGAAAATGCGGTCCAGTTCAGCGAATTCACTCGCCGATGCGTAACTGATTCGGCAACCTGTCAATTCGTCCAGGAGCAGGTTGCCATCCGCCGGGGACCGTTCTGCCCCGCGCAGTACGAGGTGGCACTTCAGCCCGAGTCTTGCCGCCGTCAACGCGGTTGCCCGGCAATGGTTGGATTGCACCCCGCCGGCGGTCATGATGACCGTGGCGCTTTCTTCAAGCGCCTGACCCATCGAGAACTCCAGTTTTCGTAGCTTGTTACCCGAGGCCGCAATTTCAGTCAGGTCATCTCGCTTCATCCAGATTCGTGGGCCTCCGAGTGAGGTAGACAAGCGCGTCAGACAAGTGAGGGGGGTGGGTAGTCTTGCGAGTGAAATTCGAGGCGGGATCATGTTCAAAGGATGCTTTCCAATTATTAGTGTTTACCGTCACCATGCCCCCGGGCAGCGGCGACGGTATAATATGTGACTGCCCGGAAAGGTTGATACATGGCTGTTAAATATACAATGTTCGTCGCGCTGATACTGACGTTTCTTGCAGGATGTGACGCTGCGCGGTTGCAGACGTTTTCCGGGTCCACAATGGGGACGACCTACACGGTTAAAGTCGTCGGTCAAAACCTGCCGGATAATCTTGGCGACCTGCTTGATTCCGAATTGATCAGAATTAACAGCCTGATGTCTACCTACGACGTGCAGTCTGAATTATCACGTTTCAATCATTCCAGGGTCAATGAACCCTTCACGGTATCCCCTGATTTAATTTCCGTGGTGAAACTGGCGCGTACCGTCTTTGAAGACAGCGATCACGCCTTCGATCCCACCATCGGTCCGCTGGTCAATCTATGGGGTTTCGGACCTGACCCTGCGCTGGACGTCGTGCCTTCGGATTCCGCCATAATGGATGCCCTGGCGCGGGTCGGGTTCACAGCGCTGGTGATCGGCAGTGATAGTCTGACCCGGGACAAAGCACTCTACGTAGACCTTTCGGCGATTGCCAAGGGATACGCCGTTGATCAGCTGGCACTGATCCTTGACGGTCACGGCCTGAAGGACTATCTGGTAGAGGTTGGCGGAGAGCTACGCGCCAGTGGTCACAATGAAGCGGGTCGAATCTGGACCATTGCCATCGAAACTCCCGATAAACTCAGTCGTTCCATATTCAGGGCGCTGCCACTTCGCGACATGGGTATGGCGACCTCGGGTGACTACCGGAACTATTTCGAGGTCGACGGTGTTCGCTACTCACATACGATCGACCCGAAAACAGGCAGACCGATCACCAATAATATTGCGTCCGTGACTGTCCTGGCATCATCAACGGCGCTTGCCGACGGTTATGCTACTGCGATTGGTGTTTTAGGGCTTGAGCGAGGAATGTTGATGGCCGATGAGCAGAACTTGCCCGTGTTGGTTATAATAAAAACCTCGTCGGGGTTTGTTGAGCGATTGTCAACAAGACTGGAACAGTATCTGGACGAAATGCAGTGATCGTTTTTGGTCAATGCAGGCACAATCGCCACGGGAATAACGAATGATTGAATTTCTTTTCACCTTTATCATTTTTTTGGCCATCATGGCGGCCATGGCAGTCGGGGTGTTTCGTGGGCGTGCACCGATTTCCGGATCCTGTGGTGGGCTTGCCAATCTGGGCGTTGATGGGGCTTGTGAAATATGTGGGGGTAATCCGTCCCTGTGCGAGGCGCAAAGTTCCGGTTCGCCGGACAATAAGGTCAGTTTCTACGAGGCCGACCAGGCGCCAAAGTAGCTCATCCGGCCCAGATTTCCTTGCGTGCCAGGTAAAACTCGTGACTCCGATTCATATCATCAAGGAAGCGAGGCAACTCATCCATTAGCAGTGCCTGGGGGCCATCCACCAGTGCGCTTGCCGGATGTGGATGGAAATCAACCAGCACCATATTCGCACCTGCGACGAGTCCCTGGGCAGCGGCGTGGGCGACATCGAGGATGCCATCGGGTGCACTGTCACGGGTGCCGACTGAATGGGATGGATCAACACAAACCGGCATGCGTGTCAGGCGCTTGATGACCGGAACCTGCCCGAAATCAACCATGTTCCTGTGCGGTGCGCCGCCTTCACTTTTCATCCCGCGCAAACAGAATACGACGGATGAATTTCCTTCGCTGGCAAGATATTCAGCCGCATTCAGTGATTCATTCAGACTCACGCCGTAACCACGCTTGAACAGCACCGGGTATTCACGTTGTCGGCCAACAACTTTAAGTAACTCGAAATTCTGTGTGTTTCTTGTCCCGATTTGTAACATTACCCCGGTCGGGCTTCCGGTTTCCTTCAGTGCCTGATTGATCTCATCAATCTGGCTCTCGTGGGTTACCTCCATAGCGATGACCTTGATACCGTATTTTCCCGCCAGTTCAAACACATAGGGCAGACAGGATTTGCCGTGGCCCTGGAATGAGTAGGGATTGGTCCTTGGCTTGTAGGCTCCCATCCGGGTACAAACCTGGCCGTGCGCTTTCAGCGCCTTCATCATTTCCTCCACATGCTCGCGGGTATCGACCGCGCATAATCCCGCCAGAACGTGGCAATTATCCTGGGAGAACGAAACGCCATTGTAGGTAAATCCGCTGCTGCGATTCTGATCACGATGTCTACCCAGGATGCGGTATTCCTCAGAAATGCGAACCACCCGGTCAACACAATCGAGGCTTTCGATTTCCGCCTGGTCAAGCATATGTGTTTCACCGAGCAGGTAAATCTCACTGAGCTTTTGTACCGCGCCCTGGACAACATGATGTTGCAGTTGGATGTTGGGCAGTTGTTCAAGAAACGTCAGGGTTTTTTTGTAGGCATCTGACTGCTCGTCAATATCTGCCTTGAGAATTAGAATCATAAAAGGGGTATCCGGCTTACTCGGTATGTTGGGGCGGCACACGATATTGTAGCCTATCTTGTGAAAGATAAGCGGATTCGTGCTTCAATAAACACGAAGGAGTTTCTTGATGTTTAACAATTGGCGTCTGTTGGTCGCGACCCGCTACTCAATGTCCGGCACCACAGATCACCTGGTTTCATTTATGTCATTGGTTTCGATCACCGGTCTCGTGCTGGGTGTCGCTGTGCTCGTCATTGTATTGTCGGTAATGAATGGTTTTGAGGAAGAGCTGAGGTTGCGGGTTCTGGGTGTGGTACCTCACGGCATCATCTATAGCCGGGCAACTCAGCCGGACTGGGCCGGCCTTGAAAGCCTGTTGCAGGACCATGCAGAAGTGATTGCGACAGCACCACTAATCGAAGGTGCCGGGCTGGTGTTAGCCAATGGCAAATTGCTTGGGGCCGCGTTCACGGGTGTGGACCCGGTGCGAGAACACAAGGTTTCCATTGTGTCCCAGTTTGTAACGAACGGCGCTTTTGAGGCGTTACAGCCAGGTGCCTTCAATGTTGTCCTTGGTGAGCATATGGCCCGGGAACTGGGAGTGGACATTGGTGACAGACTGACCTTAGTGACACCCGAAATTCGCTTCAGCCTGGCCGGTCCCCTGCCAACGATGAAACGACTTCGGGTTGTGGCCTTATTCAAAGTGGGGTCAGACATTGACAAGTCGCAACTCTACCTGCATATCAATGACGCACAGAAAATCAAAAGGCAAACAGGAATCGACGGAATACGAGTGCAGGTTCGAGATCTGTTCTCGGCACCGGCTGTGATTCATGCCTTGATCGTTGAAATGGATGATAGCCTCTTATATGGCCAAAGCTGGATGAGCCGTCATGGCAATCTTTATGACGCGATTCAAATGCAAAAAACCACCATGTTTCTGCTGTTACTCATGCTCGTAGCCGTCGCCGCGTTTAATGTTGTTTCTAATCTGATGATGACGGTCCGGGATAAACAGGCGGACATTGCAATTCTTAGAACTATCGGTGCATCTCCCGGGGCGATCAGAACCGTATTTATCATTCATGGATTTCTGGTCGGCGTCGTTGGGGTGAGTCTGGGGATTCTGATCGGCACGCTAACCGCCACCTGGCTGGGTGATCTTTACGCCTCGGTGGATCGATTCTTCGGTCTCGGACTGATGGATGAGTACTTCATCCAATATCTACCTACTCGCGTACTCGGATCAGATATTCTGGTTATTACGATGGTTTCTCTGATGATTTGTCTGCTGGCAACAATTTATCCCGCGTCCAGTGCGGCATCGACCAACCCGGTAGAGGCACTGCAAAATGAAGGATGAATTGATTCTGAGTGCCCATGGGCTTAGAAAAAGCTTTGGTCAGGGCGCAGCTTTAATCAAAGTGCTGGACGGCGTCGATCTGGAGGTCAGGAAGGGCGAGCGGGTGGCGGTGGTCGGCCTGTCCGGCAGTGGTAAGAGCACCCTGTTACATCTGTTGGCCGGGCTGGATGCGCCGGATGCTGGAACAGTCGATGTGGGCGGAGAAGATATTTTATCGCTGGATGAAAACGCACTCTGTCGATTGCGCAATAAGACGCTCGGATTTGTATATCAATTTCATTACCTGATGTCTGAATTTACCGCCACTGAAAATGTTGCCATGCCATTGATGATTGGTGGTTGCACACGTAAAGCGGCGAGTCGAATCGCTGACGAGATGTTGGCGCAGGTCGGCCTCAAAGACCGCCTCGCCCACAAACCCGGCCAGCTTTCCGGAGGAGAACGCCAGCGGGTGGCGATTGCCAGGGCGCTTGCGAATAAACCATTGTGTGTTCTGGCAGATGAACCGACCGGTAACCTGGATGAAGAAACCGCGGAGGAAGTTAACCAGTTATTGTTGCGGTTGAGTCAGGACCTGCATATGTCTTTTATTATCGTCACGCATAACCATGGTCTAGCAAGCCGCATGGATCGAACATTGACCTTGCATAAGGGCAAACTCAGTGAGTCGTCGGCATGATGCTGTCGGCTTTTATCGGGCTGCGCTACTCGGGATTTGGATTCTCGGGGAGTGCTTCCGGAAACCGGTTTTTGTCATTTATCTCGCTGGCCTCCCTGATTGGCATGGTTCTGGGTGTTATTGCATTGATTGTGGTTGTGTCGGTTATGAATGGATTTGACGCGGAGTTAAAACGCCGAATCCTCGGGGTTGTACCGCACGTTGTCATCGACACACCAGATATCGACCTGACCGGGGAGCCGGGTGTGATTGCCAGCGTTGTCTTCCTGCAACGTAACGCGCTTGTGCTCGATGGCAAAGCCAGCCATCTACTGACCCTCAATGGCATTGAAGCGAAACAGGAAGGACGCATATCCATCATTCCGAAACACATGATTCACGGATCGCTGGATGAACTTGCTGCCCGCCCCAACGGTCTTGTACTGGGGCGCCCGCTTGCCTATCGACTGGGTCTTCTGGTTGGCGATCAAGTCACCGTTGTCATCCCGGAACCCTCCGTGGATGGCCAGACAATTTCACCTAAGATCGCACGCCTGGTCCTTGTTGGAACTTTTGAACTAGATGCAGAACTGGATTACAGATTAGGGCTGGTGAATGTTGATCACCTGTCAGCTATTGTTGGCAATGTCCCGGTTCAGACTCGTCTAAGGCTTAACGATGTTTTCGATGCGGCGCGGGTCAGCGCGGAAACCTCCAGGCGTTATGGTGTATCTACGACTAACTGGACTACCCAATATGGCGACTTTTTTGAGACCGTCAAGATGGAAAAAGTCATGATGTTCGTGTTGTTGTCGCTGATCGTAGCCATTGCGGCGTTCAATATTGTTTCCAGTCTGAGCATGATGGTAAAAGATAAACGCGGTGATATTGCGGTACTGCGAACCTTCGGTTTGTCGTCCCGGCGCATCATGGCTATTTTTGTAACACAGGGAGTGGTGATTGGCGTTCTGGGCATAGTCGTCGGCACTGTTTTTGGATTGGCAATTGCACACAACGTGACCGGGCTTGTGGCGTATCTGGAAGGGCTGTTTGGCGGCAAGATGCTGGCGGGCACCTATTTTGATTCAGTGCCGTCGGATGTACGTTATGCTGATGTTGCACTGATCACATTGGTTGCATTTATCATCAGCGTGCTCGCTACCTTGTACCCTGCATGGCGTGCTGCATCCTTGCAACCGGTAGAAGTGCTCAGACACGAGTGAACCAGGGCGGGTAAGCAATTTGATACTGGCCTGCCTGCCACCGCGCACGTCTACCAATTCCTGTTTATGCGATGTACAGTGTCGAGCGGATAATAAGCCACGGAACGTTTATGCCAAGATTGAGGGAAGTCCCCCGGAGCGAAGCGGATCCTACCGTCCTGCCTTTATACGATGCCTTATTTGGCGACAAGGATCCTGTTACCGAACCTGGCACGGCGACGGGAACGCCTGGAAACTGGTGGACGGTATTCGCATTGGTACCCGAATGCCTTGCGCATGCAGTAGCGGGGTTTCAGTTCTATCGAAGTCGCAAACGTAAAATCAGCGCAAAGCTCCGTGAGTTGGGGCAGGCGCGAGCCGGATATAGCCGGGGCAGTCAGTTCGTGTTTTCCCAACACTGCAAGAGCCTTCGCGCAGTTGGTTTTAGTGAGGAACAAATTGCCGCGATTCCACACTGGCAGGCGACTGATCTGTTCAATCAGTTGGAGCGTGCGGTGCTGTCCTATACCGACGATTTGGTACTTTCAGGCGGTCGGGTCCCCGACGGGACGTTTCAGGTGCTAAAGGACAACCTCAGCGACGAAGAGATTCTGGAGCTGACATACATCACCTGCACCTACGAGATGCACGCGACGATGACGCGCGCATTGCGGCTCGAATTCGACGACATCGAGGAACGCATCACAGAAGTTCCGGCGCCGGATGCAGATCTGCAGAAAATGGATTTTATGGGTGCTGTCGACAAGCCAGGAACTGACTGAGACCTTTTACCGATTCGGCAGTTTCATTCTGGCTCGACGCGCACGCCAGTATCGGCTGATGCGCCATCGCCAGTACAATCGGACAGCGATAAACCCAGTCACACCAGTGCTGATGCCACAAACCAGTGAGCCGAGCAGGAGTGGTTGCCAGACGACGGCAAACTGAGCGGTCAGCCATTCCAGGCTGAGGTCGATTTCGAGGACCTGGTTGTTTTGATCAAGTATCAGGGTGCCGACGCGATAGGCGAAGTACATCATGGGTGGCATGGTGATCGGGTTGCTGATCCAGACGATGCCCACGGCGAGCGGCACATTGCAACGGATCATCACGCACAACAGAATGCAGGGAATCATCTGGAACGGAATTGGCAAAAAGCAGCAAATCGCCCCGATTAATACTGCAAAAGAGACTGAATGGCGATTGAAATGCCAGAGATTGGGTTCGAAGATTCGTTCGCCAAGCATGCGCAGCGATTTGACTTCGCGAAGCTGTTCCCGGGTTGGTAGATACTTCTTGACCATTGCGCAACGTGTATTTTGGCGAATCGCGTATTATGCACGACTCGCAAGTAAGGTCGATATCTCTATGCCAATTCGGCGATTGACACTGGATCATCGTGGCTGGGTTGAATCAAATCAACTTCATGACGCTAATGATCGCCACCTTTTTCCTGGCAGTTTATTGTGTGGCGAATCTGGCAGTGATACTGGATTTTTCGCTCCTGTTCCTGGCACTACCGGTATCGATTTATTGTCTCGGTTGCCCACGAATTGCCCCGTGTGGCAGTTGCGTCCTGGGCTTGTTGCTGGGGTTGATGAACGCAGAACAGGGGTTAAACGCTGCTTACCCCGAGTCAGAAAACCCGCAACGGGTCATCGGGTACGTTGTTTCCCTGCCTGAAGTCCAAAACGGGATCAACAGATTTCAGTTTCGAATTTTGGAGGTCCAGGGGGACAACAGCGAATGGCAGGGCCTGGTAAAAGTCTCCTGGTACGAACCCCCGGAGGAAATCGTCCCCGGAGATCGCTTTAATTTTGTTCTTAAATTGTCTCGTCCACACACATCGATCAATCCAGGCTTGTTTGACTATGAGGGCTGGCTTTTCGCCAGGAAAATCCGGGCCACGGGTTATGTCAGGCAAACGGCGGCATTCAGCCGACTCGGTTCGGATTGGTGGCGCGTGCCTCACCATTACGTTCGATTTCGAATGAGAGCCGTCCTGCAGAAGCAGTTAACGTCATCGGCCGTTGGCGGGCTGTTGGTTGCTCTGGCAATTGGCGACACCGCCCAGATCGACAAAACCGCGTGGCGTCACTTATCCAGGACCGGAACCAACCATCTGTTAATCATTTCCGGATTACACGTGGGATTGGTCGCTGCAATGATTTTTAAGGCGCTCGGATTACTCTGGTTTCGAGACCGGACAGCCGCCGCGATTACCATCGCAATGACGACCGCCTATGCCCTGTTGGCAGGTTTTGGATTACCGGTGCAGCGTGCCTGGATTATGTCCACGGTGGTGTTGGTCGCGCTGGCAATTCGACGGCCGGTACGCCTGAGCACATTGTTTTGCCTGTCGTTACTCGGGGTCCTGATGTTCCAGCCACTTGCAGTGATCAATGTAGGCTTTTGGCTTTCTTTCGGCGCGGTATTTGTTTTGCTGTATGCCTTTTCCGGGCGTCACGAGGTTACCAAAAACCGATTCGGTATCGGGCTTGCGGCATTGAAAACCCAGTGGGTCGTGTTCGTTGCGATGCTGCCGGTGCTGCTCTACCTGATCAATCAGGTCTCACTGGCATCTTTTCTGGTGAATACGATTGCAATTCCCGTGGTCGGATTTCTGGTCATTCCCTGTTTATTGCTGACGGTTGTCATCGCGCCGTTTTCGACGGTGCTTGCGGGAGGACCGCTGGCTCTTGCGGAATGGAACCTGTCCCGACTGTGGCAGCTGATTGTATGGTTTAGCGACGCAAACCTCTTATATCACGGCGTTAACCAGGGTCTGATAGTTGCCCTGATTGGTTTTTGTGGTGTCCTGGTAATGCTTGCGCCCCGCGGCTTATTGCCTCGATGGGTAGGCTTACTCTGCCTGCTGCCACTGTTGAATAAATCCCAGTCGTTATCGGAGAATCGACTACAACTGACCTTCATTGATGTGGGTCAGGGGCTGGCCGTAATTATCAGGACGCGCAGCGCCACTGTTCTCTATGACACCGGGCCTGCATTCGGAGACAGGTTCGACGCAGGTGAGTCCATTATCACACCGTTACTGCATCGTGCCGGGATTTCCTACCTGGACATGCTTATCGTAAGTCATGGAGATACGGATCATGCAGGTGGCATGCAATCGATCATCCGGAATTTTGCACCCAGAACAATCATTGCGCCGACTGAGCCTTATCAGGGCTGCACTGAACCCGTCGTCAGCCGGTTTGATGCGTTCCAATTTGAGGTGTTTGCGGTGGACGCGAAGCTTGCCGCTACGAACAGCAACAACCGCTCCTGTCTATTACTGGTATCGATTGCTGGCCGCGGCATACTGATGACCGGCGACATTGAAACAGAGGGCGAGACTGCACTGCTGACCCGGGAGATGCCCGTGCTCGATGTGATCTCCATCCCGCACCATGGCAGTCGGACCTCATCAACTCCGGGATTTATCAACCACACGCATCCGCAACTTGGCATTGTTTCAGCGGGCTACGACAACCGTTTTAATCATCCAGACCCGGAAGTGATGGCCCGCTATCGGCGGCGTCATGTGCGCACTCTGCTCACCGCCTCAGCCGGTGCCATCACGATCACTTTCAGCGAAAAAGGGGTGGAAACCGTATCTCGTGCACGCGTTACCGGGCAACGGTTCTGGCACTGGTGACAAACAGCAGATCGGACGTGGAGGAATGATTACGTTGAATTAAATTTGCATTTTTCACTTAAGCGCGCGATGCTGCGGCGCTTTGCATCCTGGACCTGTCGGTCATGCCCAACGTGTTACATGCGCTGCTAGAACACCTGAATCTCGAACAAATAGAAACTAACCTGTTTCGCGGTGTCAGTGAGTCGATGGGGCCACCCAGGGTATTTGGTGGCCAGGTCATCGGCCAGGCGTTGATCGCTGCCCTGCGGACGGTTGAAGATCGACCGTGCCATTCTCTGCATGGCTACTTTTTGCGGCCAGGTGATCCGGCGATCCCTATTGTTTATGAAGTTGATCGAATTCGCGATGGTGGCAGTTTTACAACCCGCCGGGTCGTTGCGGTGCAACGGGGCGAAGCAATTTTTAGTATGTCAGCCTCGTTTCAGGTGGTTGAAGCGGGGCTGAGTCACCAGTCTGCGATGCCGGATGTTCCTATGCCCGAGAGTCTGCCCACCGAAGCGGAGGCAATGGAAGGTCGACTGGATGAGATTCCAGAACATATGCGTGAGATGATGAATCGCGAGCGCCCGATTGAAATGCGTCGAATTGAGAAAACGGATTTCTTCAGTAGTGAAAAAAAACCGCCGTTTCAGCATGTCTGGTTTCGCTCAAGTGAACTCTTGAGTGATGACCCCGCACTACATCAGTGCCTGCTTGCGTATGCCTCGGATATGGGCATATTGAGTACCTGTATGTTGCCTCATGGACGATCTTTCATGTCGGGCATGATGACGGCGAGCCTGGATCACGCCATGTGGTTCCATCGACCGTTTCGATTTGATGAATGGATTCTGTTTGCTCAGGACAGCCCGGCTTCTGCCGGTGCTCGTGGATTCAATCGCGGCACGATGTTCACCCAGGACGGTACCTTAATCGCTTCGGTTGCCCAGGAGGGGCTCATTCGCGATGTGAGTGGCGGTTAATCATTCCGGCACGACGCGTTTTAACTGTCGGATTAATTCCTCTTTATCGCGGCGGCTGAGAAACCGGCCCAGTTCAAGTACGCTTCCGTGAGAGCGGATCGAAACCGTCGCCGGGTCCCATGAATGGCGTGGCGGGCAGACCAGGAACTGTGCCCAGGAACGCTGGTAGTCCCGGCACACCGAGGCCGAGTGAGATACCCGCCAGGGTATACAGAAGATAGGTGTTGTAACGCCAGGACCAGGAATAGTTTGGTTTCAGGATAATCCTGCCGGTGTGCGAGCGATCATCGATAAAGGCCTGAACCATGGCTACACCGGCAGGGGCGCAGGTTCGAGTTTTAGCATTCGACTGGTAATCGTCCCGGCAGTCATTGAACCGTTTACATTGAGCGCGGTTCTCGCCATATCGATCAGGGGTTCGATCGAGATAAGCAGCGCAGCCAATGCCACGGGAAATCCAAGTGCCGGAAGTACCATCAGTGCCGCGAAGGTTGCCCCGCCACCCACACCCGCCACACCGAACGAGCTGATTGCGACGATGCCAATGAGGCTCGCCAGGAATGTCGGATCCATGGGATCGACTCCCATTGTGGGCGCAATCATTACCGCCAGCATCGCAGGATAAATACCTGCGCAGCCATTTTGACCGATCGTGGCGCCAAAGGTGGCAGAGAAGTTAGCAACGGACGGATGGTTTTGAAGGTCGCGAATCTGGGTTTCCACGTTCAGCGGGATCGTTGCGGCGGAGCTGCGTGAGGTGAAAGCAAAGGTGAGTACTGGCCAGACCTGTTTGAAATAGTGCGCAGCATTGATACCGGATATCATCAGCATCAGCGCGTGCACACAAAACATAATGGTGATGGCGAGGTACGAGGCGACAATAAAACTCAGCAGATCGAGTATGTCGCTTCCATTTGAGCCAGCGGTTACTTTCATCATCAGTGCCAGGACACCGTACGGCGTAAGTGCGATCACCAGCCGAACCAGCTTCAACACAACGGCCTGAACGGTTTCGATACCATCCCGAAAACGCGCTCCCTGTTCAGGGTCATCCCGGGTGACCAGCAAGCCTGCGATACCAGTCAGAATCCCGAAAATCACGACGGCGATAATCGAAGTTGGCCGACTCCCGGCCAGGTCGGCGAAGATATTTTGCGGAATGAAGCTGATGATTGTGTCCGCCAGACCGAGTTCACTGACCGATGACAGCCGCGATTCAAGTACATCGGCCCGTGCAAGTTCACGGGCTCCCTGGGTGAGGCCTTCCGCACTTAGTCCAAAAATATTGGTCACTGTGATGCCGACAATTGCAGCGACGATAGTTGTGGCAATCAGGATGCCGATGACCATGCCGCCGATTTTTCCGAGGATCGCGATTTCTTCCATTTTAATGACGGCAGCAATCATCGAAACAAGAATGAGCGGCATGATGATCATCTTCAGCAGGCTGACGTAGCCACTCCCGATTATATTGCTCCATACCAGGGTGGCGCTGATGGTGTCTGTGTCCGTTCCGTAGATGAGTTGCAGCACCAGACCGAAGAATGCACCCAGCAGTAATGCTGCGAGCACCCGCTGGGAAAGTGCAAAACCCCGGGTTTGAAGATGGACCAGCAGACCGATGAGGCCAATGAACACGAACAAGTTCAGGGTAACGAAAATTGTCATGGTCAGGGTCGCCAGGTCATGGTGTGATTTGGGTGTCCGATTCGCTTTCTGCAACAATTGTGGCTATTGCGTCAAGCAACCGGGTATTTTCAGCCGGTGTGCCAACGGTGACACGTATTTTGTCTGCAAGCCGTTTTTCTGCGAAGTACCGGACGAGAATACCTCGCTTTTTTAATTCAGCATATAGCGTTGCAGCGTCACAAGGGAAGCGCCCTGGGACTGTGACCAGCAGGAAGTTTGTATTGGTCTTTGATGAGTCCAGGCCAAGATTGCTGAGTTCATGAGCGAGGGTTTCACGGTCTGCCATGATTTTTGCACAGTTGCCCATGGCATGTGCCCGGTAGGTCAGCGCGGCTTCCGCGATCAGCTGGCTGAGCAAGTCGAGGTTATAGCTGTCCCTGGTTTTGGCAATCATTGGACTGATCAGGGAAGGTGATGCAATGCCGTAGCCGAATCGCAATCCGGCCAGCGAGTAGCCCTTGCTGAGTGTCCGCAATATAACCAGATTGTCATGCTGGTGAATCAGAGGCAAGGTATTGTAATCCGCAGCAGGCTCAACAAAGTCCACGTAGGCCTCGTCCATTAGTAATACCGAATCCAGTTCATCGGCAAGTGTTGAAACCTGCTCGGTGGTCAGGAGCTTACCCGTTGGCGCATGGGGGTTAACCACGAGGGTAAGCCTGCACCCGGCTTCATTCATGCGCTGGGCAAAATTCCGGGGCAGGCTCCAGTCCGTTTCCAGCTCCACCTTTTCAACGGGACAGTTCTGAATCTGGGCCAGTACCGGGTAAAGAGAATAGGTCGGGTTGGTCATACCGATCGCCTGGCCCGGATCGACGAATGTGGTAATCAATAGTCGGATCAATTCGTCGCCACCCCGGGTAGCGATGATGTTGTCACGATCGATGTCGTGAATTGCAGCGGCCAGATCCCTGAATCCGTTTGCTGTGGGTGGCGGGTAACGGCGCAGGGCTTCGATCTGGAAGCTGTTGACGATTTCCTGTATCTGCGGTGCGGGAGGATAAGGATTTTCATTGGTGTTCAGCTTGATGGTCGAGCCATCCGTCGGCTGCTCACCGGATAAGTAGCCTTGCATGGCGCCTATGTTTTTACGTTCAAAGGACATCCGGGTTATTCCTGATCAACCGGGGCAAATCCCTCATAGCTCACCTCGAGGATTCTTACTCCCAGGGCGCCCAGGGGGCGCTCGACAATTACCTCATCGCCCGTTCGTTTACCGAGCAGACTTTTTGCCATTGGCGATTCGAGGCTTATCCAGCCTTTTTTCATATCGAATTCATCAGCACCGACGATTCGAATTTCACTGACATTACCTGCTTCGTCCTCGAGTCTCGCCCAGGCGCCGAAGAAGATTTTTTCTCGATCATCGGGTTTACGCTCGACGATTTCCAGATTGTCCAGACGCTTGGTCAGATAGCGGATGCGCTTGTCAATCTCGCGTAACTGGCGCTTGCCATAGATATAGTCGGCATTCTCAGAGCGGTCGCCCAGTGCCGCTGCTGCGGATACCTTGCTGGTTACCTCCGGTCGGGTCACTCGCCAGATATGGTTGAGTTCATCACGCAGGGTTCTGGCCCCCTGGGGGGTGATGTAGATTTTGAAACTCAAAGCAATGCCCAACGGTCGATGATCAATGCACCCCAGACGGCGACCACAATGGTAAGCGCGATGAACACTGCAGCTGAGCCATAATCTTTGGCGCGAGCTGAAAGCTCATGTCGTTCCGGTCCAATCCTGTCGACGGCAGATTCCACCGCAGAATTAAGCAATTCGACCACCAGAACCAACAGTAATGACACCAGCATCGCCGCGAAATCGAGCACCGACCTTGCGATCCAGATTGCCACTGGTATCAGCACGATTAATAATGCCAGTTCCTGCCTGAATGCCGACTCATGGCGGACCGCGGCTACCATCCCCAGCAGGGAAAATCGCGCTGCATTACGAAAATGTGCGAATCCGGTATTGGTGTGCTTGTCAAAGACAGGAGGCTGGTCGTCACGCATTATAGGTTTGCATCAATGGGTCGATATAGGAAAGGCGACAAACTGCCATAGGCATCCGGTTAACGCAACTTGAATCAGCCCCACTTGTCCCCACTATAGCTGGCAGAATGAATCTTTTATCGAGGCGTTGATCATGCGTATTGAGAAATTTACCAGCAAACTGCAGGAGGCACTCTCTGATGCCCAGTCGCTGGCGGTTGGTAATGACCATAACTACCTGCAACCGGTCCATTTGATCCTGGCACTGCTGAACCAGAAAGGGGGCTCCACCAGACCACTGTTGGCGCAGATGGGTGTCGATGTCGCCAAATTTCGGGAAGAACTCGACCATCTTGTTAAAGAATTACCGAAGGTAAAAGAAAATCTTGGTGACGTGCAAATGTCGCCGGAATTAGGGCGGCTGCTGAATCTTGCAGATAAGAATGCGCAGGATCGTGGCGATCAGTT
This sequence comes from Gammaproteobacteria bacterium, assembly GCA_021773555.1. Taxonomy (GTDB): domain Bacteria; phylum Pseudomonadota; class Gammaproteobacteria; order Pseudomonadales; family Azotimanducaceae. Next base: position 72,474 of record JAJFKA010000182.1, read on the forward strand.
CATTTCCAGTGAGGTTGTCTTACTCACGGCACTGGAGGACAAAGCTGAACTCGGTGGGCTGTTTAATCGTTATGGCATCAGGAAAGAGTCACTTGCACGGGTGATTGATCAGGTAAGGGGAGGGGAAAATGTTAATGACCCCAATGCCGAAGACTCCCGCCAGGCACTGGAAAAATACACCATCAATCTGACCGAGCGGGCGGAGCAGGGCAAGCTCGATCCGGTCATTGGCAGGGACGACGAAATTCGTCGTACGATCCAGGTATTGCAACGCCGCACCAAGAACAATCCGGTTCTGATCGGGGAAGCGGGGGTCGGTAAAACGGCCATTGTCGAGGGTCTGGCGCAACGGATTATCAATGGGGAGGTGCCTGAGAGCCTGCGCGACAAGAAAATCCTGGCGCTGGACATGGGCTCCCTGATTGCGGGAGCCAAATTCCGCGGAGAATTTGAGGAGCGCCTTAAATCGGTCCTCAACGAACTGGGTCGCGAAGAAGGCCGCGTCATCCTGTTTATTGATGAATTACACACCATGGTCGGTGCCGGTAAGGCAGAAGGCGCGATGGATGCGAGTAATATGTTGAAGCCCGCCCTTGCCAGAGGTGAATTGCACTGCGTTGGTGCCACCACCCTGGATGAGTATCGCCAGTACATTGAAGCCGATGCGGCGCTTGAGCGTCGCTTCCAGAAGGTGCAGGTTGATGAGCCGAGCGTCGACGATACCATCGCCATACTGCGTGGATTGAAAGAGCGTTATGAGCTTCATCACGCGGTGGACATTACCGACCCGGCAATTATCGCAGCGGCAAAGCTTTCCCATCGGTACATTTCCGACCGGCAATTGCCGGACAAGGCAATTGATTTGATTGATGAAGCAGCGAGCCTGATCCGGATGGAGATGGACTCCAAGCCAGAGGACATGGATCGACTGGAACGCAGACTTATCCAGTACAAGATCGAACGTGAGGCGTTGAAAAAAGAAACCGATGAAGGCTCGATTCAGCGATTGGTGGATCTGGACGAATCCATCGGAACGCTGGAAAAAGAATACGCGGACCTGGACGAAATCTGGAATTCAGAAAAAACCGCGCTGCTGGGTGCCCAGCATATAAAGGAAGAACTCGAAGCTGCCAGGCTCGACATGGAGACGGCAAGACGAGCGGGTGATCTGACCAGAATGTCAGAGTTACAGTATGGGGAAATCCCAAGCCTTGAAAAGCAACTGGAGGCGGCCGCAAAGACAGATACGAGTTCGATGACCTTGTTACGGAACAAGGTCACTGAAGAAGAAATTGCGGAGGTTGTGTCCAAATGGACCGGCATACCGGTTTCGAAGATGCTCGAAGGTGAGAAGGAAAAGTTGTTGCATCTTGAAGAAGAACTTCACAAGCAGGTCATCGGTCAGGCTGAGGCAGTCAACGCGGTATCAAACGCCGTCAGGCGATCACGCGCAGGCCTGTCGGACCCGAATCGTCCGAATGGGTCGTTTTTATTCCTCGGGCCAACCGGGGTCGGCAAAACGGAGCTTTGCAAAACCCTGGCACGGTTTCTGTTCGATACCGAGGAAGCCATGGTGCGCATCGACATGTCAGAGTTTATGGAAAAACACTCGGTGGCAAGGCTCATTGGAGCGCCCCCTGGTTATGTTGGTTATGAAGAAGGCGGTTACCTGACAGAACTGGTGAGACGCAAGCCCTATTCGGTCATTCTTTTGGATGAGATCGAAAAAGCACATCCGGATGTATTTAACATCCTGTTGCAGGTCCTTGATGACGGTCGACTGACGGACGGTCACGGACGGACCGTGGATTTCAAGAACACCGTCCTGGTAATGACCTCAAACCTGGGTTCTGATCTCATCCAGACGCTCGCTGGCGAAGCGCAGTACGATGATATGAAAGAAGCAGTTCTGGGTGTGGTTGCCAGCCACTTCAGACCGGAATTTCTGAATCGTGTCGATGATGTTGTGGTATTCCACCCACTTGCCCGGGAGCAGCTCAAGGACATCGCGAGGATTCAACTGGGCATTCTGCAGGACCGTATCAAGGAATCGGATATCTGTATTCAGTTTGGGGCCGATGCGCTGGAATTCATTGCGGAGACAGGATACGACCCTGTGTATGGAGCCAGACCCCTGAAACGTGCCATACAGCGTTATGTTGAAAACCCGCTGGCGCAGGAACTGCTTGCTGGCCACTTCAAAGGTGGCGACAAGATTCTGGTTAGCAGGGACGATGATGGCCTGGGGTTCAGAACGGCGTGATCTGCGTTACGACTACTGTATAAAGTACTGTATAAAAGCACTGTACATGCACCCAGTAATCATTATACTGGGTGTTTATACAGTATTCGGACGAGGTGGACTATGACTATCGACCATTCACTTATGAATCATGCGCTTATCAATCACGGACTCATCAACCAGGGGCTCATCAACGCTGGGCATCTGGATCAATTACATTCGAATCGTTCACTTTCAGATCAGTCACATTCAGATCAGTCACATTCGAACCCCGATCCACTAATTGATCTGGATTCCTCCGGTAGTTTGACTCCGAACGAGCCCGTTTCGAAGACGTTGGTCACCCAGACCGCAGTGGCTATCAAGCACTCGGAAATGGCCATGCGTGCTGCCAGGGCAATGCGCCGATCAAAACAGAAGAAGCGAACGGGTCGGGCAGTATGCCATCACCTGAGGATGATGCTGGCCGCTAACGGCCAGGGATTAGCGCATCGCATGGCGAGCGTTGAACCTCGCGGACAGAGCCCTCAGGAAAATCAGTTTAGTCTTACTTTCTAGACTTTCCTGCCAGTCTTACTTCCCCAGGCTCACTGTCTATCTGAATGGCGGTTTCCTACCGCTTCCAGATTTTGACATCTCTGAGCCACGGGAGATGGGCAGCGCTTTCGATGAGCTGTTGTTCGAATTCGCGGGTATTTGGATGCTCCGTCTGTCCCGCGGTTATGGTACCGTCCAGAAACAGCTCCACATTGATGACACCATCAAGGTAGTGCAGCTTCATCCGCTCGACATCCTGCTCCGCCACCATGGGCTGCCAGGCTTTGGTCAGTGCCCTGGTGACGACATTGCGTAGCGGTGGCATCTGCATCACGTCTTTGTCAACATCATCTTCTGCATCGATGTGCACAGTGACATCACTGATTTCATTGAATCTGGTCTTCAGTTGGTAACAGACCCAGTCGCCAATATGGTGTCCCTCGGTCACGCTGATGGTTGGGTCTACCTGCAGATGGAGTTCGAGGATGACGAATGGACCCATTCTTCGAGTGCGCAGGCTGTGCACGTCAAGCACCCCGTCAGCCTGCTGGACCGTCTCTTTGATGCTGCGTACATAGGTTTCCGACAGGGCGGTATCCACAAGTTCAACGACGCTTTCCTTGATGAGCTTGTAACCGATCAAGGCGATCATCAGCGCGACACCGATTGCGGCGACCATTTCCAGCCAGATAACGCCCATCATGGCACCACTCACACCGATCAGCACGATGATCGACGACAATGCATCGCTGCGATGATGCCAGGCGTTCCCGATCAGCAATTTTGAACTCAGTCTGTCGCCGAGTTTTCTGGTGATTTGATACAGCCATTCTTTTGCGCCGATTGATATTCCCGCCACGACCAGTGCCGGCCAGGCAGGAATCGGGATGCGCTCCAGCTCAGTTAAACGGACGACACTGTCATAAATAAGGGAGCCTGCAACAACGAGGAGTACGCTACCCAGTATCAGTGTCCCCATGGTTTCGAATCTTGCATGACCATAGGGATGTTCATCATCCGGTTCCTCCGCTCCCGCTCGATTCAGGAACCAGACCAGAATATCTGTCGCAAGATCTGACAGGGAGTGAATGCCATCAGCAATCAGCGCATGTGAGTTGGCCAGCCAGCCGACGGTTACCTTGACCACCCCGAGCAGGAGATCAACGATTCCGCTTTTGACCAGCAGTCTCGGTGCTTCGTCGCTGGGTGTTGATATCGCGATATGATTTTTCCTCAAAAATGATCGATCGACTAGTCTAACGTTTTAACCCGGAAAGGTGGCGGTCAGGACGAAAATACGATGGGGAATATTTAATGGATCTCCTGGAAACCCGGTGACCAGCATCTCGCTCAACTGATCATCGAAGCGTTGTACTGCCACTGGACTGAGGGTCGCGGCAATGCCTGCGCTTGCCCGTATCCTGCCGCGCCAGCCCACGTGTGAATAGCTCGCAGCTTCATCAAAAGTGAATGACACAAGGTCCTCAAATCCGGCTTCCCCCAGATCGCGAAAACACGCAGGGTGAATCCCAAACTGATTACCACCTCGCCAGGCAGGGTTATGTTGCTCAATTAACTCCTCCGTGCGCCGAACGACATTGCCATTCAGTGGGATCCAGTCGAAATAGGTGATTAGCACGATCCCGCCGGGCTTTAGGATCCGCTTTATTTCGTGACATGTGGCAACGCCATCAAACCAGTGCCAGCATTGTCCTGCGGAGACAATGTCAACACTGCTATCAGATAGCCCGGTCGCCTCGGCGGTGGCCAGTCGATAGTCAATCTGGGCCTCTGGAGTATTTAGCAGGCGCGCTGAAGCTAACATCTCTGGTGACGAATCGATACCGATCACCTCATTACCCATAGCGGTCAAACCTCTTGCCAGGGCGCCGGTGCCGGTACCCAGGTCAACGACCGAAGCGTGGTCGCAGGCAATGTCTCGGGCTGCTAGCGCGTCATACATAGACTGTGGGAAGCCTAATCGGTGCGTGAGATAATCATCGGCGGTTTTACCGAAATCGGCGTTCTCGACAGGCATTTTCATTGTGGACTCGCAGGATGTTTCGATCATTATAGGAAAACCGGGGACTATTTGTGGGGGACATTGATGGATCATGTTGATAGCTGCGTTATCGGCGCCGGGGTGGTTGGCCTTGCGATTGCCCGGACGATTGCGCAGAGCGGCAGGGAGTGCCTCGTGCTGGATTCCGAGGCGAGTGTCGGCCAGGGGGTCAGCAGCCGTAACAGTGAGGTTATCCATGCGGGAATCTATTACCCCGCCGGGAGTCTGAAGGCAGGTTTTTGCGTCACCGGGAAAGCGCTTTTATACACGTTCTGTCAGCAACGGCACATTGCCTTTAGTCGTTGTGGAAAGCTTATTGTTGCGACCGAAGCAAATGAGGAAGCGACCCTTGAAGGTATACTTGGCAAAGCCCGTGCTAACAACGTACAGGACCTCGAACTCTGGTCTGCCAGTAAAATTGCAGACCATGAACCGCAGGTGAGGGCAACGCTTGGATTGTTCTCACCATCGACCGGCATTGTTAGTGCGCACGAATTGATGAATGCGTTACTGACGGATCTCGAACACGCAGGGGGTGGATTCGTCGGTAACACAGCAGTTGAAACCGCGCTCATCGAACCTGGCCGATTTATTCTGAAATGCAACCTTGCACAGGAAAGCTACGAATTTTCCTGTCGAAATCTGATTAATGCCTGCGGACTTGGAGCACAAAGTCTCGCGACCGCCATCCACGGTGACGCTGGTTCGATTCCTGCCCTGCACTACTGCAAAGGCAGCTATTTTTCGTTTTCCGGGAAAAGCCCATTTTCGCGATTGATTTACCCGGTTCCTGAAGCATCCGGTGCCGGTCTGGGTGTACATGCCACTATCGATACCGGTGGCCAATTGAAGTTTGGTCCGGATGTTGAGTATGTGGATAAGCCTGACTATGTCGTCAGCATGGAACATGCTGAAAAGTACTACAAAGCTATTAGGCGATATTTTCCGGGTCTGAAGACAGGTGATCTTGTCCCCGGGTACGCCGGTATACGACCCAAACTACAGGGACCAGATGATCCGCCAGCGGACTTCGTCATTCATTCCAGCAAGGACCATGGTGTGGATCGGCTAATACATCTGTTTGGCATTGAATCCCCGGGTTTGACTTCATCCCTGGCAATAGCGGAACATATTCTGACCCTGCTCGATAAATATGATGCTTGACCCTGTTGCAACACGAGGGTCGAAACTGGCCTCACGAAAACTCAAGTTTACCCACTATGCATAGCCATTCAGGTACGAATCACAGTCACTCACACCATGATCACGGTGTAACTGCTGGCAGTGTGACTGCTGACAGTGTAAATATGGCTTTCATTATCGCGGTCGTTGCTAACCTGCTGTTCACTGTGTTCGAGGCAGTCTATGCGGTACTCGCCAACTCAGTGAGCTTGTTGGGCGATGCGGGACATAACCTGTCAGATGTATTGGGACTGCTCTTTGCCTGGGGCGCTACCTACCTCGCCACCAGAAAAACCAGTGACCTGTATAGTTACGGTTATCGCAGAACCACAATTCTCGCCGCCATTCTGAACGCATTCGTTCTGGTCTTTGCCGCTTTCTACATAGCCTATGAATCCCTCGATAAGTTTTTCACGCCGACCCCTGTAAGTGAGATCGCAATGATGGTAGTTGCAGGCATTGGAATTGTCGTTAACGCCGGTACCGCTATGCTCTTCATCAAGAGCAGGAAGGACGATCTGAATCTGCGGGGTGCTTTTCTGCATCTTGCATATGACGCGTTGATATCTGCCGGTGTGGTAGTGGGTGCGATTGTAATTTACTTTACCGGCTGGCTCTGGGTGGATGCTGTTCTGGGACTATTGATTGTGCTGGTTATTCTCGGTGGTACCTGGGGTTTGTTGCGTGATTCTGTCAACCTGATTATCGATGCGGTTCCGCAGAATATCGATCGCAGTGCCGTCCAGGTGTATCTTCAGGGGATTGGCGGAGTAACCCAGGTCCATGATCTGCATATCTGGGCTATGAGCACTTATGAAAATTGCCTCACAGCACATCTGGTGATGCCTGAAAATACTCTGTGGGACAGCGGTGATGGTTATGCGATTATCAGTGATTCACTTCGAGAGCGATTCAATATTCATCACGTGACCTTGCAGGTTGAGAAGGATCTTGAGTGTTCAACGCAGGATTGTGATTGAATACGGCAACATTATTTAAGGAAATTCTATGCCGACCCTCCAGGAATTTAATGACAATCTGATTCAGCAGACCCCGGCAATGCCGATCGTGTTAAGTGAACCGGTACCACTGGCGGATCTACCCACCCCAGCGCTCATCATTGATCTCGATGTATTTGACCGCAATCTGTTACAAATGCAGGAGTACCTGGAGGGGCACGGCATGGGATTACGCTGCCACACGAAGATGCATAAGTGCCCGATTATTGCCAGAAAACAGCTCGACGCTGGCGCTCTGGGCGTTTGTGCAGCGAAGGTCAGCGAAGCGGAGGTGATGCAGGTTAACGGTGTGAGCAGAATCCTGATTACCTCGCCGGTCGTAACCGAAGACAAGATCGCCAGGGTCGTCAAGCTGGCATCAACCAATCCTGATCTTCAAATCGTCGTTGACGACGCAAGTGCCGCCGGACAACTGAATGAAGCTGCACGGAAAGCCGATGTGGTTGTAGGCGTTTTAATTGATCTTGACCCGGGGATGGGCAGGACCGGAATTGAAACCGGATTGCCCGCCCTGACCCTGGGAAAATATATCGGCGACGAGTGTCAGCACCTGCGCTTTGATGGCTTACAGATGTACGCGGGCAACTGTATGCACATTGAGGGATATGAGCAACGTCGGGATAAATATCTGCACATCATGGAGAAAGGGCAGGTGACCCGCTCACTGTTTGAAGATGCGGGTATTGTCGTTCCGGTATTTTCTGGTGGTGGAACGGGCACTTACAATATTGAGCCCGGTCTGGGACTGCTCACCGATTTGCAGGCGGGCTCGTATCTGTTTATGGATATCGAGTATCGCGACATCGGAGGTTCGAAGAGTGAGTTGTTTGATGATTTTGAACCCTCATTGTTTGTTCTGGTCACCGCCATCAGCAAACCTCAACAGCGCCTGATCACAGTTGATGGCGGATTTAAATCCTTTGCGTCAGATAAGATGGCACCGCAGTTCCGGGATGTAGAGGGGGTTATCTTCCACTGGGGTGGCGACGAGCACGGTATTGTTCAGCTCAACAATCCGTCGGTCGAATTGAAACTCGGCGATAAGCTACCCATGTTAACGCCGCACTGCGATCCAACCGTGAACCTGCATGATTACTATTACCCGGTTCGCAACGGTCTGGTTGAAGAAATCTGGCCGATCACTGGCAGAGGTCGGTCTCAGTAAATGCGGATCGCGCCTTATTTTGAGGACTTTACGCTCGGCGAGTGCTTTGACGATGTTCCTTCAATAACCGTAACCGAAGGCTATACAGCAATACACCAGGCGCTCTTTGCCGATCGTATGCGCCTGGCCCTGGACGCACATCTTTGCGAGCAGATCACCGGGAGACCCGGGCAACTGGCAAACCCTTCGCTGGTGAGTAATCTCGCTATTGGGCAGAGTACCATTCCGTCACAGCGGGTAATGGGAAATCTCTTTTATCGAGGATTACGATTTCATCGGCCCGTCTGGGTCGGCGATACCCTGGCCACTACTACAAAGGTGGTGGGACTGCGCCAGAATAAAATACGCGAGGGTCGTGCGGCCTCGGGCATGGTGGCGCTGGAAATGGAAGTGGTCAATCAGCACGAGGAAACGGTGCTCCTGTTCTGGCGATGTCCAATGATTCCCTGTCGTGATCCTGCAGCGGAAACCGGCCTGAGTGGCGATTTCTCCGTGATGCCAGAGGAAATTGCGGACTCACTCATTGTCAATGCAGTGCCTGACTGGGACTATGCGGGATTCCGTGACCGGTTCACGGGCGGGCACTTTGCGTCGTTGAATGTGGGAGATCGATACGAACTGGAAGCGCGGGATACTGTCACGCTTGCGCCAGAGCTGGTGCGATTGACCCTGAATATGGCCATGACACACACAGACGCTGGCCGGAGCGTTTACGGTAAACGATTGGTGTATGGCGGCCACACAATTGCCATGGCGGCGGCACAACTCAGTCGCGTCTTGCCAAATTTGATCAGCATCCTCGCGTGGTACCGATGTGATCACACAGCACCGGTGTTTGAACTTGATATTCTCAGCACCGTGGTCAGCGTTGAGGGATTGCTGGCAACGGACAAAGCGGGAGTCGCAAAATTGAGGGTACAGGTTTTCGCGACACGCGGTCCTGAAGCACCGGAACCGGGAGATGGTATTCAGGTTCTTGACTGGCACCTCGCTGTGTTAATGGCATGATCGGAGTAAGCGGAAATTGAGTGGAATTCTGGACGGCTTAAGCATCGTCGAAGGCAGCGCTTTTATTGCTGCCCCTCTGGGGGGTATGACACTGGCGCAGCTCGGTGCAGATGTCATCCGATTCGATCCAATCGGCGGCGGTTTGGATTATAAACGCTGGCCGGTTACCGATGCTGGGAGCAGTCTTTTCTGGGCTGGAATGAACAAGGGCAAACGCTCGATTCAGGTAGACTTAAGGGCTCCGGAAGGCCGGGAGCTACTCACTGCGTTGATCAGCCGTGAAGGTTCAGATAAGGGCTTGTTCCTGACGAATTTTCCGGAGCGTGGCTGGCTGGGATACGACACGCTGCGCAGCCATCGGCAGGATCTGGTCTATATTAATGTGCAGGGCGACCGATCCGGTGGCTCTGCGCTGGATTACACCGTTAACTGCGCAGTTGGATTTGCCAACGCAAACGGCGCTCCGGATGGCGTTGATCCGACAAACTATCTGCTGCCTGCCTGGGACAATATCACCGGGCAGATGGCTGCAGTTGCATTGCTGGCTGCGGAACGGCATCGACGTCTTAAAGGCGCGGGACAAATTGTGCGCCTGGCACTCAAGGACGTTGCGATGGCGACCACGGGTCACCTGGGTAATATTGCCGAAGTTGCGATCAACCAACATGATCGTGAGCGGGTCGGCAATTACCTGTATGGGGCGTTCGGCCGTGATTTCATCACCAGGGATGGGAAGAGAGTGATGATTGTCGGGCTGACGCCAAGACAGTGGCAGGGGCTTGTTGAAGCGATGCAGATACACGCGGAAATTAGTGCACTTGCCAACCAACTCGGCGTCGATCTTGACCAGGAGGGTGAACGATTCAAAGCAAGGTGGCAGATTGCGGAGATTATGGAATCCTGGTTCTCCCGCCACGACAACGCGCAGATCTCAAACCTGTTTGACCAGCACGGTGTGTGTTATGGACCCTATCGCAGCTTTAGGCAGATGTTGGAGTCCGATCCGGACTGCAGCACTAAAAATCCCATGTTTTCGATGCTCGAGCAACCGGGCATCGGTACCTACCTCACTCCAGGCTCGCCGATCAGGTTTTCAGCCAGCGAAAACCTGGACGCGCGACCCGCACCACGGCTTGGCCAGCATACTGATCAGATACTCGCCGAGGAGCTCGGTTTGTCAGGTAGTCAGATCGGGGTTCTGCACGACAGTGGGATAGTGGCCTGAGGGCCATCGGAAGCGAACAGCGGTTCTTAAAAAGCAGCTTCACCATGCGGTCGGAATGCATTGATTTCATTGATTTTTTTCTGTGCTTGTCGTGATTTATGTTAGAGTGGGCGAATTCCGTCATGATAAAAGTAGGTAACTGACAAGTGTTTGATCTGGTTCAGGCCGGTGGCTGGTTAATGGTCCCGATTATTCTGTGTTCCATCATTGCGGCTGCCATCTGTGTAGAACGATTCTGGACGCTACGATCGCAACAAATCGCACCCAGAAATCTGCTCGCTCAGGTCTGGAACTGGATAAAAAACAACGAAATGGATGCTCGACGCCTTCGGGATTTACGCGGTAATTCTCCTTTGGGTCAAATCCTTGCGGCAGGGATCAGCAGCCACCGCCGCGGTCGTGAACTGATGAAAGAGTCCATCGAGGAAGTCGCCAATCAGGTCGTCCATGATCTGGAGCGGTATCTCAACACGCTCGGGACCATCGCAGCCATTTCCCCATTGCTGGGATTGCTGGGTACTGTCATCGGTATGATTAAAGTGTTTACGTCAATTAGCCTCGAAGGTACGGGAAATGCCGCGGTGCTGGCGGGTGGAATATCCGAGGCATTGATTACGACCGCCGCGGGCTTAACTGTCGCAATTCCGAGCCTGTTTTTTTATCGATTCTTCTCGCGAAGAGTCGATGAGCTCGTTATCGGGATGGAACAGGAAGCGCTGAAGCTTGTTGAAGTGTTGAATGTCGACAGGTCAGTGGATTCGAAGAAACCTGAAATTGCTCAGGTTGCGACCAGGTGAAATTTTCACGTCGGGTTCGAAACGAAGTCGAGGTTAATTTAACGCCCCTTATCGATGTCGTTTTTCTGTTACTCATTTTTTTCATGGTATCGACTACTTTTACGAAAGAGACCCACCTGTCAATTGACTTGCCTGAAGCAGCAGGTAAGGCGTCTGTGGTTGCGGAAAAACAAATTGAGATATCTATTACCAGAGGTGGTGACTTTGCCCTGAACGGAGTTACGCTGTTGAAAAAGGACCTGTCGAGCCTGAAGGGCGCAATCGAGCGGGTGAGCGCGGGAGACAGCACGATGCCAGTGATCGTTACCGCGGATGCCGCGACGCCGCACCAGGCTGTGGTTACGGCAATGGATGCCGTGGGTCAGTTGGGATTCGTCAAGCTGAGCATCACGACCAGAAGTGCCGCTAATGACGAATAATACCGAATCAGATCAGCCCGATTCAGATTTAAAAATATATCGGCGCCTGCTGTTATATGTCCTGCCTTACTGGGGGGCATTTCTGCTGAGTATTGCAGGCTTCCTGGTCTACTCGATTTCCAACGTGAGTTTCCTGCAACTGATTTCTTACATCGTCGACTCACTACAGAAAACGGATCCTCTGGAAGCGAGCGAATATAGCGCTTACCTGGCTGACTTTCTCGGCACCAGCGGTTCCTTGAATCGTACGGTGATTCCTCTGGCCATCGTCACCATCGTCATTTTCAGAGGACTTGGAACATTCGTCGGCAACTATTTCATCAGTTATGTTGCAACCAATCTTATCCACAACTTGCGCTGCGAGTTGTTTGAGCAGCTGTTACGTTTACCGAGTCGATTCTACGACAAAAACGCAATGGGGCATCTTGTCGCTAAGGTCACCTATCATGTGACTCAGGTGACTGGTGCTGCGACTGATGCATTGCGAGTGATTATCAGGGAAGGATTTACGGTCCTCGGTTATCTCATCTTCCTGCTGTACCTTAACTGGAAGCTAACGCTCATATTCATTGCCGTCGCGCCACTGATCGGTTTGCTGGTTGGATATGCGGGCAAACGATTCCGGCGAATCAGTGAACGAATCCAGCATTCGATGGGCGACGTGACGCATGTTGCATCGGAGGCTGTTCAGGGCTATCGGGTGGTACGGACATTCGGTGGAGCAGATTACGAGCGCGACCGATTCAATCGGGTCAGTCAGGATAATCGGCGTCAGTCGATGAAAATGGTGGTGACCTCGGCGGTTTCCACTCCGGTCATCCAGCTGCTGGTTGCGATCGCGCTTGCAGGATTGATATGGCTGGTACTTGATCCAGTGGTCTTAGCCAATATGAGTGCCGGAAACGTGGTTGCTTTCATCACGACGGGAGGATTACTGGCTAAACCCATCAGACAGCTTTCAGAAGTCAACGCCACGGTACAGAAAGGGCTGGCTGCCGCGGAGGACATTTTTGACCTGTTTGACGAGGATACGGAATCCGATAACGGCCAGATTGAGCGTGGCCGCGTGGTTGGCCGGGTAGAATTCAGAAACGTTTCATTCAGTTACGGTGAAGGTCAGCCGGAAGTGCTGAAAGATATCTGCTTCACTGCTGAACCGGGCGAAACCATTGCACTGGTCGGGCGTTCCGGTAGTGGCAAGAGTACGTTGGCCAGTCTGATCCCGCGGTTTTACAAACCTTCAAAGGGAGAAATTCTGATAGATGATACGCCAGTCGATGACTTCAGACTGGCGAACCTGCGTGAACACATCGCGATTGTTACCCAGCAGGTTACGTTGTTTAACGACACAGTGCGTCGCAATATTGCTTATGGCGGCTTGCAGAATCACAGTCTTACTCAGGTGGAAGAAGCAGCGAGTCGTGCATTTGCAATGGACTTTATCAACGAACTCCCGGAAGGAATTGATACCGTGGTCGGGGATGATGGCGTGCTGCTTTCAGGCGGCCAACGCCAGCGACTGGCGATCGCAAGGGCATTTCTCAAAGATGCGCCGATTCTTATTCTCGATGAGGCGACATCAGCACTTGATTCCGAATCCGAGGCGTATATACAGGCGGCACTCGAGGCTGTCGTAAAAGGCCGCACTACCTTTGTGATTGCCCATCGGCTGACCACGATTCAACAGGCTGATCGAATTCTGGTGATTGATGGTGGTCAGATTGTCGAGCAGGGCAGCCATGCGGAACTGTTGGCGAAGAACGGTTTCTATGCGAGTTCTTACAACCGGGATGAAAGTGGTCGACAGGCAGCCCCAGTGATCCAGACCAGCACCGCCAGCGGCTTGCCCTCGGCCGAGTCAGTGGCTGCACCCGAGCCCCGGAGCTGGTTGACCGAGCAACACAATCCTTTGCTGCAGGCGTGGTACTCGGGCGCGAAGTGGGTCAAATTACTTGCCCCGATTGCAATGGTTTTCTCACAGCTTACCGGCATACGGCGAGCCCGGATCGAAACAGGTGGCAAGGCAGTCAAACTGCCGGTGCCGGTTATCGTTGTCGGTAATATTAATGTCGGCGGTACTGGTAAATCGCCCCTGGTAATCTGGCTGGCGCAGGAACTGCTAAGCCGTGGGCTGACTCCCGGTATTGTGTCAAGAGGTTATGGTGGGATGGGCGCGGACTACCCTGCGTTGGTTGACGGCCAGTCGGACCCACTGCTGGTGGGCGATGAGGCCGTGATGATCGCACGACGCACTGGTTGTGCCGTCGCGGTCGATCCTGACAGGGTTGCTGCCGCCCGGCATCTTATCGCGACCTCAGCAGTCGATGTGATACTCAGCGACGATGGATTGCAGCACTACATGCTGGCCAGGGATATTGAAATTGCGGTCGTCGATGGAGAAAAAGGTCTTGGTAACGGTCTGGTTATGCCTGCCGGTCCATTGAGAGAATCGTCAGACCGGCTGAAGGAAGTGGACTTCGTTGTTGTTAATGGCGAAGGCAGTCCCAAATTACCTGTCGGGTATGAACGCATGAGGCTCGTCCCGGGTGCTCTCGTCGCACTCGGATCGGGACACAGAACACAACCGGATCCCGCAATCCTTGGACCAGTCGTGCATGGTGTTGCTGGCATTGGTAATCCGGGTCGATTTTTTGCAACTTTACGTGAACTCGGTTTCGAAGTGATTGAACACAGCTTCCCTGACCACCATGTTTTCCAGGCGGCAGAACTGGTATTCGAGGATTCCCTGCCGGTCGTGATGACAGAAAAAGACGCGGTTAAATGTCGATCGCTAGCATCCGCATTGAGCCATGATAATTTCTGGTTCCTGGAAGTCGATGTGGATATGCCGAAGGTGTTTTTAACATCAATACTGAGCAAGTGTGGACTCAACGTCATGCCGCTTCACATTATTAAAAAGGAGATACCTGGATGACGCTTGATAAAAAATTGCTCAGCATTCTAGTCTGTCCAATTTGCAAGGGCAGGCTTGAGTACGACAGCACCGCTGCCGAACTGATTTGTCATGCAGACCGGCTGGCCTATCCGATCAGAGACGATATCCCCGTGATGCTGGAGAATGAAGCGCGTTCGCTAAGCACCGAGGATCGATAAATCCCGTGGACTTCACGGTCATAATCCCCGCGCGATTCAGTTCAGAACGACTCCCGGGTAAGCCATTAATTGATCTACATGGGAAACCCATGGTTCAGTGGGTTTACGAACGTGCGTGCCTGAGTGATGCCAGTGAAGTTCTGATCGCAACCGATGACGAACGCATCGCTGATGCGGTTATTGGATTTGGTGGACGGGTCTCGATGACCTCCAGGGAGCACAAGTCTGGTACAGACCGCCTGCAGGAGGTCTGCGCACAGCGGAAATTTGATCAGGACCATATTATCGTCAATGTGCAGGGTGATGAACCATTGATCCCGGCGACTGTGATTAACCAGGTAGCGACTAACCTGGCCAGCAGTAGCGCTGGCATGTCGACACTATGCGAGGTGATTGACAACATCGAGGACCTGCTCGATCCGAACATTGTGAAGGTTGTGACGGACGTGAATGACCTTGCACTGTATTTTTCGAGGTCACCTATCCCTTATGCACGCCCGGAGTTCAGCATGACCCCACCAGTACTGCCTGCATCAACCAACTTTTTACGACACCTCGGTATTTATGCGTACCGGGTGTCACTGCTCAATGAATTCGTTAGCTGGTCGCCGTCGGCAATTGAGGAGACGGAACGCCTCGAACAATTGCGAGCACTTTGGAACGGTGTGAAGATCCATGTGCAGCAGGCAGTTGAAAGCATTCCCCCCGGGGTCGATACTGAAAAAGACCTGCAAAGAACACTCTCTGTTTTGGCCAAAAACTATGCCTGATTACACCATTGTTGTTAAAGAGGATTGTGCCACCTGCCGACTTGTGGTGCCTGTGATTGAAAGACTGGCGGGCTCCCTCAAGCTCAGAATTATTTCGCAGGATAATCCGACATTTCCAGCCGGTATGGAGGTTGTCGACGATCAGACTCTGGAAAGCTCATGGCGGCTTGGAATTGAAACGGTACCCACCATTATCAAAACTGAAAATGGTATCGAGAAAGGTCGTACCTTTGGATGGGATCGACAGGCATGGCAGGAACTCACTGGTGAGACGTTTGCCTTCGACATTCCGGATTTTCGGCCTGGTTGTGGTTCAAAAACGATGGACCCAGGTATGCCCGAAGCGCTAAGCCTGAAGTTCGACAAAGGTAAATTGAAATCAAGGCAAATTCCCATCACCGACCAGGAAGATGATATCGAGGCCTGTTTTGACCGTGACTGGTCGGATGGGTTACCGGTCGTACCGCCGACTCCCATTCGCGTTGTCAGGATGTTGACCGGAACCAGGCGTGAACCCGATGAGGTATTAGGCAGGATGCCACCCGACTATGGCGTTTGCACGGTTGAAAAAGCAGCAATCAATGCGGTGATGGCTGGCTGCAAACCGGAGTATTTACCCGTGGTCATCGCCGCGGTTGAGGCGGCATTGCAAGATGAGTTTTGTATGCATGGTCTGCTGGCCACGACCTATTTTTCCGGTCCGATGGTCCTGGTTAATGGTCCTCTCGGCAGGGCAATCGGCATGAACTCCAGAGGCAATGCGCTTGGCCAGGGCAATCGTGCTAATGCCACGATAGGCAGGGCGTTGCAGTTGATTGTCAGAAATGTCGGTGGCGGAAAGCCAGGCGGTGTTGACCGATCGGTATTCGGCAACCCGGGTAAATACAGTTATTGTTTCGCTGAGGATGAGACCAATTCCTGTTGGGAGTCCTTAAGCGTAGAGAAAGGTTATAGTTCGGAGCAATCTACAGTCACTTTGTTTGCGGCAGACGGCATGCAGGGTATTGTTGATCAGAAATCCAGAGATCCTGAGTCGCTTTCCCGATCTTATGCGGCCGGGCTGAGAGTGGTCTCACATCCAAAAATGGTTATGGCAGCCGATGCTTTTCTGGTCGTATCGCCTGAACACGAACGTGTTTTCAGGGAAGCTAAATGGAGTAAACAAAAGCTTAAGGATAAACTTCACGAGTTGTTACTGATTCCTGGACACGAGCTCATCGTCGGCGCTGGGGGAATTGCAGAGGGCATTCCCGAGAAGCTCAAGGATTCGACCTTACCAAAGTTTCGTGACGGTGGACTAAATATCGTCAGGGCGGGTGGCAGTGCTGGCTTATTTTCGGCGATTATTGCAGGCTGGGGCGCAAGCGGTGATATGGGCAGTGTGCCGGTAACGAGAGAAATTCAAGTTTAAGATTCCAATGGAGGATGCTATGACAACAACATTTCTGGACCCGACGGCTGAGTTGTCACCGGAGGTGAGACAGGCGCTGCCAAGGGTCAAGTCCCTGGATGGATTGACCGTAGGCCTGCTCGACATCTCCAAAGCCCGGGGCAATATTTTTATCGATCGCATCGAAGATTTATTCGGACAGCGAGGCGTAAAGACACTTAGATACAAGAAACCAACTTTCACTCGTGTGGCGCCGGTTGAGCTCAACCAGCAAATTGCGATGGAGTGTGACGTGGTGGTGGAATCACTGGCCGACTGAGGTTCGTGTACGTCGTGCAGTTTGCATGACATCCTTGATCTTGATCGTCGTGGTATTCCTGGCGGTTTTGTTGCCTCTGAAGAGTTTCGTGAGGCAGCCGAAGCGCAGGCCGCTTCTCTTGGATTCGATCCACACCGGGTGTTTGTACCTCATCCGATCCAGGATAGAACCGATGAGGAAATGCAAAAACTTGCTGAGGATGCTTTCGAGCAAGTGCTCGCACTGGTTTTGCAGTCGAACGATTAGCGACCGACAAACCTGATTAATGGGTTCAGACAGGTCGCTGCGCCGGCCGCTCGCAGATTGAAGTGATTCTCTGCCTTAGCGAGAAAATTGCAAGTGCAGCCTGGCTACTTAGGTGCCATTCTGATGCCGCTATCGAGTCGGATCGTCTCGCCATTGATATACCCACAATTGACGATGTAGGCTGCGGTCTGCGCAAATTCAGCAGCATCCCCAAGTCGCTTGGGGAATTGCGTCATTTCTATCAGGGGTTCCCTGACCTGGGGTGGTGCATGTTGCATCATTGGTGTTTCAAAAATACCCGGAGCAATCGTAACGACCCGTATTCCAGACCGACTTAGATCCCGGGCGATGGGCAGGGTCATCCCGGCGACACCGCCTTTGGAAGCACTATAGGCTGCCTGGCCAACCTGACCGTCGAACGCAGCAACCGAGGCAACATTAACGATGACGCCGCGTTCCCCATCATCTGTAACGGGTTCATTGTGTTGCATGACTTCAGCACACAATCTAAGGCAATTGAATGTACCGACGAGATTGACTCGAATAATAAATTCAAAGGTCTTGAGTGGCATGGGCCCATCTTTGCCAAGTGTTCGCGCAGCAGCTCCGATCCCCGCGCAATTGACATTGATATGTAGTCCGCCAAAAGTGTCAACTGCTTTGCGGACCGCCGCCCTGACTGCTTCCTCATCAGCAACGTCACCAGAGGCAAAAGTAGCGTTCTCACCGAGCGCTGCGGCGGTTTGCTGCGCGTTCTCTTCGTTCAAATCGAAAAGAAGGACCTTCGCGCCAGCGTTGATGAAGTTCTCGGCTGTTGCACGCCCGAGACCGGAGGCGCCGCCCGTGATAAAAGCTACTTTTTGATCGAGTTCCATGAATTGTTCTCTTAAGGTTTTTACCTGTTTGCTGAATGGTAAGTCAGGCGGCAGTATACAGTATGACAGCCGCAATCTTCGATTGGGGATCAGCAGGTATAATGTCCGGCAAAGGGCAGGAGTTGATCCTTGCGCATAGAAGAACACTACAACCTCGTCGACAGAAACACCCTTGGTCTCAACGCCGTGGCAAGGTACTTCTGTATCGTCCGTGATCACGATGGCCTGACGGAGGCATTGTCGTTCGCGTGGCATCATAAACTCAAGGTGCTGGTGCTTGGTGGCGGCAGCAACGTCGTTCTAACAGGCCGTGTTGATGCTCTGGTATTGGTTCCGGATTTCCGCCTGGTGGAATCGCAAGGGGGTATCTTTCGAATCGGTGCCGGTGAAAACTGGCACGAAATTGTCAGACGAACGCTTGCAGAGGACTATTTTGGTCTGGAAAACCTGTCGTTGATACCCGGTCTTGTTGGCGCTGCACCCATCCAGAACATCGGTGCCTATGGGCAGGAACTGGACGCGGTTTTCGAACGACTTGAGGCAGTTGATCTGGTTTCGGGAGAACGCCTGACACTGGAACGTGATGACTGTCAGTTTTCTTATCGCGACAGTATCTTCAAGCGTGCGCTGAAGGACCGTCTCGTGATTACGCATGTTACATTGAGATTGAGTTCGGTTTTTACGCCGCTGCTTAACTATTCGGAATTACGCGCAGCACTTGAGGCCCAGGGTACCGAGGGACTAACAGGATTACAGGTCAGTGATACGGTGATTTCGATCAGGCGGCGTAAATTGCCTGATCCCTCGATCGTTGGAAATGTAGGCAGCTTCTTCAAAAATCCCGTGATTTCATCAGAACGCTTCGATCAGCTGAGGCCAGGGTCCCCGGACCTGCCGGCTCAGCCGGGTGACGAGGGATTTAAGGTGTCTGCGGCCTGGTTGATTGATCGGGTCGGCATGAAAGGTATGCGTGTCGGGGACTCGATGGTCTCGACGCAGCATGCGCTGGTGATTATTAACACGGGCAGGGCAACCGCCGAAGACGTTCTATCGCTATGCGAGCGAATACAGGATGCCGTTAGGGGGGAGTTCGGTATTGATCTTGAAATTGAGCCGAGGGTTTATTAGGGGGTTTTGGGTTGGTTTTGGGGGGCGAGTTGTTCGCGAGTTTGGGGGTATGCCTTTCGCAGCTTGCTATGCAAGCTGCTTTCGGCGATTCATTCGCACGCGAATGAATCTAGCTTTCAGCGAGCCATTCGCGAGTTAGTGGCACTGCCTTTCGCAGCTTGCTATGCAAGCTGCTTTCGGCAATTCATTCGCGAGGCGAATGAATCTAGCTTTCGGCGATTCATTCGCATGCGAATGAATCTTAATCCCCACTGGAGCGGGCTGCTACTTCTGGTTCAACATCGGCATCAGCTTCCGCTTGCACATCCTCTGCCAGCATACTCTCCGACGGGGAGTCATCCTCGGCAGCTTCTGATTCGGGTGCGGAAGCCTGCTCCTCGGCGAAACCGGATGTGGATTGCTCGTTGTCTTCTGCACTCGTGCCGCCGATTTCATGCTCGACTGGCGCAGGTTCAGCCGCAGCGGGATCAGATCCACCACGCGGATCATTGGCCGCACGTCCCCAGATGCTGGGGTGATTTCCATCCAGTGCCCGGGCAATGTAGGGAAGTACCTCGGCCGTTGTGATCAGAGGTGAATCACGGAGTACTGGTCCTGTCACCGCAGCCACCGGATTAATACGTGGATCGTTGGCGGCCCGACCCCAGGTTGACGCGTGGGGCTCTGCTGGGGTGCTCGGCACTTGCGCGTCCATAGTAGTGGAAGTCGTGGTTGCGCGAGGCTGTGCCTTTTCAACTGTGGGTTTAACGTCGGCGGTTTGCTGATCCTGATCAGCGGCTGCCGCAACGACTTCTTTTTCGGCGACGACTGCATCAGGCGCAGGCTTGCTGCGTCTTCGTTGCTGGCTGCGTTCGCGTGTTCCCTGGTTTCGCTTATCGTCACTGGAGCGGTCATTTTCCAGTCGTTCAGTGCGCTTGTTCTCGGATCGGTTCCGGGTGTTTTCCTTACGCGGTTGCTCCGCCGTCTCTTTCCGGGGTTGTTCGACCTGGTCCTCGCGTTTGTTGTTCCGATTATCATCGCGACCTTTGTTATTGCGAGGTTCGGCGCGGCGTTTGTTCCGGGATTCGTTCTGGCGAGATCGACTGTTACGTTCAGGGCGTTCATTCCTGTCATTACGCCCATTCCTTTCACCCCGGTCTGATCGTTCACCACGATCATTAGACGCGGACTTCTCCGGTCTTTTCGCGGCCGGTTTCGCAGGTTTTTTCGCGCCCTCGGCGGGGCTGTTAAACCATGAAAGGATGGAGGCGAACAGTCCACCGCTCGTTTTGGCAGCGGCCTTCGTTTTTACAGCCCCCGCGGCAGGTGCAGCCGGAGGCGCCACGGTCTTGACGACGGCTTCTTCAATTGGCGCAGGTTTTGCTACAGGCGCGGTAACTTCATCGAGTTCTTCAGAACTCGTAATATCGTAGCTGGGCGCGACCTCGTCGCCGTCACCGGAACGGATGCGTTCCACACGGTAGTGTGGGGTCTCCATATTCGGATCAGAGACGATAATCACTCGAACATCATTTCGCTTTTCGATTTCGCTGAGGACACTACGTTTTTCATTGACAAGAAACGACGCGACGGAAATGGGGAGAAAAGCCCTGATCTCGGCGCTGGTATCTTTTAGCGCTTCTTCTTCTACCATCCGGATGACCGCCAGTGCAGACGATTCGATGTCACGAATGGTGCCCAGTCCGTTGCAGCGAGGGCAGACGATACCACTGGTTTCGCCCAGTGAAGGTCGCAGGCGCTGCCGCGACATTTCCAGCAATCCAAACCGGGAAATCCGACCAACCTGGACTCGGGCGCGGTCAACCTGCAATGCGTCCTTCATCCTGTTTTCAACCGCACGCTGGTTTTTTGCTGATGACATGTCGATGAAATCAATGACGACCAGACCACCAATGTCACGCAGGCGCAGTTGTCGACAGATTTCTTCCGCGGCTTCAAGGTTTGTATTTGCTGCGGTATCTTCGATATCGACGCCACGAGTCGCTTTAGCTGAGTTAATGTCAATGGAAACCAGCGCTTCGGTAGGATCAATTACGACGGATCCGCCGGAAGGCAGGCGAACCTGGCGTTGAAATGCAGACTCGATCTGGCCCTCTATCTGGTAACGATTAAACAGGGGCACATCGTCTTCATAGCGCTTGATTCGAGACTTGTAGTGCGGCATGACCTGTTCAACAAACTGGCCAGCCTGCTCAAACGCCTCGTCTGTATCGATCAGTATTTCGCCGATATCATCGCGTAAATAATCTCGAATGGCGCGAATGATAACGTCGCTTTCCTGATAAATCAGGTAGGGTCCCTTACGTTCCTCTGCAGCCTTTTTGATCGCATCAGCCAACTGCACCAGGTAGTTCAGATCCCATTGTAGTTCTTCGGCACTGCGACCGAGTCCAGCGGTACGCACGATCACGCCCATATTCTTGGGGATTTCGAGTTGCGCCAGAGCATCGCGTAGTTCGTCACGCTCTTCTCCGTCGATGCGGCGAGAGATGCCGCCAGCACGGGGATTGTTCGGCATCAGTACAAGGTATCGACCTGCCAGACTACAGAAAGTAGTGAGTGCAGCGCCTTTGTTACCACGTTCTTCCTTTTCAACCTGGATAACCAGTTCAGCGCCTTCCTTGAGAACGTCGGCGATGTTGACTCGTCCCTTGATTTTGGAAGGGGAAATCGAAAAATATTCTCTGGCGATTTCTTTCAGGGGCAGGAAGCCGTGTCGGTTGCCACCGTAGTCGACAAACGCCGCTTCCAAACTGGGCTCTACGCGCGTGACGCGAGCCTTGTAGATGTTGGCTTTTTTTTGCTCCCTGGCGCGACTTTCGATGTCCAGGTCATATAGCTTTTGCCCGTCAACCAGGGCAACGCGCAACTCTTCGGGGTGAGTTGCATTAATTAACATTCTTTTCATAACGATTTCACTGTTTGTGCGCCAACCACTCGTGACCGAGCAATCTCATAACGCCACGTACATGTAAATCGTCAAATCTTTCTAAAAAAGTGACGGTACAACTATCTGCAATTTGATTACAGCTATAGCGGGCTCCGGCTCTCCTGTTTTGTTTATTGGTTCTTATCCAACAGCGTTAGAATCTTTCGATTAGAATATCCCTGATGTTGTCGGGATTATGCTCAGTATTCTGTCAATAAAATTGTTTCTTCGAATTCTTCGTTGTTTCAATAAACTGATTTGACAATTACAGTCGCGGTCAGTTGAACGCGGTTTAATCAACCCGGCTCATTCCAAAGGGTATTGGCCGGGTACCTGTCTATTCATCAAGTTGATAATTTGTTCGTGAAAGAAGTTATCTTCTTTCCTGGACGGTGGAATATTTCAGCGGAACTATTCAGTTGATGTATTAAGCCGTCCGTCGGGCATAATAGCAGTAAATAATGTTCGATCAAAGTAACCATGAAAAGCCTGCCTGCCAGTTCCGGGAAAGCGTCCGATATCCCCGGTGTAAAACACCGTGAAATTGAAGCCGAATTCGCCGGACAGCGAGTCGACAACTACCTGCTCCGGGAGCTTAAAGGGGTACCTAAATCGCGTATCTATCGAATTGTGCGCAAAGGTGAAGTGCGTGTGAACGGAAAACGCGTGAAACCTGATACCCGTCTACAAACCGGCGATCTGCTCAGAATACCGCCGGTGAGAATTTCTGAAGGCACACCTTCACGCAATACATACCTTGAGAATAGTATTGATAAAACAATACTTTACGAAAGTAAAGTAATGTTGATTATCAACAAACCCGCGGGCGTTGCCGTACACGGCGGTAGCGGTATTTCGGCTGGTGTCATCGAAGCGCTGCGCCAGGTACGTCCAGATGAGCCACATCTGGAACTCGTGCATCGTCTGGACCGTGGCACGTCAGGTTGTCTGATGATTGCGCGTAAACGGTCCTATCTGAAGTTGCTGCAGTCCGAGTTACATCGGAAGGCGCAATTAAAGAAATACTATCTGGTGGTGACCCATGGGCACTGGCCTGCGCGGCAGCACTACGTTAACGCGCCACTACAAAAGAATTTGCTGGCCAGTGGCGAGCGAATTTCCCGGGTCCAGGAGGATGGCAAGGCTTCTATCACTCAATTCGAGGTGCTTGATCGTGGTGCGCAACTTAGCCTGTTGAGGGCTTTCCCGGTGACTGGCAGGACGCATCAGATACGCGTTCACTGCCGGTACGTCGGTCATCCTGTTGTTGGGGATGAAAAATACGGGTTTGCAGAAGAGGATAGAAAACAAGGTGCACAGCGATTGATGCTGCACGCATCTCGCCTGGAAATACCCGCGCTGGGAGACTATCCGGCGGTCTCGGTCGATGCGCCGCCTGACGATCAGTTTTTGAGTATGTTGGGAAAAGTAAAAACTCTTTAATAACAATTAGATATTGACACTTATTAAAGTAAAGTACACCTTTACGTCAAAGAGAAAAGTCTAATTCGAGCAATAACTCACGCAATAGCATCAGCGGTAATCCATAAAGGGTATTAACATCTCGCCCGTCGGTGTCTTCAAGCAGGGTCACCCCTGATGCTTCAGCCTTAATACTACCCGCGCAGTCATAAGGATGGTCACGGAGCAAGTAGTTGTTGATCTCTGTCGCGGTCAGGTTCCGAAACTTGATTCTGTAAGTCTCGCATCCGCAACGACGTGCTCCGTGGTTATCCAGCAATGAGATCGCCGTGGTAAAGGATAGCCATTGACCACTGAACACCGAAAGTTGCGTAAATGCGCGCTGGTGCGTTCCGGGCTTGGAAAAACATCTGTCGTCAAGGTGCGCAACCTGGTCCGAACCAATGACAATGGCGTCCCTGCGAGCGGGTAAATCCTGCTGCACGCTCAATGCCTTTCCGTCTGCTAAACGGCAGGCTTTAACTGCGGGCGATTCGCCGGGAACCGAAAGCTCCTCATAATCAGGGTCAGTCTGCTCGAATTCCACACCAAGCTTCTCGAGCAGACGAGCCCGGTATATGGATGTTGAGGCGAGGATCAGCCTGGGTACGTGGATTTGCATTGACCTGCCTCGTTCACGCTATCTTGTTGTTACCGAAAGGATATTACCTGCTTCCGTGGGTGAAATTCGCAATTTTTCTTTGACACTACAAGGTCGGATGCCTAAGATGCGCCCCTTATGTCGACCGGGCCACTACCAGACAAGATCGATCACAGGAAATTTGGCAGTGATCAGGTTGAATTGAATGGCATGATTTCGTTAGCTCGGTTCACGCGACTTTGCGGATTGATTGAAAACGAAGATGGCCTGATACATTGTAAGCTGCGGTTTAAATCAGGCCGGAAAGGAAAAACCCAGGTGACCGGGCAGGCTGAACTGAGCGCTTTGCTGATTTGCCAGTCTTGTCTTGAGGTTTTCGAGTTTACCCTCGCAGCTGCGATTCGCGTCTGTATCGTACCCTCCGAATCGGCGTTTCTGGATTTACCGCCGGAAGACGATGGACTTGTCGTGCCGGATCGCCTGGTGGATATCGTTGATCTGGTGGAAGATGAGCTGATCGTGGCGTTACCGATGGTGCCGCGCCATGTTCTGGAACAATGTGAGGCCAGTTTTAAGGAATCAGCACCTGAATCATCGACAGGGGTGGATTCGCAGAAAGTGACAGAAACTTATCGTCCTTTCGCAGACCTGCAGGCATTGCAGGACGCGGAGTAATTAATACATTAAGGGAGCAGGCATATGGCTGTTCAGCAGAACAGAGTAACCCGGTCGAAGCGTGGTCGACGTCGATCACATGACGCTTTGAAAGGTCCGTCATTGTCAGAAGATTCAACCACGGGAGAAATTCACCGACGTCACCATGTGACGGCAGACGGATTCTATCGGGGTAAGAAAGTCGTTCATACCTCCAACGAAGACTAGACTCTGTTAGATACGAGCCCGATATGAGCAACCTGGCATTTGTCTTTCCTGGTCAGGGATCACAGGAAGTCGGCATGTTGGCAGACAACAAGTCTGCAGTCAGCGCGACTTTCAACGAAGCCTCGGAAGCCCTGGGATATGATTTGTGGTCGCTCGTCCAGCGGGGTCCGACAGAACGCTTAAACCTCACCGAATTTACTCAACCTGCTTTGTTGACAGCGTCAATTGCCCTGTGGCGACTGGCCGAGATGATGAGCGTTCCGGCACCAGCGATTGTGGCCGGTCACAGCCTCGGTGAGTATTCAGCACTCGTGGCCGCTGGTGTGCTCGAATTCAACGATGCGGTAAAACTTGTAAGTCGCCGCGGGCAATTCATGCAATCAGCTGTCCCCGAAGGCCTGGGCGGGATGGCCGCAATTCTTGGTTTGGATGACGACAAGGTTGTCGCAATCTGTGCTGAGAGTGCGGGGCAGGGTGTGGTTGAAGCTGCCAATTTTAATTCCCCCGGTCAGGTTGTTATTGCGGGTGACAATACAGCTCTGAATACTGCAGTAGAAGCGTGTAAGGCGGCGGGGGCGAAACGTGTCATGCCGCTCTCCGCAAGTGCACCCTTCCATTGTTCTTTGATGAAACCGGCGGCCGACCAGATGCGCGATGTCCTCGCCGATGTGGCGTTCAAGGCGCCGCGAATGAAAATTATCCAGAATGTCGATGCGAGTTTCCACGAGTCACCTGAGGACATTCGGGACAATCTGGTCAAACAAATGTGTGGTGCAGTTCGCTGGACAGAGACCGTTCAATTGATGGCAGCGCAAGAGGCTGATCAATTGCTCGAGTGTGGTCCTGGCAAAGTGCTTTCAGGCTTGAATCGCCGCATTGATAAGAGTCTTAAAAATTTCAACATCGACTCCGAAGAAGCAATCAGGACAGTGCTCACTGAGATTCGAGTCTGATGACTGAATCGCGAGTCGCAATTGTTACCGGCGCAAGTCGCGGTATCGGAAAAAGTATCGCAATTTCCCTGGCTACCAGTGGCATCGAAGTCATTGGTACGGCCACGACGGAGGCGGGTGCACTCACCATAACCCAGAGTCTGGAAACAACCTCTGGTAAAGGCAGAGGTTATGTACTGGATGTCGGTAATCACGAATCCATCGCCAAATTTTTTACCGCAATTAAAGATGCGCACGAAAGTCCGCTCATTCTTGTAAATAACGCAGGTGTCACACGCGACAATCTGGCCCTGCGGATGAAAGAAGAAGACTGGGAGGCAGTGATCAATACGAATCTCAGTTCTGTCTACAGAATGACCAAACCTTGTCTGCGTGGAATGACCAAGGCGCGCTGGGGTCGGATCATCAACATCAGTTCGGTCGTGGGTAGTATGGGTAACCCTGGTCAGAGTAACTACGCTGCGGCGAAGGCCGGTATGGAAGGATATAGCAGAGCGCTTGCGAGTGAACTGGGAATCAGAGGTGTAACAGTTAATTGCGTCGCTCCAGGATTTATCGCCACAGATATGACCGCCAATCTTCCGGAGGATCAGAGAAATGCGCTGTCCTCCATGATTCCGGCAGGTCGACTGGGTGAAGCTGAAGAAGTTGCGGCACTGGTTTTGTTCCTGGCTGGTGAGACGGCGGGGTTTATTACTGGTGAAACGATTCACATAAATGGCGGGATGTACATGAACTAATGGATTGTCGGCTACTGTCGACCCTCCAAAAGTACTTGATACCGTAACTGGCATTTCATTAAACTAGCGCAGCTTGACTGCAAATACATAGGTAGGAGTATACAGAAGCATGAGTACCATCGTAGAACGAGTGACGAAACTGGTGTGTGAACAGTTGGGAGTAAAAGAGGAGGAAGTAACGGCAGAAGCTTCTTTTGTTGAGGACCTCGGTGCAGATTCCCTTGATACCGTCGAACTTGTCATGGCGCTCGAGGAAGAATTCGAGACGGAAATTCCCGACGAAGAAGCGGAGAAAATTACGACTGTTAAGGAAGCAATAGATTACATAGAATCGCATTCCTGATTGTCGTTTGAAAAAAATTTAAGGCCGCATTTACGATAAAGTAAATGCGGCTTTTTATTTGTGTCAGCTAAGTTAGTGAACTTGCGAATTAGGTACAAACGATTGTAATCGGAGGTTGCTTGAGTAAACGAAGAGTTGTTGTCACTGGACTTGGTTTGCTAACGCCTCTGGGTAACAATGTTCAATCGTCCTGGGACGGATTGCTGGCAGGAAAGAGCGGTATAGCAGCGATTTCCTCTTTTGATGTAACGGACTATCCGGTTCGTTTTGGCGGCGCGGTTCCTGCGTTTGATCTCAATGAATATATCCCTGCAAAAGAAGCCAGACGTATGGATGGGTTTATCCAGTATGGTCTGGTCAGCGGAATTCAGGCGATGGCCGACTCCGGCCTCGAGATTACTGAGGAAAACGCTGACCGAATCGGAGTCGCAGTAGGATCTGGTATCGGTGGCATTGTCACGATAGAAACCTGTCACGATGTGGTCCTGAATCGTGGTCCTAATCGTGTGTCTCCCTTTTTTGTTCCCTCCTGCATCATCAATATGATTGCCGGTCATCTTTCCATAAGATACGGGCTCAAAGGTCCCAACATCGCAATTACCACAGCTTGTACCACAGGCACCCACAATATTGGAATGGCAGCGCGAATGATTGCTTATGGAGACGCAGATGCCATGCTAGCGGGCGGAAGTGAGAAATCCACTTCGCCCACGACGATGGCAGGGTTTGCGGCAATGAAGGCTTTATCAACCCGCAATGAAGACCCCGAGGCTGCCAGTCGACCATGGGACAGAGATCGAGATGGCTTCGTCCTTAGTGACGGCGCTGCGGTGATTGTGCTGGAGGAGTATGAGCACGCCAGGAGTAGAGGCGCTAAAATCTATTGTGAACTGGCAGGGTTCGGTATGAGCGCGGATGCATCGCACATGACCTCACCTGCGGAAAATGGTGCAGGTGGCGCGGCGGCAATGCGGTATGCACTAAAAGACGCACAAATGGATGTCAGTGAGCTGGGATATATTAACGCGCACGGTACTTCTACACCTCTGGGCGATATTGCGGAGACCATGGCAATCAAAACGGTGATGGATACCAGCGCAAACAAAGTTGCGGTGAGTTCAACCAAATCCATGATTGGCCACGCGCTCGGTGCGGCAGGTTCGATTGAGGCAGTTATTTCAATTTTGGCTCTCCGGGATCAGGTGGTGCCTCCAACAATTAACCTCGATAACCCGGATGAAGGTTGTGATCTTGACTATGTTCCTAATAATGCGAGGCAGATGAAACTTAACGCGACTTTATCAAACTCATTTGGTTTTGGCGGGACAAACGGTACGCTGATTTTTAAAAAGATCATCTGACGCGTGATTGTCGGGTGAACCTCATTGTGAAACTGATCATTGCAGGTTTCTCCGGAATGCTCGTGGTGTCGCTGGTTGTTGCCGGAGTTGTCTGGAGAACACTTGATCAGCCTATTAATGTCGTTGGCCAGGCTGAATTTGTTGTGCACCCGGGGGCAACCCTCGGTTCTGTAGGGACCGCGCTCGCCCAACGTAGTATTCTCGACGTAAATGCGGATTTGTATCGCTACTATGGCCTTATCACCAATTCACGCGGACCGATAAAAGCAGGTGAGTATCGACTCATCGAAGGTATGAGCCATCGAGATCTGCTGGCTCTAATCCGGTCAGGCGAGGTTGTTCAACGCCAGCTGACGTTTCCGGAAGGTTGGACTTTTAATGAATGGCGTTTGTACCTGCAGGCTCAAATGTTAATTACCCAGACTCTTGAGGGGAAATCCAATCGCGCCATAATGGTGGCGTTGGGTAGTGCAGATCTCGATCCGGAAGGCCAGTTTTTTCCAGATACTTATCAGTACTCACGGGGTGAGGCGGATCTGGATATTCTACGGCGTGCACATTTGACCATGTCTGAAGTGATGCTGAAGGAATGGTCGAAGCGAACTATTGGCGATGCGATTGGGAACAGATATGAGGGGCTAATCCTGGCTTCCATTGTCGAAAAGGAGACAGGTTATTCACCTGACCGGGAAAAAGTTGCTGCCGTGTTTTTGAATAGATTGCAACGTAATATGCGCCTGCAGTCAGACGCGACGGTGATTTATGGGTTGGGCAGTCAGTTTGATGGCAACCTCACGCGGCGACATCTGCGGGAGCAAAATCCGTACAACACTTATCTCAATCGTGGCTTACCACCAACGCCTATCGCAATGCCTGGTCTGGCCGCTATTCGTGCCACGCTTCGTGCGACACCGGCGCCGTACCTCTATTTTGTTGCCAGAGGTGATGGTACCAGCCATTTCTCAGACAACCTTGAAGAACACAATCGTGCAGTCGCAAAATACCAGATATCGAACCGACCATCAGACTATCGGAGCAAACCCAGGTGACTCAGGCGAGAGGGAAATTTATCACGATTGAGGGCGTCGAAGGCGTTGGTAAATCAACCAATATGGCCTTTATTGAGAAGCTGCTTGGAACTCAATCCATTCCGTTTGTATCAACGAGAGAACCCGGCGGCACAATGCTCGGCGAAAAGCTTCGAGACCTGCTGCTCGACAAGACGCAGCACAATATGACACCGATTACTGAACTGTTGTTGATGTTCGCTGCAAGGAGCCAGCACGTAGCTGAGCTGATTGAACCGGCCCTGGCAGGGGGTCAATGGGTACTGTGCGATCGATTCACCGACTCCAGTTATGCGTATCAGGGAGGTGGTCGGGGAATTGATCGAACGATCATTGCGAAGATAGAGCAACTGTCCATCGACAGTTTCCAGCCTGATTGTACGATCATTCTGGATCTCCCGGTGGATGACGGATTGGAGCGTGCCGCCAGCGTTGCAGAAAAGGATAGATTTGAAATTGAGCAAGCTGATTTTTTCGATCGAGTCCGAGCGATGTTTTTGCAGCGCGCCAGCAATGACGATCGATACTTCGTGATTGATGCCGGGCGACCGCTGGAGGAAGTTCAGGATTGCATCAAAGCAGCACTGCAGCCCCTGATAGAATCGCAGGCGAGTTGAACAAAGTGAGCCAGTCCCAACAGCGGAGTGATAAAAGACTGCCATGGCAGGAAGTGCAGTGGCGACGAGTCTGCAGTCTGATTACCACCGGCAGGTTGCCGCATGCACTGCTGCTCGCAGGGATGCGTGATATAGGCAAGCAGTTTTTTGCCCTCGAGCTTGCGTCGAGATTATTGTGTAAGTCCCCCACGGGTGAATCCAGCTGTGGTAGTTGCACGTCATGCCATTTATTGAAGGTAGGTACACATCCGGATTTGTTGCTGGTGCAGCCTGAAGAATCCAGGCTCATCAAGGTAGACCAAATTCGTGAGTTGAACGACTGGGCGAACCAGACTGCTCAACAGGGGGGAGCCAAGGTTGCTGTTATCAGTCCTGCGGAGCAGATGAATGTTCAATCTGCTAACGCGCTGCTGAAGTGTCTGGAAGAGCCACGGGATGGTACCTACCTGATGCTGGTCAGCCACCAACCCGCGCGACTGCTGCCGACATTGAGAAGCCGTTGTCAGAAGATTGCGTTTGCGGTGCCGCCGGGTGGTATGGCCTTATCCTGGCTGGAGAATCAGCTGCCCTCCACCGACAATATCGGTTTGCTATTAAACCTGGCAGCAGGTGCACCGTTCCGGGTTCTCAACCATTTTGATGCGGACTACCTGGAGCGAAGAAGCGGCATTATCTCCGGCGTGCGCAGCATTATCGAGAAGAGTAAGACCAGCAGCGCGGTTGCGGGTCAATTACTGGCGAAAGAGTTTCCTGCGGAAGTCTATGATGTACTGTACAGCATTCTAGCGGATGCGGTGAAAGTCAGCGCAACAGGAGAGCCAAAACATATATTAAACAACGATATAGGTGACCTAGTTGATCTGATTACTAAACATGTCAGCCAGGCTGATCTACTCCAGATGATCGCTGCGGTCGTCGAGGGACAGAGCAGGATTTCCGGTGTTTCGAATCCTAATCCGCTGTTTTTGCTGGAGTCACTCCTGGTTAAATTCGATCACCTCGCGACATTGCGCTTGACCGGTGGGAGGAAATGATGGCTCCCCGACTTCATTGCTTGTAGATTAGGTAGCCATAAGGCAGAATTTCAACCTCAAATAGGTGAGTAGGCAGGAATGGGCAAACTAGCACGAGGTGGTGCAAAAAAGACAATGATCGCACTGACGATCAAGGACAAGGTCGTCTTGCACAACTACTATATGCCTTTTGTAAAAAATGGTGGTCTGTTCATCGCCAACCGCACTGAGTATGAGCTGGGTGACGATGTGTTTATTCTGCTTAACCTGATGGATGAAAGTGAAAAAATCCCCGTTGCCGGCAAGGTCATCTGGATTGCCAAGAAAGGGGTGAAAAGCCCGCACACACCAGGTGTAGGAATCCAGTTTTCCGATCCTGACAATGTTGCCAAGGATAAGATAGAAACCTATCTCGCCGGTTCGCTTGGTTCCTCTAATTCCACTGCGACGATGTAAGAATCCGACCGGGATTTTTCAACGGCTGCGAGCTTAATGGAAATAACTTCATGACCTATTGTGCGGCAATCCGGATGGATGCAGGACTCTGTTTTATCAGCGATTCCCGTACCAACGCGGGTGTGGACAA
This sequence comes from Gammaproteobacteria bacterium, assembly GCA_021773555.1. Taxonomy (GTDB): domain Bacteria; phylum Pseudomonadota; class Gammaproteobacteria; order Pseudomonadales; family Azotimanducaceae. The sequence continues at coordinate 104,525 of JAJFKA010000182.1, forward strand.
TGTATCCACTTATTCCAAGATGTTCACCTTTGGAGCCGAGGGTGAACGTCAGATTGTTGTGCTGTCCGCTGGCAATCTAGCGACAACGCAGGGTGTAATCGGCCAGGTAAAAAAAGATATTCGGCGTGGTGATCAGACGAATATGCTTACCATACCAACGCTCGAGGAAGCCGCTGACTATATCGGTGCCATCAGCGTCGCGCAGCAGGAGAAACACACTGGCGGCGGTACCAATTACGAGGCCAGCTTTATTCTTGGCGGCCAGCTAAAGGACCAGCCGCACGCTGCCTACTTAATCTATCCTCAGGGTAATCACATCACGACCTCGAAGGACACTTCCTACCTGCAGATTGGTGAGAGTAAGTATGGTAAGCCAATTCTGGATCGAATCGTAACCCCGGGTATATCGCTAGAAACTGCTGCGCTTTGTGGATTGGTTTCTATGGACTCAACCATGCGAAGCAACCTGACAGTGGGACCTCCCATCGAGGTGATGATGTACGCGGTTAACACCCTGACGGTGGAGCGACGTTATCGCTTTGAAGAATCCAGCGAGTACCTGCGCCAACTGAATTCCAGTTGGGACGCCCGTCTTAGAGAAGCATTTAATAATCTGCCTCCCATCGCCTGGAGCAATGCCTGGGATGAGAGTCAGGCCAGGAAACTCTAGAAGCGAATCTCAGATTACTGGTAACCGAACCAGGTACCGCCGACCTGTGTGTGGATATCGTTGAGATCCAGCTGCATGTCATCGATTAGTTGGTGGAGGCTGGCATCCCGAAAAGCCGACAGGACGTCTATCTGTGCTACTACCCGCTTTGCATGGGCGACGCTGCGTAACGGGATGTCTGAGTTTGGAACCTCGTGAAAGCAGTTTTCCACCTCATTCAGGCAATGGTTGACGGATCTTGGGAACTTCAGGTTTTTCACCAAAAAGTCCGCGACGTCTTCCCCATTAACTCGATCACGAACGTGTTGTCGGTACATCTGGTAGGCGGTCGAGGATCTTAGTACGTTCATCCACAAGATATTCTCGTGTTCTGCGATTTCCTGATGCTCGGTGTTGAGCAAATTCAGGCACCCGACGTCCAGGATCCTGGTGGTCATGTCAGCGCGCTCGAGGTTTCGCCCGATTTTCATGAAGTTATACGCGAGGTCGTTGCTCATGCTACCCGCAAGGTATCCGGTCAACTCATGGCAACGGTCCATCACTTCGGAAAGCAGCTGATGACGGCCGCCCCTGCCTATGCCGTTGTTCACATCCCTGGCGAGATAGAGATGCAGTTCGTTGATTTTCTCCCAGGCCTCATTAGGCATGATTTCCCGACTTGTGCGGACATTCTCTCTGGCCATGGCGACGTTACTGCGAATAGAACAGGTCTCGTGCGATAGCAGAAACCTGATCACGTTACGTTCCTCGTCGCTACTGTAGCGCGCCGCGAATTCGACCTCGTGGCCGGTGATGCTGATCAGACTGGCCCAGATGTATTTTACTTTTGGCAGATCCAGCATCAGGTTGGTGTTGACACTGATCAGTCTCGCTGTATTTTCCACACGCTCGAGATAGCGACCAAACCAGTACATTCTTTCGGCTACGCGTGAGAGCATCTATTGACTCCTCTCATCGTCATCAATTATCCAGGTATCTTTGCTGCCACCGCCCTGTGACGAGTTCACGATCAACGAGCCCCGCACGAGGGCCACCCGGGTCAGCCCGCCTGCAGTAACAAATGATCGATCACTTTGCAGGATGAAAGGACGCAGGTCTACATGTCGCGGCTCGATGGTGTTTTCGCATAGTGTCGGCACAGTAGACAAGCTGATAATCGGTTGTGCAATGTAATTGCGCGGGTTGGCTCTTACCAGCCGTTTCATCTCAGCGGTCCTTTTCCTGGTTTCCGTTGGACCAATGTACATACCGTAGCCACCCGATTCGTTGGCGGGTTTAACGACAAGATTTTCCATGTTTTTGATCACGTGTTGCAATTGTGCCTTCTCGGAACACATGTAGCTCGGTACGTTTGGCAAGATTGGATCCTCACCCAAATAGTAGCGAATCATTTCAGGGACATAGGTATAGACAACCTTGTCATCTGCGACACCAGCGCCGGGAGCATTAACGAGCGCGACATTGCCCTTCTTCCACGCTCGAATCAAACCCGGAACACCAAGGGTCGAATGCTTGTGGAAAACTTCGGGATCCAGATACAGATCGTCGATTCGGCGATAGATAACATCAACCCTTGAAAGACCCTCAACAGTTTTCATGTAGACACAATCGTCCTCAGCAACAATGAGGTCCGATCCTTCGACAAGCTCTGCACCCATTCTCTGAGCGAGGAACGAGTGTTCAAAGTAGGCTGAATTGTAGATGCCAGGCGTCAATACAACGACCTCGGGATAATCTTTAGGCCGGGGAGATACCGAGCTTAATGTGTCAAACAAATGGGTTGCATAATCGTCCATCGGACGGATGTTGTAGTCTTCGAACAGTTCAGGCAAAACCCGTTTTGAAATATTCCGGTTTTCCAGCATATAGGAGACCCCGGAAGGCACCCTGAGATTGTCCTCAAGCACGTAGAGTGTCCCATCGGAATCGCGAATCAGATCAGTCCCACAGATATGTGCCCAGACGCCAAATTGCGGAGTAACACCGACGCATTCTTTTCTGTAATCCTTGGACGAAGCCAGGATTTCCTTTGGGATGATCTTGTCCTTGATGATCTTTTCACCATTATAGAGGTCGGTGATAAAGAGATTCAGCGCCTGCAGGCGCTGTATCAGGCCTTTTTCCACGGTATCCCATTCACTTTTCTGAATGGTCCTGGGAATGATATCGAAGGGCCATTCCCTGTCGATGTTTTCTCCTTCGCTGTAAACCGTAAAGGTGATGCCCAGCGTTCTGATCGCCAGTTCTGCATCCAGTCTGCGTTCGTTGAGTTGTCCCAACGAGTTTTTCTTTAGAAATTTGGCGAGGTCACCCAGGCCGGGGCGCGCCCGGTTCTGGTTGGTGAACAATTCGTCGAAGGTCTGCGCGGTGGTCTTGTATTTTCGAAGATCCATTTTTTGCCCGTAACGCAATTTGTGTCTGAGTCAGCATTCTAACAGGCTAAAAAAGTTCTTCCAGCAAGCGGTACTCTGTTTCGATCATGCCTAGCCTGAAATAAGTGCGTAGCGCCTGCTGATTTTGCTTTTCTGCATACAGGCGTATACCGCAGACTTCTTCGTCACTGGTAGCCAGTCCCTTTACGTGTTTGTAGAGCGCACTGAATACGCCCTGACCACGAAACTCAGGGGGGACATAGACACTTTGTATCCACCAGAACAGGCCATTTCGCCAATCACTCCATTCGGTCGTGATACCCAGGCAGCCAGCCAGATTATCATTACCAGGCGCCTGCGCCACGAGGTAGAAGCCGAGCGTTGAGTCGGCGAGCATACGTTCTACACCTGCGTTAATGGTTTCGGCAGGCAACTGCTTGTCTTCTGTTTCCTGGGCCATCGCCTGATTGAACTCGGCAATGACTGCGGCATCGCGCAGGTGAGCGTGTCTGATTTGGATCATTATATGTACTCGCCGGTTGTCCCGCCATTAACTTAGTGCAGGTTGATTTAGGTGCCGGTCGAAAAACGCATCCATTGTTGTGTAACGATGCAGGTTATTGACCCTGCCGGTTATACCATGTTTTGCACCCGGATAATTCATCATGGAAAATGCAAGGTTATGATCCTGCAGTGCTTTGTACAGTCTGGTGCTGTGTGTAAATAAGACATTGTCGTCTGCCATCCCATGGATGAGAAGCAACTGACTTTCCAGCCCGTCAACATAAGGAAACACACTGCTCTTTTCGTAATTCCCAGAGTGGTCCACAGGAAGACCCAGGTATCGTTCCGTATAGTGGGTGTCGTAGAGACGCCAGTCAGTCACCGGTGCGACGCTTACACCGGCCCGAAATACCGAAGGCGCTTTCATCATCAGCATCAAGGTCATATAGCCACCATAACTATGGCCAAAAACACCCAGTCGCTCAGCGTCGACCCAATCGAGTTCCCTGAGCATCGAGATCCCTCGCAACTGGTCACTCACTTCCACATCGCCCAATTGTCCGTGAATTGGTTTTTCAAATGCGGCGCCTCGATTGGCAGAGCCACGGTTGTCCAACTGCAGCAATCCGAAACCTCGCTGTGCCATGTAGTGATGCCAGGGTGCAACCCATTGATGAGTGACAAGCTGTGCGCCGGGACCGCCGTAAACCGTTAGGATGACGGGATAGGTTTTGTGTGGCTCCCTTTTTGTCGGTGGAATAAGTCGATAGTGCAGCGTCTGCCCGTCTTCTGCCTCAAGATTACCAAAGCTGATATCAACACATGAACGCCTGTAAGGAAAAAACGGATGACCTTCATCAAGCACATTTTTGATGAGAGTCTTACTTGGCCTATCGTTGGGGATGGTGTTCAATGACACAGAAATCGGTTGCTGGGGGGAACTACTTCGGTCGATGTAAGCATCCCCCTTTGGTGAAAGAACCGTCTCGTGAAAATAGCCCGGCGCTGTTAGCCGCAACGGATCCTCACTGCCGTCAGTTGGTACACTATATAAGTGTGACTCAAGTATAGAGTCCCGGGTTCCCTCAAAATAGATCAGGTCGTCGGTGACGTGTTTTACCGACGTGACCTGGTACGCGCCCTGGGTAATTTGTTGGAGTAATTTGCCGTCGCTGTCGTGCAGGCTGAGATGCAAGTGTCCTGTCTGCTCTGATCCCCAGAGAAATCTTGTGCCAGCCTGCAGGCTTCTAAAATGATTGTTCAGATTTATCCAGTGCTCACTGTGTTCCGTGAGCAGGGTTCTCGTCACAAGTGTTGTGGTATCGATGCCGATCAACTCGAGCATGTCCTGGAGTCGCGACTGGACCTGGACCACCAGATGATTGTCAGCGAGCCAGTTTACCCGCGCGATGTAGCACTCCTGGCGGTCAATCGGTAACGGAGTGATTTCCTGCGATTCAAGGTTCACCACTGCCAGTTCGATCCGGGCGTTTGGGGTACCGGCAAACGGATAGCGCTGATCGTAAACTTGAAAAGAACTCGCGTTAATTTCGTAGCGTTGAGAGACATCTACGCCGGATTCATCGACTCGCAGAAAAGCAATCCGGCTGGCATCAGGAGACCACCAGTACCCGTCGAAGCGATGCATTTCTTCCTGGGCGATGAATTCCGCGGAGCCGTTTGATACGGGCCCGTCCTCCTGACCGTCGAATGTGAGCTGCTGGATTGCTCCTGTGTCTGGTTCGATCACCCAGATGTTACCGGACTGAACATAGGCCAGATACTTGCCATCAGCAGAAAAGTGAAGATCTGTTTTTGCCTGCCCATCTTCTGTGATCCGAGTCACTGAAGCCCGCTCCATAAGGTCGTCACTCACGCTATAAAGGTAAAGCTCGCCTTGTTTTGGGAACACCAGTCGTTTGCCGTCTGGCGACCAGTGATACTCGGTGATCCCATCCTGGGAAATTCTTTTTCGCTCCCGATTGGCTTTCTCCCGGTTGCTTAAGATTCGTTCATCGTCCAGTTCCTTACCCGGTACGAGCAACCTCGTTTCGGAGGTTGCGACCACATAGCAATATAAATCGAGGCATTCGTGATCGGTGGGATTGTTTTTCAGGTAGGTAATCAATTTACCATCGGGTGAGAACCGCAATCCCTGTGATGATTCACCGTTAAGATCCGGATCATCAAAGATACGAGCGAGGGTCAGGGCAAATTGCTGATCCGGCACTAAGCTGACTCAACAGCAAAGGACTGGCGGGTCAGATTGAACGGGCGATCTGAAATGAGTGCGACGTTGTCCTCGATACGTATTCCGCCGTAAGGTTTGAGTTCTTCAATGAGTGCCCAGTTCACTTTACTGGCGCCAGGTGACTGGCTCAATTTTTCCAACAGCATCGGGATGAAATACAATCCTGGCTCAATCGTAAATACGTGCCTGTTTTCGATTGTACGCGTCAGTCGAAGCGCCGGATAATTGGTCGGTGCGGCTCTCTCATCGCCATCTCTTGACTGTTGGAAGCCTGCGACGTCGTGTGTCTGTAATCCCAGCAGATGGCCCAGGCCATGAGGAAGAAAAGTGAAAGTCAGGTTGGAATCCACCATCTCGTCTTCACTCATGCGGACAAGATCGAATGACTTCAATAATCCTGCTATGCGTCGGTGCATGTTTTCATGGAGTTCGATGTAATTCATGCCCGGGCGAATGTCCTGGATGACGGCCTGCTGTTGCTTATCCATAGCTTCGATCAGGTCCGCAAATATACCTGCGTGAGCGGTGTACGTTCGGGTGATGTCTGCAGCGTAGCCGTTCATGTTGGCTCCCGCGTCGATTAACATAGACAGCGATTGTGCCGGGGCATGACGATCATAGTGCTGGTAGTGGAGCACCGCGCAGTGTTCATTGAGCGCAACGATAGCGGAGTAGGGTGCGTCCTTTTCGCGTTCACTGGTGACCGACAGGTACTCCTGTTGTATTTCGAATTCTGAGCTACCGGAGAGAAACGCGCGCTCCGCCGCCAGGTGACCGGCTACAGCGCGATCATTTGCCTCCTGCATACAAACGAGTTCATAGTCTGTTTTATAGGCTCGATCAAAGTGGACGCTCGCCAGCAATCCCCTTGGATTGATTTCGGTTATTCCCCAGCTACGCGCCATCTCCTCTTCCTCACCGATAAACACCAGGGAGTCAGGATCGCCAATCCTGTTTCCAGCATCGCGGAAAGACTTTATGGACTGTATTTCCCAGTGGGGGACCCAATATCCGTCCGGGTCAGGCGAAACCATATGCCAGTAGTCCTCTGGCTGGTTGAGCAGCAACAGCGGTTTTTCTCCCGGTGTGATCAGGACAAAACAGTCGGGATTGTCAGTTAAGGGAAGCCAGCTCTTGAAATGCGGATTGACCTTGAACGGGTAGCTATGATCATCGAGAAACGCATATTTTAAGGCGCCGGATGCGATCAACAATCTTTGTCCATCCGCCAGTGCGCTGGCGTATCGACGCTGTTGTTCTGCCAGATGGGCAGGGTAGTGCTGGTCAGGTGTTTCTTTGTTCATGAGTCTTGGTTCCGGGTTCAGGAAGAGTTCTGGAGAGCCTGAAATGGATTGGATTTTACCGTGATGGAGTACACCGTGGTGTGGCATCCCGTGATGCGACACACCGATACTGCAATCCGATTTAACATCAGGCCCGCTTACAGGAAATGGCCCATCTTATTACGTTTTGCGGCCAGATATTGATCACTGTCACCGTTCCCGGGAATTTTAACTGGAATGCGACGATCTATGATAATTCCCGCCCGTTCCAGAAATGCGACCTTGTCGGGATTATTGGTCATGAGATTCACTCGCTCAATTCGCTGTTCGCGCAGAATTGACACGGCCTGATGGTAGTCCCTGGCATCGCCGGGGAACCCGAGCATCTCATTTGCCTCGAGTGTGTCATATCCCTGTTCCTGCAGCGCATAGACGCGGACCTTGTTACCAACGCCGATTCCGCGTCCTTCCTGGTGCAGATAGATCACCAGACCTGTGTGTCTGGCAATATATGCCAGGGCAAAATCCAACTGTTGCTTGCAGTCGCATTTGCAGGAGCCAAAAACTTCAGAGGTTATGCAGGCTGAGTGAATACGCAGATTTACAGGCAGGCTTCGATCCAGGAATCCGGAGATTAAAACCAGAGGTTCGTTGAATTGCCCATTTTCTACCTCAGGGTCGCGGTAGCTGCGTAAGCGCATTTGTCCGTGGACAGTGGGCAGTGATGTTTCTGCATAGATAGACAAGGTCATGATCGACTCCTGAATGAAAAGGAAGTGACCACTGGATTCATTTTGCTGGTTCCGGTTGAAGGCGCGAGTCAAGATCACCCATCACCGGAAGCCATGTTAAGAGTTTTTTTTGGTCGGTGGCATGTGACCATCGTGCGTGCCGATATTTTTAACACACTGTATGTCGGCTCCGGGTCCGTAATGCGAGTGCTTTGCCCTGTGGACGGCGAGCCAATACGGTGGCTGATTGATTGACGATAGCGCGCGATCAGGTCTGCTCCAAGAAAATATTCGCGTATTCATGAATCTGATAAACGATACGCCGTACGGCTTATCCGGGACGAAGGGCTTTTTCGAAGGTTTTCTGCAGACCGGTACTGAACTGCACGGCTCTCAAATGGTTGGCTCTTAAATGCACGGCTCTTAAATGCACGGCTCTTAAATGGACGGCTCTTAAATGGACATAGTCACAGCGCAAATGGCGGGCTAGACTAGCCGGCACAGAACAACAGGGGGTTTACGGGATGGAACTGGTCGCGATTGTAACGGCACTGGCGTTAGTACAATTTATTTTCTTCGGGATGATGGTCGGCAGGGCGAGGGGTTTGTATGGCGTTGAGGCGCCAGCCACGACCGGTAATGACATGTTCGAACGTCACTATCGAGTCCACTACAATACCCTGGAACAGTTGGTAATTTTCCTGCCTGGGTTATGGCTGTTCAGTATCTATGTAGGCTCGATGTGGGCCGCCGGAATCGGTGCGGTGTTTCTCGTGGGACGAGTTATTTACGGTATTGCTTATATCAAGGATCCCGGAACTCGCGGTCTGGGTATGATACTGACGGTCCTGCCCTGTTGGATACTACTGCTGGGCGGACTGGTTGGGGCTATCTGGCGGGCGCTCGGTTCCTGAGCTTCAGTCAGCTTGATGCAGCAAGTCCAGTGCTGCATCGGCGGTCTCTTCAACCAACAGGAAACGGATTGCCCGCACAAACGGCTCCGGGGCCTCGTGTAACTGCAATTCTCGAATCCACGTGTTCAGGCTGGAATGACGTTGAAAGGCGTCCTGTTCAAGAACCATAATGAGGCGTTTTCTGATTTCTGCATCATCCCTGGCCGTGGCAATTAACTGGACCAGTGGTTCGTCGAACTGTGCTGAAGCTCCCCGGAAACGACTGATTATTGTGTTCAACCTGGCAAGCATTTAGCAATCCTCGGTGAGAGACATTGATGCGGTGAGGCTCAAGTCTGACGATTATCATTATTCCATGTAATGCATGGCGTGAACAACATGAGCGTGATATATATAGTAGCTTGATGCCAGCGGCAATGCCCCGGGTGGGCTTGTGATGAGGTCGCTGGACAAATGAAAAATTGGAGGAGAAATGGTTTCAGTGGTTTACAAAGCGCCTGACTCGATTCAGGCCGCGATTAGTATTTTATCGGAAGCGGAAATCGCCACGAAAATTTTAGCTGGTGGAACAGATTTGCTTATTCAGATGCAGGGTCTGGTCAACGAGTCACGTCTGTTCGTCGATATCAAGAAAATACCCGAAATGATGCAGGCAACACTGGGGGATCAGGGTCTGGATCTCGGTCCCTCGATGTGTTGTGCCGAGTTCACCGCGCGCGAGGACATCCGCGCAGTCTACCCGGGTCTGGTTGAGGCTGCCTTTCTCATCGGTTCAACCCAGGTACAGGGCCGCGCAAGTGTCGGCGGCAATCTGTGTAACTCATCCCCGGCGGCAGATACCATCCCCGCACTCATGGTGAATGCTGCGATATGTGTGATCGCCGGTGTGAAGGGTGAAAGGTCGGTTTCGGTTGAAGAGTTTGTCACCGGCGTGGGCACGAACTGCATGGAAAAGGGTGAACTGTTGAAGCTGATTCAACTACCCAGACCTGCTAAAAATACATCGGATGCCTATCTGCGGTTCATACCAAGAACTGAGATGGACATCGCCGTTGCGGGCGCAGCGGTAAGTGTTACGCTGGATGATGAAGGCGTGTGCACGGCCGCCCGGGTAAGCATTGGTGCAGTAGCGCCAACAGCGTTACTCGTTCAGGAAGCCGCTGACGCACTGATCGGTACAAAACTTGACGATAAAGCACTGCAGGCTGCGGGAGATGCGGCCAGTGCCGCTGCCAGTCCTATCACAGACCGGCGTGGTACGGTCGAGTATCGTCGCCATGTTGTTGGTGTATTAACAAAACGTGCTGCCCAGATTGCAGCAACCAGAGCGAGGGGTAACTAGTCTTGTCCAAAACACATGTAACGACGACGATCAACGGTGATGTAACTGAATTCCTGTGTGAACCCGCAGATACGCTGTTAAGCGTGCTACGTAACGAATTGCAACTGACCGGGACGAAAGAAGGCTGCGGCTCCGGTGACTGTGGCGCATGCTCGGTAACTGTCAATGGACGCCTGGTATGTTCCTGCCTCGTGCTGGGAGTCGAAGCGCAGGGTGCAGAAATTGGCACCATCGAGGGTATTGAAAGTGCCGAGAAATTACACACTATCCAGGAAAAATTCCTGGAGCATGCAGCGCTTCAGTGCGGCATATGCACACCGGGACTGATAGTCTCAACGAAAGCATTGCTGGATGAAAATCCGGACCCGACGGAAGAAGAGGCACGCTACTATCTGGCCGGAAATCTTTGTCGTTGTACCGGTTATGACAAGATTATTCGGGCGGTGCTGGATTCCGCTAAAGTGATGAGAGGAGCCGCCTGATGAGTGAAGCAAGAGAATTCAAGTATATCGGCCAACGAACCATTCGGCCTGATGGATATGACAAAGTCACGGGCCGGGCGAACTATGGTGCTGACCTAAGCTTACCCGGCATGATCTGGGGGAAAATTCTGCGCAGCCCGCACGCGCATGCGAATATCAAAAACATTGATCTCAGTAAGGCACAAGCGCATCCGGACGTGCTCGCGATCGCGACATATCAGGATTTTCCACATGTTCAGTCTGAGGCGTTCCAGGCCGGCGAAGTACCGACTGACATCATCGATCTGGCGAGAAACGTACTGGCGGATGACAAGGTTTTATACCATGGGCACGCGATCGCAGCGATCGCGGCACGGTCAGAAAGTGCTGCGCAAGACGCGCTTTCCCTGATCGAGGTGGAGTATGAAGTACTCCCGCCGGTAATGGATGTTGCCGATGCGATGAAGCCGGAAGCCGCAGTCCTTCATAACAATATGTTTACCCAGGGATTAGCGGAACCTGCAGACAAAGCGTCGAACATCGCGTCTCGCATGGAACTTAAAAAAGGCGATGTCGCTGCTGGATTCGCGCTGGCAGATCTGGTGGTCGAACGAGATTTTTATACCCCAACAGTGCACCAGGGTTACATTGAACCGCATGCAACCACGGTACGCTTCGAGGAAAACGGGCAGGCCATGGTCTGGTGCTCTACCCAGGGACATTTCGACGTGCGAGCAAGCACCGCTAAGCTTCTTAATATGCCGCTGGGCAAGCTTAAAGTCGTTGCCAGTGAAATCGGTGGTGGCTTCGGCGGCAAGACCACAGTTTATCTTGAACCGGTTGCATTAATTCTTTCACGTAAATCCGGTAAGCCGGTAAAAATGGTAATGACCCGTGATGAGGTTTTTCGGGCGTCCGGTCCGGGTTCTGCGACACGCAGCCACGTTAAAATCGGTGCTATGAAGGACGGTACGATCACCGCCATGCAAGCCAGTCTCTGTTTTGAGGCCGGCGCCTTCAAGGGTTCGCCAATGGGACCAGGCTGCATGACAGTTTTCACCCCCTACGATGTTGAAAACATGTACATCGAAGGTTACGACGTTGTCGTCAACAAACCCAAGGTTGCGGCATACCGTGCACCTGGAGCACCGCAGGCAGAATTTGCCGCGGAAATGGTGATCAATGAGATTGCCAGCAAGCTTGGGATTGATCCTATCGAGCTGCGTTTACGTAATGCGGCGAAAGAGGGTACCCAGACCGTTTACGGCCCGAAACTCAAGAGAGTCGGGCTGGTGGAATGCCTGGAAGCTGCAAAAAATTCTCCGCAGTACCAGTCTGCGCTGAAAGCAAACCAGGGCAGGGGTCTTGCTGCCGGTTTCTGGTTCAATATCGGTGGTCTGTCGAGTGTGACCATCAATATGAATCCTGATGGCAGCGGGACGATTCTTGAGGGTTCGCCTGACATCGGCGGGTCCAGGGCGTCGATGCAGATGATGGCCGCAGAAGAACTGGGAATTCCGATTGATCAGCTGAAACCGCTGGTCGCGGATACCGAACATGTTGCCTACAACGCGACAACTGGTGGAAGCCGGACGACGTTTGCAACCGGAATGGCGGTTATCGAAGCGGCACAGGATGTCGTGCGACAACTTAAAGAGCGCGCTGCTGCGGTATGGAATATCACGGCGGAGCAGGTGGACTGGGCTGATGGTGTAGCCATTAATACGACGGGTGATGACCGGTTGACAGTCGCCGAGATCTGTAAAGATGCCGAGAAGACCGGTGGTCAGATCGCGGGAACAGGCAACATCAATGCCCGGGGAGCAGGACCCAGTTTTGCGGTTCACCTCTGTGATGTGGAGGTTGACCCGGATACCGGAAAGGTTGATGTCATTCGCTACACAGCAATTCAGGATGCGGGCAAGGCGATCCATCCTTCCTATGTGGAGGGACAGTACCAGGGCGGTGCGGCTCAGGGTATTGGTTGGGCGCTTAATGAGGAATACATCTACAACAAGGATGGCATTATGGAAAATGCCGGATTTCTGGACTATCGAATACCGCTGGCATCCGATTTGCCGATGATAGAAACAGTAATCATCGAGATACCCAATTCGTTTCACCCATTTGGTGTGCGTGGCGTGGGTGAGACAGGGATTGTGCCACCGCTGGCGGCCGTGGCAACCGCGGTGAGTGAAGCGATCGGGGTTGTGATGACAGATCTGCCATGTTCACCGCCTCGCGTTTTGGCTGCGATCCACGGAAAATCCTGATCTGAAAACTGCCCAGGCGCTGAACAGTGGGATGACAATATGGCGACGGTGATCTTCTCCAGTGAACTTCAGCGTTACACTGGAGAGGAAAAAACTACTGTCGGCGCCGGTACCTACCGTGATGTAGTTGCAGCCCTGTTGGACCGTTATCAGGGATTGCCCGCCGACGAAATTCAAAAAATGGCCGTGGCCATCGATGGTGAAATTATTCACGATCCATTGCTTGAAACGGTAGGTGAGGACAGTGAGGTTCACTTTCTGTTTCGAATCTCGGGAGGCTAGTCGTACACCACGAACGGGGGAAGGTGTTGCGATCAGCGTAACAAAGATCCGTTCAGAACCAGACTTGTCACGCTGAGTGCAACAACGCTCAACCAGTGTGATGATCTCTCCATGCCTGCCCCGCAAAACAATCCTGCAGAACAACCGATGCTGGTCTATCGATGCCGCAGGGAGCTTAAAATGAAAGCTGACAAACTGAGTTCTGACTTCCTCCGAATTTTCGGGCATGAACCGGACTTTGCCCTGTTTTCACCCGGCCGAATCAATGTTATTGGCGAACATATAGATTATTGCGGTGGTCTCGTCCTGCCCATGGCCATCAGCCTTGGAACATCTGCTGTTTTTTCTCGCAACAATACTTCAAGGGTGCGAGTGTACTCTGACAGATATCATGAACTTAGAGAATTCAATCCTCACGATGTGATTGCACAGGCTGAGCATCACTGGGGTGATTACGTAAACGGTGTACTCCGCGCCCTCGGTGAGCGGCGTTCCGGTGATGGCTTTGATATCTACGTGACAGATAACCTCTCGGCTGGTGGTTTATCTAGTTCGGCCTCGTTCTCCATGTCCCTGGCGATTGCCGTGACCCACATTGTGACGGGTCAGCCGCTCGCTCAGGCGGATCACGGGCAGCGATTAGACCTGGCACTCAAATGCCAGCGAGCAGAAAATGAATTCGTCGGTGTGGCTTGTGGGATCATGGACCAGGCTTCAATAGCGCTGGGCGGGGTGATCCGACTGGATTGCTCATCATTGTCGTTCGAGCGTATTCCTATTGATCTTGGTGAGTACCAGATCGTCATTATGGATACCGGTCAGGAACGCACCCTGGCGGGATCAGCCTATAACGCGCGCGTGAACGAGACCTCAAAAATACTGGAATGTCTAAAACAGAAGTTTACCTTGAAAAATCTCGCAGCACTGGCCCCGGGAGAACTGGAACCAGCATTGACATTGCTTGATGATGAACTTCTGGCCAGGCGGTTAATGCATATTGTCAGCGAACAACAGCGGGTGATTTCTGCCTGTGAGGCGATCCAGAGAGGAGATCTGAAATTACTCGGTGAATTGATGGATGCCAGCCATGCCTCACTCGCACTGAATTTTGAAGTGACAGGAGACGCTCTGGATTTGATTACCGGCCTTAGTCGTGATTGCGAGGGCGTGCTCGGCTCAAGGATGATCGGTGCAGGTTTTGGAGGTTGTGCCATCAGCCTCGTTCATCGAGACGCCATTTTGCTTCACCGAACGATCGTTACCAGGGAGTACCAGAAGGTGAAGAATCTGACGCCAACGCTGCTGGTCGCAGAGCCTGCGCGCGGGGCGGAGAGTTATCTACTCTGATGGGTAACCATCAGGGTTTCTTGATTGCCAGTGCCATGCATCCCGGCAAATCTCCTCCAGGTTTTTTTCTGCCTTCCAGTTGAGCTCAGATGCGGCGAGGCCCGGGTCTGTATAACTCGCAGGAATATCGCCAGGTCTTCGTGCTCCGAGACGGTGGGGCAGTTTCAGATTGTTGGCAGACTCGAACGCCTTAACAATCTCCATTACTGAATATCCATTCCCGGTGCCGAGATTGTAGGTAACTAGTCCCGGGTGGGAATTGAGTTTTTCCAATGCCGCAAGGTGACCCCGGGCGAGATCAACAACGTGAATGTAATCGCGGACACAAGTGCCGTCCGGCGTTGGATAGTCATTGCCATTGATTACCAGTTCTGCGCGTTTCCCTGCCGCGACCTGCGTTATGAAAGGCAGAAGATTGTTAGGTATACCGCGTGGGTCCTCACCGATTTCGCCGCTGGTATGCGCACCGGCAGGATTAAAATAACGCAGGATGGCGATATTAAGCTGCGTGTTTGCTCGCGCAAGATCCCCGAGAATTTTTTCGTTCATGAGCTTCGATCGACCATAGGGGTTGGTCGCATCGATGACCGCTGCATCTTCGCGGATAGGCATGACTTCTGGTTCACCATAAACCGTTGCCGAAGAACTGAAAACCAGATTGTTAACGCCTGCGGCAAGCATAGACTCGCAGAGGTTCAACGTTGAAATAAGATTCGTGCGGTAATAGGTCAACGGCTTTTCAACCGATTCCCCAACTGCCTTCAGGCCGGCAAAATGGACAATAGCGTCGATTCGGTGTTCAGCAAATACCGGGTCAAGAACGCCTGCGTGAGTGATGTCCTGTTCATAGAAAGCGATCGGTTTGTTGGTGAGTCGCTCAACTCGATGAATGGCTGCGTGAGAGCTGTTAGATAAATTGTCGACAACGACAACATCGTGCCCGGCATTGAGCATTTCCACCGCGGTGTGCGTCCCGATATATCCGGCGCCACCTGTTAGCAATACCTTCATGTGAGATCCATCTGCAGGATGCTTTCGAGATCGCTGAGCGTCTGGTTCACATCGAGCACTTTAATGGTAGTCATTCCCAGTTGTCTTGCAGGTTTCAGGTTGATACCGAGGTCATCGAGGAACAGGGCTTCGGCCGGCAGGATATTCATTTCCCGACAGGCGAGCTTGTAAATTTCGGGATCCGGTTTGCGTAATCCAACCTTGCTGGATTCAATGACCACGTCAAATAATGCCATGACCTCGCCCATTCGCTTTGCCTTGTCAGCATCTCTGGCCATGGCAGGCCCTTCACCCGTTCTGACATTGTTGGTAATGCAACCGACCGGATGACGTTTCTTGATGAGCTTCAGGGCGTTGACAATCTCTGGCCGCAGGTCACCTGAGAGCAGGGTGAGTACGTCGGCGCCGCGTACCGGGTAACCAAGCTCCTGGGCTTCATCAGCAAAAAGCTGATCGAATTGCTCGACATTGATCTGACTGCTTTCCAGTTGTGCCCAGGCATTGGTTCCCGGATTGGTTGAATTGATAGAGCGGATAAAATCCACTGGTAACCCCTGGGATGCTTCAAATCGATTAAATGCTTCGAACGGGCTTGAAGTCAGCACGCCACCAAAATCCCACAAAACCGCCTTTATCATCTAAATTCCATTGCTGATTATTACGTACCGATAACTATACCTAACTGCGTCGTCTCATGCGCGGTCAGCCCATACATGCCGGGAGGAGACGTAGTACTAACTAACGTTAATTTCGAAGGTAGCAGATTCGGGTCGTGCCAGCCCGCGCTGAGACGCGTTAATTGCTTCGATCATGAGCTTGATATTTTCGGAATCGGGAAATTCCTGCCGGACCTCGGAAACGGCTGTCTCGAGCCGAAGTTCACGCATAAACAGGATCCTGAATGCGCGCCGTACCTCAGCGATTTCTTCAGTGGTATAACCGGCACGTTCCATTCCGACCTTGTTGATTACTCGCATGTGTGCCGGGAATCCTTCTGCAATCGTGAATGGGAGCACATCCTGAATAACTCTGCACATGCCGCCCACCATGGCCGCCCTGCCAACATGGCAAAATTGATGGATTGCAGATAATCCACCGATGTTGGCGTAATCTCCGATGATCACATGTCCGCCGAGCGTAGCGCTGTGACTTATCACCACACGATCTCCGACGGTACAATTGTGCGCGACGTGTGCATGTGCCAGAAGCGCGCAGTCATCTCCTATCTCGGTTGAGCTCCCGGCTTGTGTGCCACTATGC
The DNA here is from genome assembly GCA_021773555.1 of Gammaproteobacteria bacterium. GTDB lineage: Bacteria > Pseudomonadota > Gammaproteobacteria > Pseudomonadales > Azotimanducaceae. The sequence goes on from JAJFKA010000182.1 coordinate 121,226, forward strand.
ACACTCACGAACTCTCTGATCAGGTTTCTGTTACCGATTCTGGTGTGTGTAATTGTGTTTGCAACATGCTTCAGATCCTGGGACTGAATGCCAAGTGTCACAAACGGGAAAATGTCACACTGCTCACCGATAGACGTGTGAGGCTCAACAACCACGTGAGAGCGAAGTCGCGTATTGGCTCCAATGCTTGTGTTGGCAGCGACTGTGCAAAAAGGGCCGATCACACAATTGTCACCAATCTGCGCATTCTCATCCACGACGGCATGCTTATCTACCTGGATCATGCAAAGTTCCTTTGCTTGCTAAAAGATTATTATGATTTTTGACTGATCTGTATCGGAGATAGTTCAGTCCTCAACGGAATCCCTGGTTCCTAACGGTTGCTGTAATCCACGGTATACCATGTTTCCGGATGAATACTAACAATGATGCTTTCACCGCCCGTGGCGCTGTCTGCGTACGCCTTTCCCTGATCCTCCCCAAGATAGCGAATTGCCATTGTCAGCAACTGGCCAGGCTCAGGTGCAGAAACGCTAAATGGTCCTTCGATTGAAACATACTGGTAAGGCGCTGTTTCTGTCTGAACGCAGAGGCTGATGCGTTTTGCTTTGGTCAACAGTTTACCCTTGATCGAAGCATTACTGGTGATCATCCAGACTTGACCACCCGGTTCGTACGCGTACCAGATGGGGACAGTTAACGGTCCCTTCGTTGTTCTTGGGATACTCACGATTCCCACGTGAACATCGGCAAGGAATTTTTCTCGTTGTTCTCGCGACATTGCTAACGACATAACTATTTCTCCTGAAAAAGAAGGCCCCGATTCTCAGTGTTGGCCCGATGAAGATTGCAGCATTAACACGTGCAGAAAGTCCGTGTAAACGTCAATAATGGACATTTGTTCACTATCTGGATGCTTTGTTTTTTTTTAGTGTTGCAATGATATAATTTCCCTCTTCAAATTTCATGGGCAACTACAAGACCGTCAATTGATTTCCTGTTTGACTCATACTCTTATGCAAAAAGAAATACAAAAGCCTCAGCCTCTTGACAGATCCCTGATCGATAAACACACGTTTACCCGAGACGAATTGCTGGAGTGCGGATACGGTCGGTTGTTTGGACCGGGTCGTGCACATTTGCCCATCGACGAGATGTTGATGGTCGACCGAATTGTCGATATCCAGGAAAAAGGTGGTGCTAGTGACAAGGGCAGGATTGTTGCAGAACTGGATATAAACCCTGAATTGTGGTTTTTTAAGTGTCATTTTGTGGATGATCCTGTCATGCCCGGGTGCCTTGGTCTTGACGCCTTGTGGCAATTGGTCGGATTTTTCCTGGCATGGAAGGGGAACTGGGGTCTGGGTCGAGCGCTGGGTTGCGGTAAAGTGAATTTCCGGGGTCAGGTCTTGCCCACGACAAAGCTGGTGCGATATGAAATAGATCTCACTCGAATTCGCGAAGGCAGGACGGTACTTGGTATTGCGGACTGTCAGGTACTCGCAGATGGGAAACGTATCTATACAGCACAGGATGTTAAGGTAGGTTTGTTTACATCAATTGATGATTTTTAGGTGAACCAATGAAGAGAGCCGTTGTAACCGGAATGGGACTGGTATCCCCATTAGGAAATAACATGGCAGAAACGCTGGACTCCCTCCGGGAGACACGTTCAGGCATCCGCTTTCAGGAAGCCTATAAGGAAATGGGTTTACGTAGCCACGTGGCCGGTAGTATTCATATCGATGTGGAAGATCGCATCGAGCGAAAGTTGCGTCGATTTATGGGTGATGCTGCTGCGTTTTCCTACATCGCACTGGACGAAGCGATCGCGGATTCCGGACTTGAAACAGGCGATGTGTCCAATGTCCGTACCGGGATAGTCGCCGGGTCTGGGGGAGCTTCCTCGTCCAACCTGGTCGAAGCGGCTGATGCATTGCGACAGAAAGGTCTGAAACGCATCGGACCTTATCGAGTCACACGCACAATGAGTTCGACAGTTTCAGCTTGCCTTGCCACGCCTTTTGCGATTAAGGGTGTTAACTACTCAATAACGTCTGCGTGTTCAACCAGTGCCCACTGTATCGGACACGCGGCGGAGCTGATTCAGCTGGGTAAACAGGATGTGGTTTTTGCAGGTGGTGGAGAGGAAGAACACTGGAGCATGACTTCCCTGTTTGACGCAATGGGCGCTTTGTCGACCGCGCGCAATGATGAGCCAGGAAAAGCCAGTCGGGCTTATGACAGGGATCGGGATGGATTTGTCATTGCAGGTGGCGCCGGATTTGTTGTGGTTGAAGAACTTGAACATGCGAAAGCACGTGGCGCGAAGATTTACGCGGAACTCGTGGGTTATGCGGCGACATCTGATGGTTATGACATGGTTTCACCTTCCGGTGAAGGCGGCGAGCGTGCCATGAACCTTGCCCTGTCTACTGTTGACGGTCCCATTGATTACATTAATGCGCACGGTACGAGCACTCCCGCAGGCGATCCACCGGAAATCGCTGCAATCAAGCGCGTGTTCCCCGATGTTATCCCACCGATCAGTTCCACCAAATCGTTGTCTGGGCATTCTCTGGGCGCCGCGGGTGTCCACGAGGCGATTTACTCGTTGTTGATGGTGGAACATGATTTTATTTGTGAATCTGCCAATGTCGAGAATCTTGATGATGCGCTCGGTGAGGTTCCAATAGTGACAAAACGAATCGATAATGCAGGTATCCGAACTGTGATGTCCAACAGCTTTGGTTTTGGCGGAACTAATGCTGTGCTGGTATTTCAGAAGCTCGACTAACGAATAATGCCAGATCGCCTGGCTGACCATCGGGTGCAGCATCATGGGTCGTACGAAGATTGTCGTCATTGAAGATGAAACGGATATCTCCGAGATCATTTGCTACAACCTCAAACGCGAGGGTTATCAGGTTTCCGCTGCCAGCCGTGGTGACTCAGGCTTAAACCTTATTCGAAATGACGCCCCGGATCTGGTCATCCTCGATCTCATGTTACCGGGGTTGGATGGACTGGCGGTGTGCCAGCAGCTTAAATCCGACCCGCTTACACGGGATCTGCCTATCATCATAGTTTCGGCGAAGGATGACGAAAGTGATGTCGTCATCGGGCTTGGTCTGGGCGCGGATGACTACATTGCAAAACCCTTCAGTCCGCGGGAATTGTTAGCTCGCGTAAAAGCCGTCCTCAGGCGCTCGCCGACTCGCGCCGAACCAGGCAACGAACGGTTGGTCTTCAAGGATTTGATCATCGACTCCAATCGCCACGAGGTCAGGGTGGCAGGAGACTTGCTCAAGCTAACGGCAACCGAGTTCAGGATACTGTTCCAGCTGGCCGCACATCCGGGGAGAGCTTTTTCAAGAGAACAGTTGCTCAATCGGGTTGTGGGCGAAGGTGTTGTGGTAGTTGACCGTAACATCGATGTGCACATCCGGTCTGTCAGGAGGAAGCTTGGTACTCTTAAAGACCATATCGAGACGATTCGTGGCGTCGGTTATCGATTTGTGGATGAGTAAAATGGAGTGTTGAAGAACCGATTGCTCTGGCAAATTTCGGGAATTCTTGGGCTGATGATTTTCGTCGGCGCACTGGTATTTGCGACACTGGCGACCAGCCAGATGGAACGAGAGCATCGAGCGAATATAACAGCATTGCTTAGTGCCGAGGCACAGATACTGGGCGAACTGATTATCCCCATTCTTGTCGGTGAAACACCACTAACGACGCTGCCGCTGGAGCGATTGAGCAGCGCAATCGAACACCGGTTCACGATAATCGCAACTGACGGGCGAGTGTTGGCAGACAACTGGAAGTTGTCAGATACCATGGATAACCATGGCGCTCGGCCGGAAATCATCGCGGCCAACAGAGATGCATTTGGGATTGCGGAACGTTTTAGCACAACCCTCGAAGAGAATATGCTCTACGTAGCGCTGCGTCTTGAACGGGACGGTGCCCCAATCGGATTCCTCAGGATCGCCGTTCCCCTGGCAGAAGTTGACGAGCAACTGGCCCAGTTGCGATGGCAGGCTTTTCTCGTCTCAGTGTTTGTCGGCAGTCTGTTTCTTGTGCCAGGCTTTCTGCTGGTGCGGCAAGTCACTCGGCCGATAACGGAAATGACCAGAGTTGCAGGTGCCATCGCGGAAGGTCACTACGAGTTGCGATTACCGGTGCGTCGTGACGGGGAGGTGGGCGAACTTTCCCGGGTGCTGAACAAGCTGGCTAGTGGTGCAGAGGAGAGAATTGACGAATTGACCCGCAGTCGCAATCAGATAGAAGCTGTGCTCGGTGGTTTGATGGAAGGGGTTGTAGCAGTGGATTTGCAAC
>JAJFKA010000183.1 GCA_021773555.1 Gammaproteobacteria bacterium
GTGACATGTATCAACTGTTGCTTGATGTTGGTACACGTCGGAGTCTGCTCGAACAACTGGTGCTCTACTGGTTTCCTGAACACCAGGCGCAACTGTTCGTACAAGCCCGGGTCGCAACTGACGAGGGGCAACTGCTGCAAGAGCCGGCTCCAGGTATCGAAGATGCCGCCAACCTACGCATAAGCCGATCCGCGGCATTTAGAAGACTGGTGACAGAAGCCTATGGCTTCCGCTGTGCCGCAACCGGATGGCGAGTGGTTCTGCCGGATTACTCGATTCTGGTGGAAGCAGCGCACATCATCCCCTTCAGCGAAACCCAGGATGACCGCCCGCAAAATGGCATCGCGCTCACCCCAAATTTTCACTGGGCGATGGATCGAAACATCATCGCACCGGGACCTGATATGAAATGGCATGTTTCGAAATCGCTGGATGATCGGATCAAAGACAACGATCCGTTGATGGCGATTAACGGCAGGGATCTGTTGCTGCCGGACGATCCGAAGTTTGGTCCTGATCGAGCGGCGCTTGAGTGGCGGATGGGGCGGTTGCTGTGATTGAGTTTGGGTTGTTTGAAAGCATTATTACTGAAGCGTTGGCACGAGAGTTGGATGCACTTTCGGTAGAGCACAAGACTGAAAAACAAAAAGTCGACAGTGCACAGCTTTCTGACCGGATGGCATTGCATGTGGGCCGTTTGGTTATGCAAGCAATTAAGGACATGCCCGAAGCTAATAGGTTGTCAGTTGGCGGTGAACTTGTCCGTGCGTTAGTAGAGAAAATCAATGAGTCCGCTAAAAATGATGACTTCCTGGGTGATCGCCCGCTGATGCCACCAGAATTGTTGACCGGGGTATTCGGATTCTTACCGGACGGCTCTGTCCAGACTAAGACCAATCCACTCATACCACTCTTGGATACGACCCTTCTAACGAACGCTCCGGGCGAGCCAACCATCGGTGCCCAGATACTGAGCGAGATAGATTCAGCAGACCGAATCGATATCATTATGGCGTTTGTCCGAAAGAGTGGCATTCGGCGATTTGAATCAGCACTTCGAAGCCATTGCGAACGGGGTGGAGTGATTCGAGTTCTAACGACCACCTACACGGGTTCCACAGAACGCACGGCACTGGAATCACTTATTGATCTGGGTGCCGACGTTCGTATTTCTTACGATGTCACCTCTACCAGGCTGCATGCAAAAGCCTGGTTTTTCCATCGAGATTCGGGCTATTCGACTGCCTACATTGGCTCTTCGAATTTGACCCACTCGGCTCAGATTAGCGGCCTTGAATGGAATTTGCGTGTCTCTGGTGTACGCAATCCTGATGCAACCAGAAAGATGATTTCCATGTTTGACGCATACTGGGCTTCTGAAGACTTTGTAGTGTTTGATCAAACCGAATTCGACTCGTTCACGCAGATTGTTCGTACCGGTCCCGAGGTTTATCTAAGCCCTGTGGAAATCCGACTTGAGCCTTTCCAGGAGCGACTGCTCGAGTTGATTGAGCTTGCGCGCTTGAAAGGTAATCATCGAAATCTGCTGGTGTCGGCAACCGGAACCGGCAAAACCGTTATGGCCGCCGTTTACTATGCGCGGCTCAAAGCGGAGATGCCGCGAAGTCGCTTGCTGTTCGTTGCCCATCGCAAAGAAATATTAGAGCAAAGCATCGCAACGTTTCGACATGCGCTCAGAGATGCGAATTTTGGCGAGGAGTGGGTAGCGGGGCAGCGACCGGAATCTTTTACCCATGTATTTGCGTCGATTCAGAGCATCAATGCAAGCGGCATAGAACGCTTCGATCAGGATCACTTTGACATTATCATTGTCGATGAATTTCATCATGCTGCCGCGAAGTCTTATCAAGCGCTACTCACCTACCTGAAGCCCAAGGAACTACTCGGGCTAACAGCGACACCAGAGCGCAGCGACGGGCTACCTATACTCGATTGGTTTGATGATGGCATCACTGCAGAACTGCGACTCTGGGATGCGATTGATCAACAACGCCTGGTTCCCTTTGAATATTTTGGAATCTCTGATGGCGTTGATTTAAGAGACATACCCTGGAAGCGAGGGCAGGGTTACAGCGTCGCCGGTCTCGAGGATGTTTATACCAGCACTGAAGCGTGGTCTCGGATCGTGGTTAAGGAATTGATCGCTCATGTCGATGATGTGACGAACGTGCGCGCTTTGGGTTTTTGTGTCAGCTTAAAACATGCCAAATTTATGAAGGAACAATTTGTTCGCGCAAACATTCCCGCGGAATTTGTTTCTGCCGACACGCCAGAGTCGGAGAGGAGCAGCACGCTCAATCGCCTACGCCGAGGCGAGATCAATATTGTTTTCTCCGTTGATCTGCTCAATGAAGGTGTAGATATTCCGCTCGTGGATACACTCTTGTTGTTGCGCCCCACTGATAGCCCTGTTCTGTTCATTCAGCAGTTGGGCAGGGGATTGCGAGTGGGAAGAGACAAGTCGAGTTGCCTGATTCTGGATTTCGTAGGCCAGCACAGAAAAGAATACCGTTTTGATCGCAGGCTTGGCGCCTTGCTGCAAGGCACGCGCAAGCAACTTCAGACCCAGGTGAAGGAAGGATTCCCCTATTTACCCGCTGGGTGCCATATGGAATTGGATCGTGTGGCGCGAGAAGTAGTGCTGCGTAGCCTGAAAGAATCGTTGCCCTCCCGTTGGAGGGAAAAAGCATTGGAGCTTCGTAGATTTCTCGATACCGGCTTCGAGTTGAGCCTCGGTGGATTCCTAGGCGAATCAGAGTTGATGTTGTCGGACATTTATACGGGCAAAGGTACTCAAGGGTGGTCAGACCTCATGGAAGCTGCGGGGGTTGAATTGCATCCTGCTGGGCAGCATGAAACGATTTTGCGTCGTGCTGGAGGTAGACTGTTGCACATTGACGATACCGATCGGATCGATTGGTATGTGAATATCCTGCAAGCAGCCG
>JAJFKA010000184.1 GCA_021773555.1 Gammaproteobacteria bacterium
CACTCCCCATCGCAACGCCCCGGGCGTATACCTGCTTCACCCAGTCATTGTTGCTGGTCATATTCGACGGAAATTCCCATCCTGCAAACATGCGAAGCCGAATCCTCGTTCCGCTGGTCGCAAACGTTTCCTTGCGCTTCAAGGCAGCAAAAATCGCTTCCCGCGTATTCTTTTCCGCCCACACGCCAGTGATGGCACCTGAGGCCATCTGCAATGGATCGTTCTCTACCTGGCCGGAAGGCCTGCGCTTCAGCTCCTCAGGTTTCGAGGTGCCTATACGACTCACAGTCTCCGCGATGGGGACCGCGGTGTTGGGATCGAGTTCCTCAAGTTCGCTACTGGCGTAGCTGTTTTCGTCGCTGACGCTCAGGGCATTGTGAAGGTCGGAGCCGCCGACCACGCCCATCTTGAAGGGATTGACGCCGACGCTGCTTGACTGGATAACAAGGCCACGTCCGAGGGCTTCTCGTACATAGGAGCCATGCTGGGTTGGGGTGGTTTCGCCCCCGTAGATTCGATCCATGATCTCGAAGTTGGCGAACTCGTCACCTGGCGAGAGTTCGGGTGTGGTCTCCGAGGTACCTTTGGTCTGGGCGATCTCAACCAGTGGTTCGTTGAGTGCTCGTTCTAGCGCGTAGGCCTCGTCGATTGGACGACCATCGGATTTGTTCCAGTCGAAATCGTGGCCGTCGGACAGGTTGCTGTTGTGCGGTATTGCGAGCACATCCATGCCCGTTGTCCTGACAGAGTTGAGGTATTGCCACAGCTTCTCAGGGTCGTTGGAATCCACGGCGGTAAAAGGAGCAGGGGCATGATCACCGTTGAAAATGACATTGCGGTGCAGGTGTATGCCGTTGCCCGCCGATGCTGTCCACTCATATGCGATAAAGGTTGTGAATTTGCCGGGTTCGTAGTTGTCGTTGGCGGCTTTGATTTCGACGTTCCAACCGCCAGATTCAGTGGTTGCCTTTGACATGAGCTTGATCCCTTCGGGATCGCGTCGAAGTGCGCTCGACATGAAGAATGCGCTTTGGCCTGCATCCCGGAGCTTCTGTCCCAAGCCACTTTTTGAGAAGGGACTGTCTGCATCATCCAGTTCACTCATCGCGCCCAGGTATTCCGCGTGGTCTGTCACGGCTGCGAAGTCGAGCGGCCAGGCACGTTGTGCAGGCACGGGCTTGTCGGCTTCAATCCCCTCGTATCCAAAAACCTGCACTCCCGGCACCATGACAGTCTCGCCACGAGCGAATTTGTACGCCTGGTCCGGCATAACCTTGGTGCCGAAAGTCCATGCGTCGAAAGACATAGCGGTATGCAGGTGCAATTCGCCAAAAAACGCCCGCCGCTCCGCGGGAGTTGACGGTTCTGCAGCAAGCAGGACGAACGAATCAGCTAACAATGTGATGCAAAGCAGTACTTTGAGCAATTTCATGTCGTGTAGCTCCGTCAGTCGTCAAGCATCGAACCATTGATACAGAAGGACCCATAGATAGTCAATATGGTGTGATAGTCTATAGCCGAGTAAACATACTGCTGCTCAAAATGAGGTTCACGATGAACGAAAAGACTGCAAAAGAAGCCATCGCCGTCGTCCAAGCGTTTATGGAGACGTTCAATGCGCAGGACCACGAGCGCCACGCCGAGACCTTGAACTATCCGCACACCCGCTTAGCCAACGACAGATTCTTCACGTTTGAAAACGCTGAGGCATTCATTGCGGGTTCAAAACGTCATCAGGCCGCACTGCAGCAGGAAGGCTGGCATCATACCACCATGGCCAGTCTCGACGTGGTGCATAGCGGTAAAAACAAGGTTCATCTGGCACTGCGTAATGATCGCTGTCATGCGGACGGAACCGTCTATCACAGCTTCGATACATTTTGGATTGCCACCCTGACTGACGGACACTGGGGCATTCAATTTCGTTCCAGCTTCCTGCATAACAGTTAGCATACATTTGCAATACAGAGGGTAGCTGCACTGGTGAGCGTTACATCAAGTGTAGGCCACCGTCCAGGATGATGTGTTCACCCGTGACGATGGAGTGGCCGTCGATGAATCCAAGTATCGATTCTGCGACCGATTCCGGCGTACAAACACGCTTCAACGGAGCACTGGATTCCCTCTCCTGTTTAACACGCGCATAGTTCTGCTCACCCATCCCTTCCTTAAGCCACTCGCCCGCAATGAATCCCGGGCATACACAGTTGACCCGAACTTCCGGACTCAGCACCCTGGCCAACGACATTGTCATGGTAATGAGCGCGCCCTTGGAAGCTGCATATGCGATGGAGCTACCCGCACCTTTGATACCGGCGCGGGACGAGACATTCACGACGGCGCCATCGCCAGACTTGCGCAGGGCTTTTTCGGCTGCTCGAGTCATCTGGTAGGGACCGACAACATTGACGCCGTAGATGTCGAAGAAGTCCTGTTTGTCGAGACCGGCGAGATTGGCGTGATTCATGAATTTTGTGGTGCCGGCGTTGTTGACCAGCGCATCCAACCGCCCCCACTTTTCTAGCGCTGCAGCTATCATATTTTTGCAGTCGCCGTCGTCGGCTACATTAGTCTGGCATACCAGCGCATCGGTGCCGAGCTTGCGGCAGTCCTCGGCGACGGCCTCGGCCGCGTCGGCGCTCTTCGAGTAGTTGATAACAACACGGCAACCCCGCTCTGCGAGCAACTTTGCCGTTGCGGCACCCACGCCAGAGGAGGAACCAGTGACGATCGCGACTCCATTTTCAAGATTCATTAGGCCCGCAATTTTCGGGCAAGCTGCTTATAGAATGTTGTAAGGTTTTGCTCTTGCCAGGATAAGCATCCAACGGGTTCGACCTTCTTCCCGTAAGTAAGCGAATGCTGAATGCCTCCCAGAATATCGCCGTCCTCATCGAGTACTCTTGCAGTGGGACGGCCCTTATATTTCCCCTCTATATCATCCCCCGTAACGCTCGGATCGAGCCTTGAAATAGACCCCGCAATATAAATAGTTTCGTTAACCGCGGTGGGTAACAACGTGAACCACCCGACACCTGACGGGGAAATAGTGAACGCAGTACTCGGAAAAACATCTAGCACATTCAAGTAAGGTGCTGATTGAGCCATGTCGCCCGGTTTAAACGGCGTTCTCTCCAAGGATCTCTTGCCAAGCTCGTGGTTCACATCAAGCGGCGCATTATATCCCGACCAAATACTGTCCTCACCGCCCGTGTAATGCGAATCTTCAAAGGAAATTATTCGAGACGGATATGGCTTGTTCAGAGAGTCAATGTGCACTCCCATGTGGTGGTACCCCTCCATATTATTCTCTTGAAAGAGTTTCCAATTGCAGTTCCATGTTTCGTTGTAGTATTCAACGGGTTTGAACTCCCCGTTGCCAACCTGTTCAGCGATCACTTTCATTTGCTCGTTTACCCCTTCAAGCTGGGGTGCCAGAGGTTGCGCATCGTCGTTCAGGTTCACAAATATGAAGCCATTCCAAATTTCCGATCGGTACTCGGGTAGCGCAATGTTCGATTTATCGAAGCACTTGTTCTTTTCCAGGAAAAGCGCGTTATTCAATTTACCGTCAAGATCATAAGTCCACCGATGGTACGGACATTGGATAACGTTCCCGTTACCACGTTCGCCATGTTCGATGATCTGCGCATAGCGATGCCTGCAAACGCTTGACAGTGCGCGAATTTTTCCATCTTGCCCTCTAACGATTACCATCTGTTCGTGAGCTACATTAACACCAAAGAAATCTCCAGGGTTCGCAAATTCGAGCTCATGACCAACACACAGCCATGCGTCGTCGAAGATTTTTTCGCGTTCGAGCTCGAAGAATTCCTCAGACGTGTAAAATTCCCGCGGTAACGTCACCGTGTTCGAAACGTCTTTCTGCCTGTACCCCTCAAGAGTAGTCAATAGTTCATCAAGACCTTTGGATTGCTTTGCAACAGACATTTCTCACTCCCGATTCATCCAAAAAAATGGCTGTCCTTAAGCGCAGGCCAAACTCTTACGTGCAAGAATTTTTTTGCTCGAAGGACCGCTTACCTGATTAATAATCTGAGGATATCCTCAGATTATTTTTATAGTGCCACTCGATTCCAGCAACGTCAACAGAGAAGTTATCGTGCTGATAAAGGGGCTATGAACGACGAGGACTCCGCAAAGCTAAGGGCGCGCTGGCCGCTGCTTCTATCGGCGAGATCAGTGCCTGAGGGCGTGTCGTCGTAATCTTTACAAACTCGGGATATTGAATCAAACTGGTTAGATGACCACAAGCTCAGGCAAGATCGGATCCCAACGAAAGCCCAAGCAGACGCGGTCCCTCTTGACGGTTGAGCGCGTGCTCATTGCCGCAGCCACGGTGCTGGATCTCCGAGGCTTTGATGGATTCTCAATGCAATCGGTGGCCGACGAGGCCAGCCTGGCGATCGGAACCCTGTATCAATATTTCCCGAACAAATACGCGATACTTGAGGTGCTCGTGCGTCGCTGGTATGCCAAATCAAATTTATTCGACAAAGATCAGACCTCTCTGGTGCCGAACGTCGAAGCTCAGGCCGAGATTTACTTTAACGAAACGGGCGCGACCGCTCTGCTGGAAGCCGTCCAAGTGGTGCCCGAACTTCGCACGTATGATCGATTGACCACCGAGCTTAGTGTTGATCGTCTCGCACAGCGTCTAAGTGGCGACGAGAAACTCACTCCCGCCCACATCGCCATGGCTCAAGTGAGTATCTTTGCAATCGATGCCGTGCTTCGACAGTCCGCAAGTCTGCCTCGTGAGGAGGCGATGGAAACCGTTGCCGTGCTTAAGCAATGGGTGGAGGCGCTCTATTCGGACATGGACCCTGAGGGTTAGCCCCTTTTGCATGTCGTTTCTCCCTGCGGAATATCCCCGTTAAAATTCCCATAAGGATGATTAGAGTAAAGCCACATGAATTTAATCTCCTCAAGAGAGATAGAGAGAAGAATCCGGTTGACAATATGATTAATTTCTCAGATATTTAATCTCCATACTATCTATTTATCTTTATGAAGCCTTACGAGGCGACTTCGCTCGCAGGTTGGTTTGCCAATAGGAGTGTCAGATGCCGTGGTGTAGTAGATTTATTGAACTAAACAGTCGTGCGTTCGCGTCTATCATGGCTGCATGTATATTGGCGTCCATCAGTATATGTTCTGTATCCGCGGATGGCGTACAATCCAGTGTATTGCCCAACGATCCAAATGTCGGTTCCAGTACGATCGGTTCTGCATCAAGAGTCGCACTCTTCGGAGACCTGCACATCCACACCGGGCTGTCGATTGACGCTTATATGAATGGGACAAGAGAGGGGCCCGACGCTGCCTATCGGTACGCACAGGGGGAGCCAATACCGAGTCCATCAGGCTCAACGCTTCAGATTTTAAAGCCACTCGATTTCCAGGCGGTCACTGACCATGGAGGTTTCCTGGGTATGACGGCTGCAATGGATGACCCGAATTCAGGTCCTGGTAAGCATCCGCTTGGGATACGGCTACAGAACGCGAAGACTCATAAGGAACGCCTGGAGATTTACTATGCTATGTATGACCACTGGGACCCTGATGGTGTAACAGGATTTACTGATCCAGGTCCGGACTTTGTCGACGATCTGCTCGACATGCGAGTGGTACGCTCTGCCTGGCAAGAAGTGATTGATGCCGCAGAGCGGCACAACCGACCCGGAGAATTCACCACATTCATAGGTTATGAATTTACAGCGTACGGTCCCTCAATCCGAAATCTGCACCGCAATGTGATCTTTCAAGGCAGTCGCGTCCCCCGGCAGCCCTTCAGAGAACAAGACTCACATAACCCCGAGGATCTCTGGAACTGGATGGATCGATTGAGAGCGCAGGGCATTGAGGCGCTCGCGATCCCACATAATTCAAATGGCTCAGACGGCGCCATGTTCGCAAAAACCGACTGGCAAGGCAGGACTATAGATGCCTCTTATGCAGAACAACGTATGCGTAATGAGCCGCTGGTCGAGGTTACCCAGGCCAAAGGAACCTCTGAGACACATCCATTACTCTCGACAAACGACGAGTGGGCGGACTTCGAACTGTGGGAAATTAAGATTGCGGACAACGCGCCAAGCCAGCCACAAGGCAGCTATGTACGTCAGGCCTATCTCGATGGTCTGGTAATGGAGGAGGATCGGGGAGTGAACCCGTACCGTTTCGGGCTAATCGGGTCCACTGACAGCCATTACGCGGCTGGTTCTTATGACGAGTCGAATTACTTTGGGTCCTCCGGAGGTCTGGCCGACAATACTCCTCAAAAGGGAGGTTCTGTGCCTTTAGACGGGAATTCGGATAGCGGTGAACCACAATATAGAGATATACAACCACGCAGTGCTTCTGGGCTGACAGGTGTCTGGGCCGAGTCAAATACGCGTGGTTCAATCTATGCAGCGTTACGGCGCAAGGAAACCTTCGCTACATCGGGACCGCGCATACGCGTACGGTTCTTTGCGGGATACGGCTGGGATGAGGGCTTGGTTAACGCCCCGGATGCTATATCCGTCGCCTATGCGAGTGGGGTCTCGATGGGTGGTGATCTTGCCCCTCGAAATGAGGCGGCTCCCACCTTCCTTGTGATGGCCACTCGCGACGTGGACAGCAACCCGTTGCAGCGCTTGCAGGTGGTAAAGGGATGGGTCGAAAAGGGTGAGGCTCGAGAGCGCGTTTTCGATGTTGCCTGCTCGGACGGGCTGGTAGTCGATCCCAAGACCCAACGCTGCCCCGATAATGGGGCGTTGGTAAGCCTTAAGGACTGTAGAGTTAGCACTGACGTCGGCGCTGCTGAGCTTCTTACCCTATGGAGAGATCCGGAGTTTGATCATGGTCAGCGCGCTTTCTATTACGTGCGAGCATTGGAGAATCCGAGTTGCCGATGGTCTACGTGGGACGCAGTTCGAGCTGGCGTAGCTCCACGACCAGACTGGCCTTCTACCATTCAGGAACGTGCATGGTCGTCACCAATCTGGTACCTGCCTTGAGTCGCACTTGCGAGGCTCAGAAAACTACTGCAATTCGATCGATCGTCCAGTAAGCGGCCACCGAGCCCATGGCAATCGTAAAGGTGAATTGCCAACCGGGCGCTTGCAGAAGGTTGCTACGTTTGCTGAGCCAGGCGATCGACAACATCAGAGTGATAATCAGCAGTTGCCCCGCCTCGATACCCAGGTTAAAAAGCAGCAGCGACCAACCCAGCGCCTCGCGAGGCAGGCCGATATCCGCAAGAGCGCCCGCGAAGCCAAAGCCGTGCAACAGCCCGAACGTAAATGCCATCAGCCACGGCCTGATTTGCATGAGCGCTGAACGTTTTTCTGGCGGCAGCATCAGTTCCCTGGCCAGAAAAAGAATCGACAATGCGATTACCGCTTGCACTGGCTGTTGAGGCAGCTTGACCACCTCAAGCACCGACAACGCCAGGGTGATGGAATGGGCGGCGGTGAAGGCGGTGATGGTTTTCAGCAGCATCCAGCGGTTCGGGATGAACAGCACCAGGCCGACTACAAACAGGATGTGATCGATACCAGACAGCAGATGTTCCATGCCAAGGGTGAGATAGGCGGCGATCGGTGGGGGCGGATCATCCAGGTTGAGACTCGGTGAGTCAGGCTTCAGAACCAGTGTCGTTACGCGACCATCAAGATCGGTGATGCGAACCATAACGTCGGTCAGCGTTCGTGAGAGTCCTTCGATGTGGATCTGGCCACTGCTGAGATCGCATGCGACTTCCCAGCGCAGTATCATCGCACCTTCCGTGTGCTCGGGTAGCGCTTCGCGCACGATGTCACAAGACTCGGGCAGAATCGGGTCCAGCTGGAGCCGTCGATCACCGAGGGTCGGCTGCTTCCAGGTCACCCGATAATAGTCCGGTTCCAGTGCATCGATTGCCAGGTAGGCGGGACGCACTTCGTGCGCTACCGCCGACATCGAGCACAAGAGTGTGCAAAGAAAGGCTGTCAGGCGCAGACGCCAAGCAACAACCCTGCTGCCGGGCGCAAGGTCCCCCGCGCTTCTAAATATGCGGATCATGCCGGGGGTGTCGCTTCGCTGGCAGGTTCAATCACTTGGATATTGTAGCGGGATCTCAGTTGTTGGTAGAAAGCCTCAT
>JAJFKA010000185.1 GCA_021773555.1 Gammaproteobacteria bacterium
ATGTTGAGTACCGGGACAGGATCAGATGTCACGCATCGAATCGCGGCACCCATGCTGGGTGGCATGTTGACGGTGTTGATCCTTAATCTGCTGGTTTTACCCGTGATCTACAGTCTGGTACTTCAATTCCAGGAGCACAGACAGGCGACTCGCGATGGTGGGCGACCTGTGGTGCATTAAGCCGTATTGCCCGTCCCGAAGGATAAACAGCCAGATTCACGCGTACCCGTAAGAGGGAAGGGTCTGGTCGCAGCATCCGACGCGTCAGCATTTGACCGGTGACCCGCTCAAACCTTTAGAATTTCACTGCGCTCGCCTGGAGCACCGCCGTTTATTGCTCTAAATCATGGCTTTTTTGTCGGGATTGGCGAAGACTGGCAGATCGAACCAATTTTTTTCAAGGCAAGGTACTTGTCGGCTGGTACCTCCAGGGAGTGGTTGATTGCAGATTATGAGAATAGGTTCCATTGTGTTCTTTCTTTCGCTATTTGTTTCTCACTGGGCAAACGCGGCTGAAATCGTGTTGTTTGAGACAGACAGGCACTCGATGGAGTGGCTTCTTACTGATCACGAGGGTGCACGCAAATTTCGAAGTGGTAAGCAATGTACCGACTGCCATGAGCGTGACGCATCGGATCTGCCCGGGAAACCGCTACACCTGACTCTGCAAGCCAGCATCCATGATCAGGGCATGCAACTCAATTTTTCCTGGAAAGGCTCACCCCAGACCATACTGTCCGTGATGGCGGATGCAGGTGCATCCCAGGCATTTGCACGCGCAGGATGCTGGGCGGCCTGCCACGACGATATCGATGGCATGCAGGCCGCTGGCGGACAGTCAAAGTACCTCGGACAGACCCGCGCTGCCATGAGCCGATCAGGGGGAGGTGCAGCACTCAAAGATAACGCCACAATCGATGCCATGCGAACAAACCGAAACTTCGTCCATATTTGGCAAGTGGATCTGGATTCCGCAAAACCGGCGATGCTTTCGCAGGGGTCAATTCTGGAAACGAAAAACCTGAAAGACGCGAGGGAAGTGCAAGCCACCTGGCAGGACGAAACCTGGCAGGTCGAATTCGTGACTGAAATGCCCGGACCACAGACCACCTTTGATCTCGGCATTCTGGAACCGAGTAGCGACCAGCGTGCTCACTATGTCAGCTTCCCGCTGCAGTTCATCGTGAACGATGGGCAGGTCCAAATCGCGAATCCATGACATGAAGCCAACCCTCCTCATTGCAATTTGCATGCTTTTTATTAGTCCCCTGTACGCCGCCGAGCGGGAGTGCACAGACTGTCATGAGCAGGAACAGCTCACACTCCCATTTGCTCACAAGAAGGGAGACCTGCAATGCATCGCCTGTCATGGTTCGAGCAATGAGCATCTAACCAGTTCCAGGAATCCGATTGATATCTCCTATGCGGACGGCACTGACAGGAGCCAGGGGAACCAGGCCTGTCTTTCGTGTCACGACGACGCAGAACGAATGCACTGGCCTGCCAGTGTCCATCAACAGGTTGACCTCGGATGTAACGACTGCCATCAGGTACATGCTGCCACCGATCCCGTCATGAATAAGCGAGCCGGGCAAGCGGTGTGCCTGCAATGCCATGTGGAGGTAAAACATGCCCTGGCGATGCCCTCTCGACACCCGATCAGGGAAGCCGAAATTGTGTGTCTCGATTGTCACCAAAGCCACGGCGGTGTTAATGGTGAAATCAGGCAGGTAAGCACCAACGAAAACTGTCTTAGTTGCCACACCGAAAAGCGCGGACCGTTTCTGTTTGAACACGATCCCGTTACCGAGGATTGCCTGCTGTGTCACAGCCCGCACGGAGCGACCCAGCCTGATCTGCTGACTGCCCGGCCACCTTTTCTCTGTCAGCAATGTCACCTTACCAGTGACCATCCGAGCCGGCTCTCAAATGGCAGACAGCTCGGTGCTGGTGACACAAACCTGATCGCCCGAGGTTGCATGAATTGCCATAGTGCCGTCCACGGTTCGAACCATCCCGGTGGAGCAAGGTTAACTCGATGAAGTCCTTCATCTTTTTTGCTTTGCTTTCCAGCCTGGCTTTCGCCTCATCCCTGCAGGCGCAGGAAAATGAGTTTGGCCTGTCGGATCCGTTTGGCCTGCCAATCGACGAGCCGGTAATGCTGAACAATCACTGGTCACTTGGGCTCACCTATGTGTCGGACGACAATTTCAAGTACGGTCAATACAACGGACTGGATACCAACGGATTCGTCCTGGACGGTGGCTGGAATTACAGCGCTGGAGATGATTCAAAATTCTGGGTGACCAGCGGAACTGACCTCGGTACCGGTAACCGGGAAATTATGCTGGCAATGGCCAGCTTAAACGGCGCCAGTTACACCTTTGGCTATGATGAAATTTCCTCGCAATTCAATGACACAGGGCACACTCCCTATCATGGTAAACGCGTTCTCAGCTTACCCGCAGGATGGATAGCTGGCGCTGAAACAAGTCAGTTCGACCAGTCCCTGATTGTGAACGATGTCAAAAACGGATTGAAACGTCGTACGGTTGAAATGACGTTAAGGCAGCCTGTGACACGTGGTCTGTGGACAGAAGTCGGCGTAACGGTTGAAACAAAAAAAGGCACCCGAATCAAAGGTGCAGCGATCTATTTTAATGCCGCAAATCCCCAGGCCGTCACGCTTCCCGCCCCCGTGGATCAGAAGAGTTCGGAATTCAGGTTTGCTGCCGGTGTTGATACCAGCGCTATCTCGGTCACACTGGCCTATCGTGCCCTCGACTTCGACAACAATTACCCGGGATTAAGCTGGGAAAACCCTTTCGCCAGTGGCCTCGGTACGAGCGTTGATTATCCGAACGGAATTGGTTCAGTCGCCAATGAGCCCGATTATCAGTATCAGGAGCTGAATTTCTCTGCAGCATACCGGTTCAGCGCAAAAACCCGATTTACCCTGAATGGCTTGTTTGGAGAATCCAGACAAGATGGGAAGCTTTCCAGTTACAGCGTGAACCCGGGACTAACGGTGCCAACACCGTTACCGGTTAGTGACATGGAGAAGCCCCTGTCAACGACATTCTTCCAGGTCGCCGCCTATACCAATCCGATTTCACACCTTGCAGTCAATGCGCACTATCAATACAAGGAACGAGACAACAGCGCCGATCGCCATGCATGGCAATATGTTCGAGGAGATGGCGCAGATCAACCGGGTCCGGAATTCTCGGTATTCAACCGACCGCTTACCTACCAGCAGGACCAGTTTAAGCTCGAAGGAATCTATCGTTTCCGAAACCGATCCAGCTTGCGTGTCAGCTATGAGTACGAAGCGGAATTTCGGAATTTCGCGGCTGTTGAAGACACCGAACAGGATCAGATCAACGTTAAGTACAGATTCTCGCGATGGCGATCGTTCAGCAACCAGCTCGAATGGAATCATGTCAATCGCTCGGGCTCAACTTACGAATGGTCGCGATCGTTCTTCCAACTGCTCGCCGTCGATCTCATCAATCAGATCCCCGATGACCAGCGTTGGATCAACCATCCATCGTTACGTCAATTTCATCTCGCCAACAACAACGGCCGGGAAATCAGCTGGCGCGGAAGCTATGTGCCTGCAGAGCACTGGCTGCTTCGCGCCACCGCCAGCCGAAAAAATACAGATTTTGACAAGAGTACCCTTGGCCTGAAAGAAGACCTTGAAACGTCGTTTAATCTGGGCATCAGTTATCTGCCATCTGATTCGCTCTCGATTCAGACCTTCGTTGATCATCGTCGTCGGCAACGCAGCCAAATGGGCCGAACTTTTACCGGCGGAATAAACAAGCCAGCGAATGTGATATCGCCGCCTCTGCCTCAGGGTAGTGATCCGGCGAGAAATTTCAAAGTGCGCGAAGAGAGTAATTCTGCCAGTGCCGGGCTTGGCGTTTTCTGGGAAGCAAGCGAGCGTCTCACGCTGGATGTCAATTTCACTTATTTGCGAGTTGACAATGACTATCGTTTTGCAGCAAACGGGGCGCGAGACCTGACAGATCAGGCGTTACCGACAGCTGATGTCAGTCTAAACGAAATTCGGCTGGACCTTAAGTACTCATACAACGCAAACCTCACATTGAACCTGGGATACCAGTACTACGACTATGCGGACAATGACTGGCGCTACGACAATATTTCAACCGTGAACAAGCTATTGACCACCGGCCAGAAGAATCCCAACGAGGCCGTAAATGTCATGACGTTAGCGATGACATACCAATTTTAATGAGGTGAAAATCGTGGAGAAAAGACCCGGATTCGAGAAGGTGGTAGTTGCGATCTGCTTTCTAATAATGCTTCAGGGCTGTAGCGGTGGCGGTGGATCATCCGCACCCGATGTAACCCCGGGACCTGCTCCTGCCAATGCCAATGCGACGGCACCGGATCCCATTGCGTCGCCACTCCCGGTAAACACATACGCCAGCGCCAGCATCGCTGTCGCAACAATTACCGCCGTGAACATCGGCTCTCCACCGGTGGTGGATTTTACCCTGGTAGATGAACAGGGTCTCGCCCTGACGGGGCTTGCGACCAGTAACGTAAGGTTTACGGTTGCCAAACTGATTCCACCTGCAAACGGAGGCAGCGCTGCGTGGCAATCCTATATCAATCAAACGAAAACACCGACTGCCGTTCCGTCGAATTCACCGGCCATACAGGCCACTTCTGAAAGTGGTGGCACTCTTGTGGACAACGAAGATGGTACTTATCGTTATACATTCATCAGCGATGTCACCAACATCACCACACCGATTGCGGTCGAATACGAACCCACCTTAACCCATC
>JAJFKA010000186.1 GCA_021773555.1 Gammaproteobacteria bacterium
CCCATGACGTCAGGTAGTTCTCGACAATCTGCAGGGAAAACTTTAGAAATTCCGACAGGATCAAACGTCTTCGAGCAGGCCGGGAATACTCGTTTCTTATCAATTCAGTGGAGGTCTGGCTCGCCTGGTACAGACCTGGACGTTGCGTCTGGTGGTCCCTGGATTGATAACTACTTGTAGTTGAACACTGACTGGTTCTAAAGCAACTCAGATATATGCCGATAACAATCGTGGGCACTGAGTTCCTGGGATTCATAATCTTCCGAATCGGCCCCCGATTAGTCTTCAATCACATGTATGGAAACAAAATGAAGATTCTATTTGTGGATGACGAGCCCTATATACTCGAGGGCATTGAGCGATCTTTATTTCATCTGAGTGATACCTGGGACATCAACACCGCGGTAGGTGGGGAAAACGCGCTCGATGAACTGAGATCCAATGCTGACGAACCCTATGAAGTCGTGGTCAGCGACTTACGCATGCCTGGTGTCGATGGTGCCGAGCTTCTTTCCAGAATCAGTGAGGAGTTCCCAGGCATCGTTCGCATCGTCCTTTCAGGCTATGCAGACAGCGAAACCGCATTCCGCGCTATCCCGGTCGCACATCAATTTCTCTCGAAACCGTGTGACGCCCAACACACAGAAGATACTGTAAAAAGGGCTTGTGAACTCCAGTCTCTGCTCAACGATGTCGTTAAACAGGCTGTTTGCCAGATCAAACAGTTACCGTCGGTTCCCGCCCTCTATATGAAGCTGATGGAACTGGTCAATGACCCGGATTCTAATCTATCCAGCATTGGCCAGATCATCAGGCAGGACCCGGCAATGTGTGCAAAACTGCTCAAACTGGCCAATTCCTCACTATTCGGAACAACGACACAATTCAAGGATATTAACCAGGCGATCGTGCACCTGGGTATCAATACGGTTAAGAACCTGGTGATGACTGTCGAGGTTTTCAATGCACCTCCTGGCGAGATAACCGGCGGTTACTCAGTGGTTGATATACAGACCAAAGCCCTGGCCACCGTCAGGCTGGCGAGCATGGTATTACCGGATAAGGACAAACGCGAAGAGCTCTTTCTATCCACGATGCTTCATGACGTCGGCGAGTTGGTTCTCGCTTCTGCCATGCCTCCCGAATTCAACGCTGCGCTGGAAAGCGCCAGAAGTTCAACCAGTTCGTCGCTCGCTGCGGAGATGCAACTGCTCAACGTGTCACATGCCGAGATTGGTGCC
Source organism: Gammaproteobacteria bacterium (assembly GCA_021773555.1). Lineage (GTDB taxonomy): Bacteria > Pseudomonadota > Gammaproteobacteria > Pseudomonadales > Azotimanducaceae. The sequence goes on from JAJFKA010000186.1 coordinate 1,242, forward strand.
TATCTACTCGACCTGTGGGGCATATCTCGAACCGTGGTGGAAGCGGTTGCGCATCATCATCAACCGCAAAGACTAACGGCTCATACCGGGCTTGAAATTGTAGATGCGATCTATATAGCGGACTGTCTCTACGATGGGATTGATATGGATGAAGCATACCTGGCAGAACTGGGTGTACTGGATCGCCTCGAGGAATGGCAGGCGCAGGCGCAGGAATTGATTACTGAATTCGATGACCCAAGCGAAACGGAATCCGCTTGAGTACTGTGCCGGATCTGACCGGCTGGTGCCTGATTTTTACTGACGTTAATGCACGGCAGGGTGTCGCGCCTCGGATCGCAGCATGATCGTATCTCAGGAAGAGCAGGTCACCACACCCCCCACTTCTCTCGCGAATGAAGAAACGAGTTATTCCAGCTTCAGCTACCTCATTGTCGATGATGAGCCCTTTGTTAGAAACCTCACAACCCTCGTCTTAAAGAAAATAGGCTGCTCGCAAATATCGACTTCCACCAACGGACATGATGCCCTGGATGCCCTTAAAAAAACCACTTCCCCTTTCGATGTCATCATTTGCGACCTGAACATGCCGGAAATGGACGGCATCGAACTGATGCGCCACGCCGCCGAAATGAACTTTCAAAACGGGATTATCTATCTGAGCGGGCAGGACGACAGGCTTCTCGCCACGGCCTACGATCTTGCCAGGAGCCACAAGCTTAATGTGCTTGGAGTCCTGCCTAAACCGCTTAACGAAGAACAACTGGTGAGGCTGCTAAAAAGCTATCAGCCAGCCACTACGAACGATGTCGCGAGGATACAGGAGCCCATTACCGAGTCTGAACTCCGCCAGGGTCTTTCAGGGCCCGGAGTGAGCCTTGTTTTTCAACCCAAGGTTGACATTGCATCCGGAAAAATTTTCGGCGTTGAATCCCTGTCACGCTGGCATCACCCGACACGGGGCCTTCTCGGTCCCGATACCTTTATACCCCTTGCTGAGGCCTGTGGGCTGATCGATGAAATGACCATGCTTATATTTGCCCAGGCGATGCGCCAGACCCGGGCGTGGCAGCAGCTCGGTATTCGGTTGAAGATGTCAGTCAATATCTCAGCAAATACCCTGACATATCCCGGTCTGGTCGAGGCCCTGATCAACTGCGCAAAAAACAATGCGATTAACAATGAGTCCATTGTCCTGGAGCTGACTGAATCCCAGATCATGAAAAACGTCATGGGCTGTCAGGAGACCCTGATGCGTCTGCGGATGAAAAATTTTGGATTATCCATCGATGATTTTGGTACGGGTCATTCGTCGATGGCGCAACTAAAAAAAATCCCGTTTACGGAACTCAAAATCGACCGCGCTTTTGTCACCGGCGCAGCAACTGATGCTCCGGCGCGAGCGATCCTTGAATCGAGCGTTCTGCTGGCCCGAAACCTCGGAATGGAAACTGTCGCCGAGGGTGTGGAATCCAGGGAAGACTGGGATCAGGTCGTCAAGCTGGGTTGCGACTCGGTTCAGGGATACTACTGTGCCCGCCCCATGGCGGGTGACGATTTAACGACCTTCATCAGACAATGGGTTGGGCCGCACCCGGTTGGGCCGCATCCGGTTGGGCCGCACGATCCGGGCCACGCTTAGGTAGACCTCAATATGAACTGCAAAGGAGATTTGTGATGCAAGACACGCACGCGCAATTTAAGGTTTTAGTCGTCGACGATGACAAGTTTCTGGCGCAGGTAACAGCTCGCCAGCTCAGCCTGGAAGCTGACTTCGAGGTAACGGTTGCAGGCGCTTCAGCGCCCGCACTGATCAGAGCGAAAAAATCCCATTTTGATGTTGTCGTCAGCGACGTCTTCATGCCAGGAATGAGCGGACTGGAGTTAATCAGGGCACTGCGCGCATTCGATCTCGACGTACCCGTGGTACTTCTAACCGGGACACCTGCACTCGAAGATGCCCAGCGAGCCGTCGAATTAGGTGCTTATCGATATCTGGTCAAGCCAGTTAAAACCGAGGACCTCATCCCACTGGTCAGACAGGCTGCCACGAACCACAGACTGGCGTTACTAAAACGAAAGGTGGCAAAAAAATTCGGAAAGATGGACCAGACACCTGGAGATCGTGCCGGACTGGGCGAAACAATCGATTCTGCCCTCGCGACGATCAGGTTTGCCCACCAACCCATCGTAAAATCCGTAGATGGCAGCATCTACGGGTACGAATCTTTCATCCGCTGCGACAACGAACGACTGCCAGGACCCATGGAATTGATTGATGCCTGTGTCGAGCTCAATCGTCTGCATGACGTAACAAAGGCTGTGGTGCTGGATACGCGATTGTCACTACAAGCGACAAAATCAAGAATGTTTGTGAACATACTTCCCGGCGAACTGACCAGTCCTGACCTGTCGGACTTATTATCTGTTAAGGGAAATGAGCGCATCGTGTTCGAACTCTCCGACAATGAACGGTTTGATCAAAGCAAAGAGCTACAGGAAAAAATCGGTGAGTTTAATCGTGCCGGAATTGAGGTCGCCGTTGACGATCTCGGAGTCGGTCGAGCAGGCCTGGGCAATTTGGGTGCGATCTCCCCGCTGTACGCAAAGATTGACATGAGCATTATCTCCGGCGTGGACACTGACACCGATAAACACGATATTGTTTGTGAACTCGTGTCTCTTTGCCATGCTCAGGGATTTATCGTCATGGCCGAGGGAATTGAATCCGCGGGGGAGTTAGAAACCTGCATTGCACTCGAAGTCGATCTGCTTCAGGGCTACTACATTGCCAGACCTGCTTTTGGCTTCCCCGAAGTAAATGCCGAAACGCTGGATTGCTTCGAGCGAACCCAGCACCAGTCATCCCAGGCAAGGTGAACTCAAACCACGCTATCAATATAGTCGAACACGGATAAACGGAGGCTGGTCAATCCGGAACCAAGCTTCCTGATTGTGTCCCAGTCTTCTTCCAGCCCAGCAACCTCCAGCGCTTCACACACATCACCTAATTCATAGGCACCGATGGTTTTCGCAGAAGACTTAAGCTTGTGCGCAGCTTGCTTCACGCCTTCTGCTGTCTCATTGTCGATGGCGTCAAGCGTTTCAACAAAGGTTTCAGCCGCATGTAGTTTAAATGCGCTGAGAATTTCCCTTATGGTTGCCGGGTCATCGCCGAACATTGATTTGAGTGCTTCAGGGTCGACCGCACCGGCTACAATTTTTTCTTCACACCCCGCTTCGTCCACTTCCATCGATATTGTCCCGGACATCCATTTGTCGACGAGCCTCTTTAGATCTTTGCCTACAACCGGTTTGGTAATGTAGTCATCCATGCCTGCCTCAATGCACTTATCATGTTCAGCCTGAAGCGCACTCGCAGTCACTGCAATAATTGGCGTTCGTGGCCCCGCACTAACTCGTTCGGAATCTCTAATAGCGTAAGTCAGCTCATAGCCATCCATCTCGGGCATATGACAGTCGGTGAGCACGAGCGCAAATCGCCCGGTTTGCCAGGCGCGCAAGGCGGCAACACCGTTCGCTTCGACTTCACAGGCAAACCCGAGGCTGGTTAATTGCCGGGAGATAACATCCAGATTCACCGGATTGTCGTCCACCAGCAGGATCAGTTGACCCTCACGTTCTGCTTCTTCCGGGGAAATGGTACGAACCGA
>JAJFKA010000187.1 GCA_021773555.1 Gammaproteobacteria bacterium
GGAAGCTCTGATTAAGTAGATTTTTTTGTGAGGACAAGGCGAATCCGCACGGAGAAAATCGCGAATACGCTTTAAATTCGCGAGGTTTCGAGTACGGATTCAACGCCGTCATCGCGAAAAAAGCACTTAATCAGAGATTCCCTAGTCTTCGTCATCCACGAAATCCGGGTCAAGCGTGAGGATATAGTCAACGACACTCTCGATATCCTCATCCGACAAGATCACGGCCTGGGGACGCATAACCTGCCCATTCTCATCATCCGGGTGTGTACCGCGAATACCCGCCTTGAAATTGCTTAACTGTTTCAACAGGTACCATTGTCTCTGGCCCGCCAGCTTCGGCGATTCAAAACCTTCATTACCCTGACCCTGCTCACCATGGCAAACCTCACAAACCTCGAACACCTCCTTACCTCTGGCAAGGTCTGCACTGGCCTGGGACCCGCCGAGTGCGGCACAGAGCACGATCAGGTGTTTTAAAAATTTCACCTCCCCGTCACTTACCTTTCTTTTCAACATACGCTTTCTGCACGACGGCTTCAGAGTATGCGCTCAGCGCAGCAAGTTCTTCAGAATCCCAGGGTAATGGTTCATTTTTCATCGGGACCACCATGCAGAACTGCACCATGCCTTCTGTTGTAATCTGGTCCAGTTTCGCCTTTTTACTAACCATTTTGACCGGATGGGGATAAGCGTCGAGAAACGTTTTCTTGAACATCTTCGTATTATCACCGTGACAACTGGCGCAACTGGTCTTGCCCTTACCGCTCAGGCTTTTGTCGTTCCAGAGTGCTTCACCTCTGGCAATCAGGTGGTCGCGGTCTCCCTGATAGGTACCACTTTCCTTCGGGCGGATGATCAGCGCACTGTCAACCGAAGCTGCCCTGGTCGTCGCCACGCAGGCAGTAGTAAGAACAAGCATTAAAAGTAGTTTTCGCATCATGACCCTGTCCGGCAATCTCTGTGCTTACTATGACCGGCAAAACGACAGGAAATTTTCTTTTTAAACGATGAATCGCCGCCCATTCCTTGCCCGGCACACGTATACTCGCGACTTGTCATGAAAATCAAATAAAGTGTATACATAATCGACCATTTGCCACGCGAACCAGAACATGATGGAGAACCTATGATCGAAGGATGGGCAGCAGAAGCGTTCAATCAGTCACCAGATTCAGCCAACGAAATTCATGGCGACAAAATCGCAAAACAATTCGGATTCAAGGGCGGCCTGGTTCCCGGCGTTACGATCTCCGCGTACCTTATTCACCCGGCGGTGCAGACCTGGGGTGAGGAGTTTCTGACCCGCGGCCTTGCGCACGTTCGAGTGGGCTCCCCGCTCTATGATGAAGAGCAGTTCGAGGTACGAATATCTTCTCAGACTGATACCAGTTATGCCGCCGAATTACTGCGTCCCGATGGGACTGTCAGCGCCAATGCAGAAGTGAGCCTGCCGGAGATCGGTGCCGAACCACCGGAACGGCGTGGTGATCCCATTGCAGAAAAGGACTACGTCGGGGCCACCGCTACTTTTGACAGCTGGGCTCGACTTAACGAACAAGGCTGCAAAGCATTTCGATATCACTGGGGCAATAAGCACAGAATGCAAACCTATCTGCGAGACATGAACCTGATGCCGGATATTCTCAGGAACGAACAATACGCCAACATGGCCTTCATCCTCGGCACATCTAACTGGATACTTGCAAGCAATGCCTACATGAATCCCTGGGTCCACCTGGAAACCTCTTCTCAGAATTATCAGCCAATTCCAAAAGATACAAACCTGATCGCAGAGATGTCTGTGGCAGATTTTTATGAAAAGAAAGGCCACGAGTTCGTTGACGCTGACATCGCCCTCTACAACGAGAAGGACGACAGTTGCCTCACCACCATCAAATTGCGCGCCATCTACAAACTCAGGGGTATGTGAACAACACAGGTTAGTGGCGATTCTGTCAGGCAAATATCTGCCGCATGGGCCCCTCGGATAATTGAAGTTGGAAACAAATCATGTCGCATTTTGATCGCGAAACGGAAGTTGTTCGCACCGAAAACAACCATTTTTCAGGATACCTGTCACCGGCCTGGAATATCGGCAGCAATCCCAACGGAGGCTATATGGTGTCCGTTGCACTTAAAGCACTGCAGCAGGTGGTGCCGCATTCCGATCCTGTTTCAGTAACCACGCACTACCTCAGACCAGGAACCGCTGACTCTCCCTGTACGATCGTGGTGCACGTTGTTCGATCAGGCCGCACACTCAGCACGGCACGTGCAACCCTGGTTCAGGAAGGCAAAGAGCGAGTCGAAGTACTGGCAGCATTTTCAGATCTGCATAATCCGGTTGGAATCGACACGACTATTACCAGCGCCCCTGCCAACATAGCGGCACCTGATGACTGCATCGTTCGCGATGGTAGTATCCAAAATCTGGAGCTGCCGATATCCAGCCGGCTGGATGTGCGTCTCGAACCAGACCTCGCGGTTCCCGGGCAGGCAGGTAGAGCAGAGATGGCGGGTTGGATACGTTACACGGACGGCCGCGAGCCCGATACAAGTTCCCTGGTGTTGTTTACCGACGCGTTCCCACCGTCACCGCTGGCCTATCTGAACGACGTCAGCTGGGTCCCGACACTTGAACTGACTGTCAATGTGATCAGATCCCCTGCGCCGGGCTGGATTCTTGCGCAATTCAAAACCGATAGTCTGAAAGACGGACGGATGATCGAATCCGGTTCACTGTGGGATAGCAACAATCACCTCGTGGCTATGAGCCGACAGCTTGGGATCGTGGTGGCAGCCGATTAATTTCCTGACCAACGCCTCAGACCTGGGGCACTCTCACTGATGCCTCCCTTCAACCGGAACACAGCCGGTTCTCTGGCACCGCTATTCAATCGCGACTTCAGGTTTCTCCTGGCGGGATTTGCTATCGGGCAAATGTTGATGCCGTTGCAATTCATCACCCAGATTCTCTGGGTGCAGCATCATGCCCCGGAGGACATCTGGTTAATCCTGGTCGCCTTCATTGCAACCAGCCGCGGACTTGGGGCACTCAGTTTTGGCCTCTATGGGGGTGCCCTCGCGGATCGATTTGATCGGCGCAACCTGCTGCTTGTCGTGCAGGTGCTACAGGTGCTGGCAACCATTGCGATCGCTGCCCTGATGTTCTTCAGCATTGGCGGCATACCCGGGTTTACAATTTTTTTCCTGCTGACTTTTTTAACGGCAGGACTGCAAAGCATTGACGCACCCACGAGGCTGGCCATCGTGCCTGATGTGCTTGGCTCCGGACTGGCGCCTGCCGGGATGTCGCTGAATCAGGTCGCGGGACAAATCGCCATGCCAGTCGCGATGATGCTGACGGGTCTAATCATTGACGCCTTCGGGTTTAGCGGCGCCTACCTGCTAAGTGCCCTCGGACATATCTGCGCAATCGTTTGTATCGGGCTGATGAGTTACCAACCGACTCACACACATCGTGATCTCAAGCCCAGTTATGGTTTCAGGGATACGCTGATCGACGTTCGCTTCGGTCTTAATTACGCTCGCCATCATCCCGTCATTCTGTGGATGATTATCCTCCTGGTCGTGGTGATGAGTTTCGGTTATCCAGCCACCGCGAGCCTCGGTCCGACCTGGGTGACCACGGTTGTGCAGGTCGAGATCGCCCGTATCGGCTACATCATCATGTACTGGGCAATCGGTTCTTTTATTGCCGCGATCGTCATGGCAAGGCTGGCTTCCTATGAACGCCGCGGATTGCTGGTCGGGCTTGGTGCCCTGCTGTTCTCAGTGTCGTTCGTCGTGTTTGTCCACGATCACACCGAATTGAATGCCATTATTGGCAATATCGGCCTCGGCGCTGGCATGACAACCATGATGGTTTCAAGCACCATTCTGATCCAGCATCTGGTGCCGAACGAAGTGCGCGGGCGGATTATGAGCATCTTTCAATTGAATATGGCCTTCGCACAACTCATGACCATGCCGGTTGCACTGCTGGGTCAGTGGCTCACACTCCCTGTATTGTTCCCGGTGTTATCACTCATCACCGTCGCTGCGGTAATACTGATTCTCATCACCAGACCACAGCTAATCAGCGCAAAGGTAGCACGCCTCTCAGCCCCATAAGGATGCTGAAGCATTAATGCGGTTTACATAGGTGGAGTCCAACCGGTGCACCAGCCAAGTTCCGCGACAAGTGCGTTCTGGAACAAGGTGCAAGCGCCATATCCGGATACTGCGGCATCGGCCGTATAGAAGTGGCAATTATTGCAAAACTGCATGGCCGCGACAGTGCCCATTTTATCGGTCCGGGTCGCGTTAGTCGCATCACCCGTATACTTCAAAGCTACAGCGGTGGCATTGTCTGCCGCGACTTTTTCTGCCGCGCTGGCAACGGGAATGTTAATCAGCGGCACCAGAACCGCGGCGCCGGATAACTTAATGAACTGCCTTCGTGATGTCATAATATACCTTCCGTTGTAGATGTCAGGGTCGATCAGTTTGCTCCACCTAAACGCATTGCTTATGTCAGTATCCGGTCGCAAACTTTTCACTATCCTTCAACGGTTGATATCCTGAGTCAAGAAAAAAATCTCCTCAATATCGGTGACTACTGACGATTGTCGAGGAAAATAGCGATTACGCCGCCCCAGGATCAGCCTGCCACGCAACAGGAAAATCGAGCGACTGATCACTGTGGACTTCTCCCGTTTAACCCAAGTAATTGCAGCAGTTCATCATGCACGGCACCATTAGTATAAAAGCCTTCTCCTGCAAGCAGGCCTGTACCACCATCCTGATTGGTATAGTGCCCTCCTGCTTCCTGCACAATGACAACAAGGGGTGCATGATCCCAGGGTGCACCGGTCATATCGATGACGGCTTCAAGTTCGCCTTCGGCGAGTTCCAGAATTGCGTTCAGATGCGGCGCAATCCAACGGGCGTTTTCCTTTAACTTCCTGGAATAAGCACCATCACCCCATAAGGTGACCCTGCTACCTTCAAGTTTGCTTATCGACGAAACCTGTATGGGGACGCCATCGTCTGAGGAGTTTGTTCCACTCCTGTAGGCGCCTTGTCCTGCCGCTGCCCACCAGCGACCGGGTAATATTGGACGAGACACGATTCCCAGTAAAATATTACCCTGATATTGAAGTGCAACATGAGAGCCCCACTGTCGATTCCCCTTGATGAAATTGAAAGTTCCATCAATAGGGTCGAGCAGCCAGCAACGCTGAGCCTCATCCGTCGAACCGAATTCCTCTCCGAGAACCGCATCTTCCGGGCGATGCTCGAACAGATATCGCCTCATGGCCAGTTCAATTTCGCGATCCGCCACGGTCACCGGCGAACCGTCCGCCTTGATTTCCGCAGGACTGCCAGAAGCAAGGTAATCACAGGCTAATGTCGAAGCCAGGTCAATGAGCTTATGGGCCAGGGCCAGGTCTTCTTCCAATGTGGGGGCACTTGTTTTTTGCATCGCCAACCTCTTACCACGGGAACAACATGCGGAGTCTCGTTTGCTGAAAACTCCTGCCAGACTATAGGGTAGTTACTGCAGCGCAACAGGCTCAGTTTAGATGTAATCCGGGTTCATGCCACCTGTGGTTACACGGTTCTGACCTTTTGTTAAACTGGCGCTTAACCAAAATTAACGGGAACCACCTGTTGAAACTGATTCCAATCGAAAGTGGATTCATGACCGCCGACGTGAACGTCCTTTGTGAGGGAGGCGAAGGTCGGAGTCGATTCCCTGTCTGTTGCTGGATTGTTGAACATCCACGCGGAACAGTCATCTTCGACACCGGTCTGCACGCAGAACTTCAACAAGATGTCAGTCGCCTCGGTTCACTGGCAAAAATTTTCGAGGTCGATATGCAGCACGACCTGAAGTCAGCAATCGAGCGGCAAGGAGTAGATCCTGCAAGAATAGACTTTATCGTCTTCAGCCATCTACACTTTGATCATAGCGGCGGAACTGCTGCAATCCCCAACGCGCGCATCATCGTTCAGGCAGACGAGTGGCAGGCGGGCCACGAAGAAGCGTTTGTCAGCGGCGCTGCCTATCGCGCCAGTGAATTCGATCTGGGCCATGAAGTGACCGAAATACAAGGCTTCTTTGATCTGTTCGGGGACGGCTCTGTCGTGTGTGTACCCACACCGGGGCATACCCAGGGCCATCAGTCACTTCGTGTTGAGCTCGCAAGTGGCAGTGTACTGCTGGTTGGCGATTGCTGTTACTGGCAGCGGATGCTGGAGGAAGACTTGCTGCCGCCGTTCGGATTTGATCGTGAGTTGCAGCGGGAATCCATGCAAAACCTACGCAAACTGCACCAGGACGGCGTGAAATTAATCTTTGGCCATGACGCGGAACAGTGGCAGCAGATTGGCCAGGGTCCAATGACTTAGAGCAGATTCGCGCCGGGTGAATAGCTCCGGGTGGATAGCTCCGTCAATCGCTGGTGATTTTTTCCAGCAGCTCATCAAGACACGCCCTAACTGATCTCCCTGCCGTGTCGATCACCAGCCTATGTGAAGTCCAGGGGTGATATTCCCGCACCTGGACTTCCGCCCAGGTTGGCAGCTGGATACCCTTGATCCCCACGTCTCGCCGTTCGATCCTGGATTGGTGTTCTCGCTCATCTGAACATACCACTTCTATATTGAGCGGCCGTGCACCTGCTTTATATGCAACATCGTCCCACTCGTTTCGGGTCAGGGCGATGGGATTACAGGAGTCCGCCACGACATCTCGCCCCAGTTGCAAATTGTCAGCGGCGATTCGATAGGCCAGCCGATAGCCTTCACCCTGAACCTCTACATCACATAGCTCACGCAAAGCCTGTTCGATCGTATCGATGCGCAGGTAATCGGCGTCGATTTCCTGGCACAACAACTGAGCGATGGTTGACTTACCGCTGCCAGGTAATCCGGAGAATATGTACAGAACTGCCATTAAGTATCCCAGATTCCGTCTGGGCGTAGCCATGCAACGCCATAGTCTGCTCCCGGTGCAACGGAAGTTTTTCCGGCACCCGATGCGCCGTTAAGGAGCCACATCGAATTTGTCACATTCCAGCCCTGGCATCAGACCGGAATAAAATCCGTTGGCAACCGAACAATTTGATCATCGCGTCAGGTTCCAACCGCGTGAACCTTAAAACCATCATACAACGCTAACTCGTCATCATCAGGAGGCACAAACCAGTTTTCATACCAGTAGTCGATTTCATCCGGGGAAATATGAAAGGTGCGATCCGGGAGATTCTGATTTCGCTTAACGATTCGTTCCATGAGTACGTCTTTAGGTACTTCAAGGTAATGTATAAACACTGGAATGCCGGCTTTCCTGGCAGTCTGTAAGTAATCCAGCCGCTCCTCTCTGGGCCAGAAACCATTTTCAAGAATGACGCTGACACCCATTGCTAAAAGTGCCTGTGCTGTCTGCCACTGCAACCGCTCAACCGGACCTCTTAGTCGATCCATTTCTTCCCGATCATCCCTGTCCTTCAAAAAGGGGGCAATCCATTCATCAGGAGAAAATCGCACGGCCGGTAATTCCTGTTCCAGTTGTTTTGCCAGCGTCGTTTTTCCAGCACCCGCCATACCACAAATCATGTAGACGCCGAATCTGGCGCTCAACTAACTGTCTCCGGTCCATCACCGTCTGCCCTGGCAAAAATGAACAGATCCGTGGTGGGCTTATCCGCTTCGGTCGAAAACTGCTTGGTAAACATCTCAACAATCGCGAACCCGTTCTCCGCGAGCATCTCCGCTAAATATTCGGACTGATGGTAGTGAATGTAAACGCGATCACCCTTGCCATTTGAATCGAACCCGGATCGCGCATCTTCATCTTCCATGGTACTGATATACAGCAACCCCCCGGGCTTCAGCAGGTTTGCGGCATCGCTGATAAATGTTGCAACATCCTTCTTTGACAGATACGGCAGGCCGAAACCGCAAATAACCACATCATGATGCCTCTCAATACTGCTGATCTCACGCGTGTCCATAATGTCAAAACTTGCGTCGGGATTATTGGCCCTGGCAAGGGTAATCATTGCGGGCGCGAGATCGATGCCGTGAACCCGGGCCTGCGGATGGCGGTTAAGAACCGCGCGGGCGATATTACCCGGACCACAGGCAACGTCGAGCACTTCCGGGGCTTCCAACTGAATCAAATCGAAGAACCGTCTGTAGGTCTCATCGTAAAACTCAAAATCCATATACCGGGTCTGATACTGCTCAGCCAGTCTGTCGAAAGTATCGACGGTTATCTCATACTTGTTCACAACTTAACCCACCTCAGACTCATAGGTTTTAATTTCCTGGATTCAGGTTCATTTGACTCAATCCAACTCACAATGAGGAGAACTGCTTGCGCAACACCCGTTCCTGATGCATCTCTCCAAGGATCAGGTGTGGCTGAACTGACCTCGCAGCCGGTTCAATCACGCTGTTGATGACAGTTTGATTTGCCGTATAGACAGAACCTGATGCATCACGCAGGAGAAAGTAAAAGTCACACAGATACCGCCTTACCGTCACATGATCAACGCCAACCGGAGAGGCAAATTCCGACAACCATCCGGAAAGATGCTCATTAACCTCGGCTTCTGAATAGGTCAGTTGGGGATCAAATACCGATGCCGCCAGCGCCAGGAAGATCTCGCTATCTTTCATACTCTTAGGCATACGTTGCAGCAGACCACCTTTGAGGAGCCTGCGAAACAATTTCTCTGTTTCCTGTTTGCTGATCACGCGCTGCCTCATACTTTTTTGTGGGCAATTCGCTCGGCTATTCACCGCAGTCTCTCCTGCGCTTGAATCAACCAGACTGTAACTTACCAGTGCTGGATCGAAAGTAAACAGCCATCGGGCTTCGTCGGATTTCTTAACGGCTCAGTGGCTGCACCGCAAGATTATAGTGATCTATAATCTGGCCCGCGACTGCCGACGGAGCAGACGCCGTGTTGTCGATTTCCAGGGATCGTGATCCGGGGATCACCGCATGATTCTTCCGCCGCTGTTGGGCTCGTAACACCGGAACTGTATCTATTTTTCCAGCGCGGGCACGATCGGCGCCGACGACACGCTGTTCAAGCGCGGCCTGACTGCACGACAGGTGTACAAAACTTATTGTGTCTCCGTGCGGATCCATGCATCCGTATATCTGATCAAGATATGGCTGAAAGTCCGGATGTGAATAAGCCCAGGTGAATATCAGTCCGGGTACCGCATTTTTCGAAGCGGCCTCGAATACCGCCCTTCTGACTTTCCAGACCAGCTCGTCATATTCAGGTTCCCCATAGGCAAACAACGTTTTGGCGACATCAATACTCAGGTGATTGTGAAACACAGCGAAACCAACTTTGTCTGACAGCGCTCTGGCAACGGTCAGTTTTCCACTGGCCTCAGCACCATAGATAATAATTAATCTCATCAGTCCATATCCAATTCTGTGTTATGCGCAACCCGGTTGGGTTGGCTACCCTGCCGTCTCCTGCATCAACAAACTAGTACATTTACCCTGCAGAAACTGAGAATGTCGTGCCTTGTGACCCGGTTCGATGCGACTGTTGTTGAAGTAATAAAAAGTCCTGCCGGACGCGTCCATGCGAAACAAATAGCGCGTAACCACCCGCTCGTCATCATCGCCGGGTTCCTGTCGGCTTGAAACAAACACACCTCCATTCTGTCCCAATGCTAAAGGCAAATCCGGAAACCCGCTGAGATTAATCACGGTCGTCACTTCCGGTGGATTAGACGAGAGATTAAGCATCAACACGGATTCATCTTTCGCGTCTTTCAATCGTCCACGGCATTCGAAAAGGGTGTCATTAATCGAGGCTGTGCCTTCCAGGTTTTGCGCGAGGATTGGAAAACTCGTCAGTAACGCACAAAGGCAAGCAAGCAATTGTCTGTTCAATGTAATCCACGTTTTTTTCAGGCTAGGCAACCCGTCTCAGAATAGTATACTCGCTGACCAGGTATCCAGGGGAACACAGAATGGAAAACAGACAGGTCGTTATTGATTCATTGCCTGACGGAAAACTCAAGGAAGACAATTACCGCCTGGAGCGAACCACGATACCCGTACCCGCTGATGGCGAAGTACTCTGTCGTACCCTGGTACTCACAATCGGCGCAGGTACTCGCGCGGGTTTACAGGGGAGCGCCAGCTATGCCGGTGCGCCAAAAACCAATATCGTCATGAATGGTACTGGTGTTGCGGGGGTAGAGGCTTCCCTTGACGATGATTTCGCACCAGGAGATCTTGTCGTCTGCGCCTCAGGCTGGCAGGACTATTCGGTACATAAAGCCAATCAGCTTACCCGCGTCAGCGACGATATCGATCCTGCTCACTACCTGGGTGTGCTGGGGACCAACGGTCTCACAGCCTACTTTGGTTTGCTGGAAATCGGGCAACCGCAGTCCGGCAACACCGTGGTCGTCTCCGCAGCCGCAGGTTCAGTTGGGCATCTGGTCGGTCAGATTGCGAAGTTAAAAGGCTGCCGGACAATCGGCATTACCAGCACCCCGGAGAAGTGCCATCTGTTGGTTGACAAAGTGGGCTACGATGTTGCGATTTCCCATCGCTCATCAGATTTTCGTACTGAACTCAAAGTCGCCTGTCCGGATGGTATAGATGTCTACTTCGACAACACCGGTGGGGACATCCTGGGGAGTGCATTGTTTCGAATGAATGAGCATGGTCGCATTGTTTGTTGTGGTGTGGTTTCCCAGTACGACACCAGCAGTCCCGCCGGAGGTCCCCGGGGTATTCCCGGGCTACTCGTGAACAAGCGTATTCGAATGGAAGGCTTTCTGGTTTTCGATTACGCTGATCGTTATGAAGCCGCAAGAAGTGAAATAAAATCGTGGATAACGTCGGGGCAGCTTGTCCCCCTCAGCGATGAAATCGACGGCCTCGAGCAGGCACCCGCAGCATTCGTTAACCTGCTGGCGGGCGGCAACATAGGCACCCGAATCATACGCGTCGCGCAGTGACAGACCAGCGAGCAGTCAGAGCGACTATGACAGCCGCTCACTACCCGCATTCAAACTAGCCGATTTTTGATTTAACTCGAGCGCCAAGCCCAACAAGGCCCAGGCCAAACAACAGGAACGTCAGCGGTGCAGGTACCGGGACATCGTACTCGACGAAATACCCTGTGGTGCGGAACGCGATCGTAGGATCGATGTTGGCATTGTCATTCCACTTACCATTCGAGAACATCTCAACATAGTCTTCGACAGCAGCGTTGGTAGGGTCATTAGGTTCTCCACCCGACCAGTTGGAGTAGCCACATCCACCCGTAGGCGCTGCACAACCGTCACCATTTACCCACTGGTAGTTACCTTCAACGGCCGCATCAGTGAGCCCGATCCAGGCTCTGCCAAAAGAAGCAACTCCGGCGACAAAGGCATTTTCGCCTGCATTCGCGATGGTCGCGAGATGTCCGCTGACACCCATAAAGCTTGAGGCATTGGCAGCGGCGTTCGCCGTGGTCCAGCTCTGGGAAGCGCCAGGCCAGGCCACATAATCGTAGTAATGGCCGTTCGCGTTAAACAACATTGGTACCGCATGGACAGCTGTTGATGCTGACATGGTGCCGAGCGTCAGCAGTATTGCAATAGTTTTTCGCATGACAGGGTAGACCTCTTTTTATTCGTCAGAAAACTTCATGCAAACTTCAAGCCACCACTTATAAATCAATGAGTTAGCGCAGACACCAGCCACCAGGCGACGAGGTTTGTAAAATCCGTCGACGATTTGGCCTGCTTGCAGTGGGAAGAATCTCGACAGCTATCTTACCGGCATCCCACATCCCACCGCCACTCGATTAGTGGTTCCACTGAATGCACGAGAGACTTATACTGGTTGTATATACAGTAGTTAACAGACCCATGAATGACTGGCGAAGAATCGTGGTGCACGCCGATATGGATGCCTTTTACGCATCCGTGGAACAACTGGATGATCCATCGCTGCGTGGCAAGCCAGTGCTGATCGGACCGAACAGTTATCGCGGTGTCGTTCTGACGGCGAGTTATGAAGCCAGACCATACGGCGTGGGCAGTGCCATGCCCGTTGCAGAAGCCCGACGCCGCTGCCCGGACGCCATTATGGTTTCGCCACGAATTGGCCGGTACCAGGAAATCTCCAGGCAAATCATGCAGATATTTACGGATTTTTCGCCTTCCGTAGAAGCGCTGTCACTGGATGAGGCTTTCCTGGAAATGAGCGGCTCAATGCATATTTTTGGTAGTCCGGAACGGATTGGCCGAAAGATCAAAGACGCTGTGTTGAATGCAACCGGCCTGAACATTTCAGTTGGTATTTCAGGAACCAAGTACGTCGCAAAGGTTGCCAGCGCTCACGAGAAACCCAATGGCCTGACCGTCGTGCCGCAAAGTTCTGCAGAGGCGTGGCTGGCCCCCATGCCGGTCTCGCGGTTATGGGGTGTGGGTGTCAAAACCGCACCGCGGCTGCACGCCATAGGCCTGACCACGATTGGCGAAGTAGCGGCAGCCGATCTGCGCTTTCTCGTGCATCACCTGGGTTCTCAAGGCGCGCATTTTCATGCCCTGGCACAGGCACGGGATCCCCGGAAGGTCAATCGAATTAAAGGCGCTCGAAGTCTCGGTTCGGACCGGACTTTGCACAAAGATATCAGTGCGCGAGAAGAAATTGAGATTCATCTGCGCCGCTCGGCGGAGCGAATCGCCCGCAGGCTCCGGGCCAGGGACTATATGGCGCGAGGCGTCAGAATTCGGCTCAAAACCAACCGCTTTGTGCTCTTGTCACGCCAGCAACAGTTAAGCAAACCCACCGACACAGCCGATGATTTTCATGTTGTCGCCCGACAACTACTCGATCACCTTATTGGCCAGGGTCCATTTCGCCTGGTAGGAATGGCCGTCTTTGATCTGAGCTGGCGCCACGATCCCCTGCAGCTTGATTTGTTTGCCGACGGCACAATCCGCAAGCTGGAAACCACGATGGACAAGCTCGCGGCACGCTTCGGTCGGGATGTGGTGATTCGTGCACGCGACCTGGGACGATCCGGGACTGTCTCGGGGCCCGGTGTGAATCTCGATTTTCTCGACGAACGGGAGGGTGAGCGAGTGACGCGTCCAGAGCGATAAAACGGAAGTGGAAGATTTACGGAGTCAGGTGCGGCAGCCTAAACAAGATACCGCCGAAAACGTACGTCCTCATTTATCGCGTCAGTCAATGCCTGATAAGCGACACTGCTTAATTCTTCCTCCGACAAGGGTCCGCTGGCGCTGGCGATTCCTCCCCAGAGTGTCACAGCAATTTCCTGGCCGTCCATTTCATAGGGTGAATGCATCACGCGCTCACACACCCGATCCATTAATAACTCGCTCGAATCTGCGTCGCAATCCGGGCAGAAAACGACCAGTTTACTTAGTGTGGTGCGGGCGAACATGTCGTGCGGGCGGAGCGCGGATCGAACATCCTGGGCAATCTTCCTGACGAGCATATCTCCGGCAGCGCCATCCAGTTGCGCAAACATATCCTCGGGGATTTTAAATTCAATCGCCATCAATGCGTACTCCCGGTGCGTCCTTGCCGCGAGTTCGATTTCCCTTGAAAGCAGAATACTGAGCCCGTCCGTATTCCACGTTTGAGTGACAGGATCAATCATGGACACCCGTGACTGGTAGTTCGTGGTTTCCAGAAACTCTCGTTCAGCCTCGTTGGAACTCGCGAGTTGCAACTCGGCCTCCACGCTATGCGCGAGGGTTGTGAGGGAATCAATATCGGCTTCCGAAAATGCGCGTGGTTTCCGGTCGATGAGACACAAGGTGCCGATCGGCATATCACGAAACAACACGGGACAACCAGCATAGAACCGGATGCGCGGATTACCGGTAACCAGTGGATTATCGGAAAAGGTCGAGTCGATCAAGGTGTCTCGGATAACCAGGGGTTTGGTACGAAGAATAGCGTGCCCGCAAAAGGATATTTCGCGGGACGTCTCCGATGCATCCAGGCCCTGAACCGACTTGAACCATTGTCGATCACTGGCAATCAGTGAAATCAGCGAGATGGGAACATCAAAGTGGCGAGCCGCGAGCCGCGTAATTCGGTCGAAGCAGCAAATTGGTTGAGTCCAGCGCAGCCAACCGGTCGGTTTCACGTTCAGGGTTAGCGGGCGATTTCATTTGTGACCCCCATTAACAGTGCAGCCAATAGACTACCAGACGTTGACTGACACTTCGAACTAAACACTTTACCGCGCCATAAGAAGCACCATGACCTCTGCGACTTTCAGCTGCCTTACTCACCGGCTGATATCGTCAAATGCTTCTGCAACATCTTTAGCGCACGGAAGTTCTCCTTCACGAAGAATGGCCTCATATGCCCGGCATCCTTGTACCTGGGCTGCCCCGATTCGTCCTGCGCCCGGCATTCCCCATCAGGGCAAACGACCCTTGCCGGGTCAATCACGACCACATTTGAGAAACCATTCAGAGCAGTAGAAATCTCGGCACTGAGCACGACCTGCTCATCGACTAACGGAAATCCCTCAACGGTGAAATCGGGATATTTCCTGTCAAAATAGGAATTCTTTGGCGCGACAAGTTTGCGCATCGCCACCGATGGATCGAAGTTAGTGGACGACGGATTATCCAGGACGACAACGACCTTGTATTTTCTGGAAACCTGACCAATCCATTGCCCGAATGCCGCTATCGCCTGGGTTCTCCCGTCGCCGCCACGAAAACGCACCCCCTGGTAGTAGTAGTCGAACCTGGCTGCAATTGGTTTCGGAAATCGGGTCTGCTCGATGAAATAACAATTAAAACAAGCCGCAACAATGACCGTGGTTACGCCAGAATTTTCCTTCAGCACTCGCTCAAATCGCTCGATGAAATCCGTACAAAACAAGTGTTTGGCATCAATCACTCCGGGGAGCGGTGGGCAACCGGCACCCGTTAAAAACAGAATTGATCTGGCGGTGCCCTCCCGACTCAGCTCGGCAACCAAAGGACCGTACTGTTCCGCATGGGAGTCACCGAAGAAGACCGTTGTTACTGGCTGACCTTTGTAGTTCACAAAGGACCCCGGATAATCACCGGCAAACAATCCTCCGGGATAATCCCAGTCTACAACGGCCGATGCGAGTCGATCGGCTTGCGGCCCTAAGGTGCTATTTTTAAAAACACCGACTAAACCTACTGCAATGATGAGTGCTGCGGTAGCTATCGCCGAGCTGAAAACGATCTTTCTCGGCACCAAATCCCTCCTCCGGAATGGCACTTCTACATACCTCCAGCTTAAGATTGAAAGCACGAGCGCTACCACCAGGATGCCAACGACCTCCACCACGCCATACTCGCCAAAGGTGTGATACTTCATGAAGGCAAGCAGCGGTTGATGCCAGAGATAGGCGCTATATGAAACAAGCCCGAGCCCAACGAAAGGTTTCGTAGACAGAATCGTCCTCGCCCATGTTCCTTCGTTGGCGCAAAGAATTAACAGGGCCGTGCCTGACGTCGGAACAAGCATCAGAAGGCCAGGGATTGGGGTTGCGTCATGAAACGTAAAAATAGCGAGGCCAATCAGAAGCAAACCCAATAGACTAAAGCACTGGTCAATCAGTTTACGAAAACCGGTTTTTCGCTGGTTCAAATAAAATGCACAGAATGCGCCGAGCAGAATTTCCCAGCCCCGGGTTGGCAGGAGGTAAAATGCCGCAGCCGGACTGTTATAAGCCCCCCAATGGGCCACGCCTAAGCTAACGAAAAAAGTAATGACCAGGATTGTTAGAACTGCAGATCTGCCGATTCGCCACGTAAACATCAGAAACAGTGGAAACAAGATGTAGTACTGTTCCTCGACGGCCAGGCTCCAGGTATGCAACAACGGTTTGAGTTCTGCTGCTGCGTCGAAATACCCGCTTTCGAGCCAGAACAGGATGTTGGAAGAAAACGTCGCAACCGCGATCAGGCTCTGCGCAAAATCTTCAAGAGCCGCTGGCGTATACCATGCCCAGGCAAAAGGTGTGCAAACCAGAACAATAAAAAACAAAGCGGGAAGAATTCGCCGGGCACGACGCTCATAGAAACCAATCAGGCTGAAACGCCCCTCATCCATTTCGTCGGAAATGATGGTGGTTATCAGGTAACCGCTGATGACGAAAAAGACATCGACCCCCACGTACCCGCCACTGAATACATTAAATCCAGCGTGAAACAAAATCACAGGTACTACCGCAAGCGCTCTCAAACCGTCTATTTCGGCGCGATACTTCACAACAACGATCCCTGGGATTGATTAGGTATGATACGACAAACAAATCACAGCTATTTTGTCAGGCCCAGGTGCCCTCTTCTGCAGTGCCGCCACTGATGAACTCTCGGACTCCCATTAGGCCATCTACAATTTCAATTGCATGGTTTGTTCCAGGAGATCGGATCCGACTCTTATGGGGATAGGCTCTCCCGTTGCCCTGAAACCCAGCCGCTCGTACAAACGACGCGCAGGCCGATCACCACAGGTTACCTCGAGTTCCATTGTCCTTGCACCGCGACCACGAGCCCAGCTTAATGCCGTTTCCATCAGCGTATGTCCCAGTCCCCTGCCGCGGAATTCCGGGTCTACCCACATTTGGTAGAAATGTACCGTGTGGCTTTCCTCTCGCGGAATCGTTGCCCAGCCCAGGCACACAAACTGTTCATCAACCAGTGCAGTCATTGGCAGGTCCAAATCTGGTGTCGCCTGGGCCAGCCGATCTTTCCACTGCTCGTCAGTAAACATAATCGACCCTTCATAGGTACTGCCGAAAGCATCAGGTGATTCCTTTAAGGCCCGCAACCTCACGTCACGATACCGCTGCCAATCGGCCGCGACAATTATCCTGACAACTGGTTGATAGCTCATAGCCTTCCTACAACTTCTAAAGCGGCACTCTGGATGCGAACCGCCATAATCCAATCCCGTGGATTCCCGTTCAGCCAGATGCTGACAGCCAATCCAGGGCTTCCTGCCTGTCCCGAAATATCTGGATCTGCTCCCTGGAGCCTCCCTGATAGTTCTGGTAAATCCTTGCCATACCGTGCGGGACCAGGGCATAACGGCAGTCCTGTAAGGGCATTCGGACGAAAACCCGCGCCGGTCGATAGAATCAGGTTGCCACCTGCAGTTCCTTCATGGCGGAGGAAATGACCCGGGCGGAAGACCTGAGTAACAGAACCACAAGTGCACCAGCCACCACCATATCCGGCCAGCCGCTGCCGAACACCCACACGGCACCAGCTGCAACAAATACCGACAGATTGGTCGCGATATCGTTGCGCGAGCATTCCCAGACCGAACTCATATTGATGTCTTCATTACGATGGCGCCACAACAGACCCAGACATATGGAATTGGCTGCCAGTGCGATGAGGCTGAACGTACCCATAAGTTCAAACAGGGGGACTTCCGGGAACGCAAGCTTGTAGCCGATCTGCACGGCCACAATGATTGCCGCCGTCAGGATCAGTGCCCCCTTAAACAGGGCAACCCTGGCTTTCTCGCTGCTGCCACTGGCAACGACCATGAGACTGAGCCCATAGGTCAGCGCATCGCCAAGGTTATCCAGGCTGTCAGCGAACAATGCAGAGGATTTAGCAAACTGCGCGGCGATGATGATGACCACAAACATGATCGCATTGATAGCAAGGACGGCCTGCAAAGTACCCCGCTGATTATCTCTCAGTGCCTCAACAGCACAGTCATCATCGCAACAACCACTCATTTCAATCACCTCCTGCTGTCAGAGCCGCACTTCTGACGCTCGATATGAACTTTCCGTTAACCGTGATCCTTGAAGCCTTTGTGGGTAGCAATCTGCCAGCGGTTCCCCCATCTGTCCTCAATCATCGCACGACGGTCCCCATAAGGCATTTCCTGCGGCACCTCGATAGCTCTCGCGCCGAGGGAAACGGCCCTTGCAAACGCTCCATCTGTATCTTCAACGTAAACGTAGATGAATGAAACACTGGCGGAACGATCAAGCGTGTTTCCAATCATGATCAGACTCTCGCCGATCCACAACTCAGTCGGTCTGTCGGTATTGTAGTCTCCCGATGCACCGAAGACCTGCTGTAAAAATTGTACGAGTGCAGCAGGGTCCTCGACCGCGAGTCTTGGAATAACCGATGGCCAGCCTGGTGGAACGAAATTGTGTTTGTTACTCATCGTTGTCACCTATTAATCCGCTCGTTCAATTGTGCCTATACCGCATCCCGATACAACCCCATATCCCACTCAGGATACCGTAGTTGTGCCAGGTTAACTGTTTGTTCCGTCCAGAACGTATCGCCTGGCGCAGGCACACCAAAGCAGGACAACTGTTCGGGAGTGCCGTGATTAAAGATTTTGTACCAGGGTTTCGTCTGGTGGAACGGCCAGGCCATATAACCGATCGAGTCATTTCCTGCTTTCTTGAAACAGGAAGTGACCGCAAACCGAAAGCCCTCCGGTATTGTCAGGTTGGTGCCACGGTGATACACATCGATGCCATAGGCGAAGAGCGAACCCGCAGGTGCAGCGGCGGACTGCTCGAAGGGCTTCAACTTGTCCTGATGAGCGAGATCGCCACTGAAGGTTGCAATCGGCACACCGGCTTTTCGCGCATCAGTTTTACTAACATAATGGGTTGGTCCGTGAGCTTCTGTCACATCAGTTATATAGATCAGGAAGGTAATGGCGTTCAGATGCTCATCACATGACGGGACCGTCAGGGTGTGATTACCGAAGTCACAGTGAAACGGCTGGTCGAAATCTGCTTCACCGGTAAACTTTGCCCAGGCCTGATTCTGGTACAGGTGTACGCGATCAGTATCCAGCGCACTTTTTGCGAGCCGTATAAGCGCGGGATGCACTCCGAGCAGATTCAGTGCCGGTGAGCAATCAAATGGAATGTTTTCAAAATTGCGAAACTGGGCATCGTTAAAAGCGCCAACCTGCCCAGGTTTTTTCCTGATCATAGGTTCGCCCGCCCCCTTCCGATCAGGGAAGACCCGCCAAAAATCCTCTACTACCGGTTCAATCTCTTGCTGGATAAAAAAATTCGGTAGCTGAACGACGCCCTCGCGGCGCCACTCGAGAACATCCGCCGCTTTGAACCTGATATCCGTGCCCGATCGTTCCCTCAAATTAACTCCACCACTCTGTCCGTTGCCTCATAGATCGGCATATGCCCGCACTGCGGGATCTTGTGCAACTCAGCACCTTTAATCGCGTTGCAAAACGCATCTGCATAAACCAGCGGTATCAAGGCGTCCTGTTCTCCCCAGATGAGTTTCGTCTGTGCCCTGATACGATAAAGACGTTTCGCAAGTCCACGGTCCGGAATTGGGAACATCAGTTTACCGGCCATCCCCAGGCGCCGTGCGTTGCCAACCAGGAACTCAGTCAGGAATTCGGCATCGTTAAAATCCATCCCGGAAGCGAGCATCGCCTGCCCTTTTGCCTCATCGTGGAACAGCAGTCCGGGAAGCTCGTAAGGAAGCGTATTAAACAAGTCAGCAATCGGGTGCTCATCGAGCCACAATCCCGCTGAGGAAATCAGTACCAGTTCACCAATGTCGGCAGGAGCAATGGCGGCCATTTCCGCGGCGATCATCCCACCCATTGAATGCCCGACAAGCTTCGGCTTGTCCAGGCCCAACGCTGCGAGCACATCAAAAGTATGTAGCGCGATGGACTGCATATCATCGAGATCGTCTGCGCCTTCCAGTTCGCCGAATCCGGGCAACACGGGAGCGTACACACAGTACTTTTCTGCAAGCGCGTTAACAAACGGGTCGTTTTCGAGCAGGCCACCGGCACCATGTAAAAAGACCAAAGGCGCCCCGCTACCGGCCTCAAAAACCTGCACTTGCATGCCTGGTTTCATCGTCTCATAAGTCGTACATTTCATGATGCAGCTCCTATCCCAGCCACACCGCTTCGATCAGCCTGCTCGGCCAGAGGACTTGTCCAGAAGCGATTGTCATCGGCATATTCCGGCCACATATCACGCAGCCTGGGCATCACCTGTTCTGCAAACAATTTCGATGAGTGGCGACATTTCTCGGCCGGCATATTACCGACGTGCATGAGGCAGAATATATTGCCAACCCGAAGCGACGTAATCAGGTTTTTCATCTGGTCCACCACGGTATCCGGACTGCCTGCAATGACATAGCCATCCTTAATAAGTTGATCCCAGCTCATATTCGTCACGTTGCCCACTGCCTGACGGGTCATTTGTGAGGTGACACCTGCTTTGAGTGTTTTGATGGTTCGATATCCCGGTGCGTCCGCGAACCCGGGATAGACATGCAGGCAGCGGTTGTAGAAATAATCGATGTGCTCCCGATAATACTTCTCCGCATCTGCATCGCTGTCCGCGACAATGATTGTCTGGGCAAAACCGCCCCGATAAGGCGACATATCCAGACCACGTTTATCGACCCGTTCCCAGTAACCATCCATTAATTGCTTGGCGCGGAGATAGCCGCTGAAACTCAGGTAGGAATAGTTGTATTCGTTGTCGAGGCAAAAATCATAGGTTTCAAGCGAACCGCCACCGGGGATAAAAATTGGCGGATTTTTCTGAATAGGTTTGGGCCAGCAGTTCACATAACGGAGTTTTGTGTACTCACCGTTAAACGCGAACGGCTCATCTTCCTTCCAGGCCCGTTTAATCAGTTCATGCGCCTCGTTGTAACGTGGTCTTGTTTCCGCGGGAATCGTACCGTAACAATAATTGGTATCCATGGAAGTGCCCACCGGAAATCCTGCAACCAGCCGGCCACCCGAGATAACATCCAGCATGGCAAACTCCTCGGCAACCCTGATCGGCGGATTGTAAAGTGCAATAGAGTTGCCCAGTACGACCAGCGCAGCCCTCGATGTACGTCGCGAGAGTGCCGCAGCCATGATGTTCGGCGACGGCATCAGCCCATAAGCATTGGAATGATGTTCGTTCACCCCGATGCCGTCAAAGCCGAGTTCTTCTGCGTACTCAAGCAGGTCCAGGTAGGTGTTGTACACCTTGTGTCCTTCAACGGGGTCATATAGTTTGCTTGGAATATCAACCCAGACTGAACGGTATGTCTCGCGAAAGTCATCGGGAAGATGCGGCCAGGGCATTAGGTTAAACCACGTGAATTTCATGGACCATCCTGATTTGTGAATAAGAGGTATACTTTTTACAAAAGCCCTCCATGGCTGTCCACCTGTTTCTTGATACGTCGCCAACTAAAAGGAAGTACCACTGATGAAACCGATCATGCTGCTAACAATAGGTATCGCTTCGCTTGCTTGCTCACTGTTTTTGACGGCCGCGACGGCAAGCCCAATCCCGTACCAGCAGCCCGGCGGTATCGCTGATCTTGAAGATCCTTTTATTGCCTCCGGTTACAACGCTTTATTTACCTGTTCAGCACATTTTGTGGCTCGCCGTCCGCTCGCTGATATCAAGGTGGTCGAGTTGGCCGATACAATCCCGTTAGGCCTGCCTGATCCCGTCATCGATTCCAAAAATATGACGGTTCGCGTCGGCACCGGTGAGACCGCTAGAATCGCGGCGTATCGTCACGGTATGGGATGTACCCTGCTGCCACCGCAGTGGGGTATTGCGGACGTCCCGCGCCTGCCTTATGTGCAGTACCGGGAACCCGTTGATTTATCTCTGGTACCCTGGCCACTGGGAGACAATTATTCGGTCAAAAAATCCACTCGCCTGACAGACGTGTTATCGCGCGCCTTTGACGGAAACTCATTCGGTGCGAACACCTTGACTGTCAGTGTCATCGTCTTAAAAGACGACGTCGTCATCGCAGAACAATATCGTGATGGGTTCGGACCCTATTCGGGTTATCGCACCTGGTCGACCGCCAAAAGTATCACCGGTGTGCTGATTGGTATCGCGACTGGCCAGGGGCTGCTCGACCCGGAACAACCCGCACCAGTTCCTGAGTGGCAAGCTCCCGGAGATGCGCGTAAAAATATTCTGCTCAAAGAATTGTTATGGATGTCGAGCGGACTCTACGGCGGTGGCAATAATACCGCGGCGGTTTATTTCGGCGGCCAGGACGTAATCAGCGCAGTAACAACAACCCAGTTGGAAGTGGATCCAGGCACTCGCTGGAAATACGCCAACAACGATACCCTGCTGGCGCTGCGCGCGCTTCGTCATCAGCTTGATGATGACCTGGCCTATCTGCGTTTCCCCTATGATGAATTACTGCATCCCATCG
Source organism: Gammaproteobacteria bacterium (assembly GCA_021773555.1). Taxonomy (GTDB): domain Bacteria; phylum Pseudomonadota; class Gammaproteobacteria; order Pseudomonadales; family Azotimanducaceae. The sequence goes on from JAJFKA010000187.1 coordinate 22,288, forward strand.
GCATGCATCACACCTATATGGAGACCGACCATCAAGGCAATTTTATCGGCTCGAGTCAGGTTTACACCACCGCACGTGATCTTGCGCGGTTTGGCCTGTTACTCGTCAACGATGGTGTCTGGCTCGGCAGGCGCATTCTACCGGCGGGCTGGATTGATTTTGTCAGCACCCCGGCAGCCACGCGTCCAACGGAGGCCGGCAAGCAGGGATACGGTGCCCAGTTCTGGCTATTTGGCGCCATCGACGGGTTGCCTGCAGATACCTTCACCTCCGCCGGCAACAAGGGGCAATATGTCACGGTGATTCGCAGCGCTGATGTTGTCGTGGTACGAACCGGTGTCGACCCTGCCGGGGCAAGATGGAATCAACCTCGGTTTACCAAAGCAGTCCTGAAAAGAATTTAAACTCGCGGCTCACGTATACCCGGGAATACCAAAATACCACAGACTGGAATTAGTTATGGATTACGGACTCGCCGTCGCAACTTCAACCGACTCATGGAAGGTCGTTAAAAAAGCCGAATCCCTGGGGTTCAGTGATGCCTGGTTTTACGATACACAATTGCTGAATCCCGACGTGTTCGTCGGCATGGCTTTGGCGGCAGAACATACCTCAACAATTAATCTCGGTACGGGCGTGCTCATTCCCAGCAACCGTATTGCGCCGGTCGCCGCTAATGCGCTGGCCAGTATCAACAAACTGGCCCCGGGTCGAGTTAAGTTCGGTGTCGGTACCGGCTTCACCGGGCGGCGAACCATGGGGCAGACTGCCATGAAGCTTCAGGATATGGAGGCCTATATCAAGGATGTGCTGGGATTGTTGCACGGCGATATTATTGACTGGCGAAGCGAAGGCAAAGTACACCCGATCAGTTTTCTAAATCCCGACCTGGGATTGATCAATATTACTGACCCGATCGGTTTGTATGTTTCCGCTTTTGGTGAGAAGTCCAGAGCACTCACAGCGAAGCTCGGTGCCGGCTGGTTGAATTTCGGTGGAGCGCCGGAATCTGCGCTCAAGGCACTCGAGAATATGCGGGAGGTATGGCAGACAGGTCCGGCTGCCGATCAATCACTGGATGCCAACTTGTTTACTCTCGGCTGCGTGCTCGACGAAAAAGAGTCCGCGACAAGTGCCCGCGCCCTGGCCCAGGCTGGCCCCCTGGTGGCTGTCGGATATCACTCACTGGTTGAGGGTTTCGCCGCCGAGATGATCGGCTCAATCTTTCCGCCGGAGCGCGTTAAAGAAATCGAGGCCTACCGGGCTATTTATGAGCAGTATGAACCGGAGAATGCCAGGTACCTGACGCTGCATCGCGGCCACCTGATGTTCACACGCCCTGAGGAAATACCCTTCATCACGGAATCACTGATTCTGGACTCCACCTTCACCGGCACGAAAGCACGATTGGTCGAGAAATTGCGTCAACTCGAAGACGGCGGCTATACGCAGTTCACCATCCAGGTTGTTGAGGGTCACGAAGATGCGATTGAGAACTGGGCTGATGTATTTGCGGCGGTTTAGAAGAAATACAACGCAATTGAAAAAAGGAAACCACTATAAACAAGTGCAAAAAAACAGTAACCCATCACCGCGCGTAACGGCACCTGGGCAATGGTAATCACCGGTACGATGCTGAGCGGCTGAATCAGATTGGTCCACTGGTCACCCAGGGCAACGGACATCGCAACACGTGGCACATCTGCATTTAGCGCGCGCGCAGTCTCCATCATGATCGGCCCCTGAACGGCCCACTGTCCGCCTCCTGAAGGAATGAAAATGTTTAACAAGCCGCCACTCAGAAAACTGAATAGTGGCAGCGACTCGGCATTGGATGCCTGCACAAAAAAATCGACCAGCATCGCTGCGAGTCCTGAAGCAGCCATCACTGCGGCAACACCGGAATAAAACGGATACTGCAGCAGGAAAACCGAGGCGACCCGTCCACCTTCGATAATGATCTGCAGGTACTTCATCGGAGACCCGGCCAGCATCAAACCCGCAAACAGGAATGTGAAGTTGAAGATGTCGAGCGTCAGCCCCAACCCTCGCTGAATAAAGTGCATGTACACGTAGCTGACAGCTACCAAAATGATGACAACATTTAACAGACGGGATTGTTCGAGTCTTTCCGCGGGGGATTGCGGCGGGACTGCAGACTCTGTGCGGTCATCACTGCCAACAAGGGCCTCGGGAAACTCGGAGATATTTTCAGGACTGACCGGTGCAAGCAAAGACATTAACCAGGGTAATGTCACCAGCACCACTAACGCCAGGATCATATTCCAGGAAGTGAACAAGGTCTCGGTGATCGGCACGATTCCGGTTACAGATTCCAGGAAATGTCCCGGAGTTGCCAGTGTTAATCCCACGGAACTGGACAGACCCTGGTGCCAGATCACAAATCCTGAGAATGCCGAGGCGACCAGCAGCGGGTAGTGAATTATAATGCCCCGCCGCCGACAGGATTCACCCACAGCTCTGGCGACGATCCCGGCGGTAATCAGCGCGAGTCCCCAGGATAATAATGCACAAATACCCGTGACCAGGCAGACCAGTACGTAGGCCATGCGCGGAGTACGAATCATTTCAGCCACTTTTAACAACAACTGATGTACAGGCCGCGTGTTAGCCAGCGCATACCCGAACAACAGTGTCAGGGTAATCTGGTTGGTAAACTTGAGCAGATCCCAGAATCCACTGCCCCATGTTGAGATGGTATCGGCTATGCCGAAGTCTGCGACCGATATAGAAAGCAAAAAAGTGAATAAGGTAAGAATGATGGCGATTACAAAGGAATCCGGAATCCAGCGCATAAAAAACCGGACCAGCACATCTACACCTCGATGCATAAACTCGCTCCATAGCTCAGTTAATCGGTCTCTGCCAGACTCTTGCATTTAATGCACATGGCTGCCTCTGGATAGGCTTTCAGCCTCGGAAAGGCAATCGATTCATCACAGCTCTCACAAATCCCATACAGGTCCTCCTGCATGCGTAGCTTCGCCAGGCGTACCTGCTGTAAACGATTGCTTGTGACGTTACGATTCGCCAGCAGAATACTCTGGTTGTGCATTTCATCCATGCGTGACAATCGCCCGACGTTATCCTTCAGATTAACGGGCTTGCTGCCTGCTTCTGTATTGTCGAGCAACTGCTGCAATGCAGTCTCCAGGGCATCGAGATCGGCGCGGAGTTCTTCATTTTGTGCTGTGGAAAGTGAATTTCCGTGTTGCATATTAGTTGCTACCGGGTTGTCTTTACGTGTTCCAGGGTTACGTTCAGTAACGGGCGGCCTCAGCACAGGAACTCCTTTAAGCTGATGCACCGGGATTCGACGAGCTTAGCACAACTGCTTTGCCCGGCTTCAAACACGATCCGGATAGTGTATTCTCTGACCCTGATAAATAAGGAGAATGTTATGGCTGTACGGACTGGCGGAGAGATGGTGTACCAGACATTGCTGGCGAGTGGAGTCGATCACGTTTTCGGCATCGTCAGCGTACACAACATCCCGATCTATGATGCAATTCTCCGCGGCGGTGGAATCAAAACCATCGATGTACGCCATGAACAAGGCGCGTTGCATGCGGCCGATGGATACTCCAGGGCTACGGGTAAACTCGGGGTGGCAATCACCAGCACCGGACCCGGTGCTTCAAACAGTATGACGGGTTTGTTCGAGGCAGGTTTCGCCTCTTCTCGTGTTCTGATGATAACCGGCCAGACAGAGACGCAGCACTACGGTAAGGGAAAAGGTGTATTGCACGAAGCGGAAAACCAGCTGGCTATGCTGCGTTCGGTTACCAGGGTAACGGAAAGTCCGAGGCGACTAACCGAGGTTCCAGAACTGCTAACAAGGGTTATTCGTGATATCAACACCGGTCGACCACAACCCGGTGCTATCGAAATTCCCATAGACCTGCAATACGCCAGCGCCGATGTTGATATCCCGCAGAATATCCAGGGTGATCGGCTGGAACCAGCAGAGGAATCAATTCGCAATGCCGCCGCGGCCATGGCGGAATCCAGCAAACGGTTTATCCTCGCCGGTGGAGGAGTGTTGCGCTCAGAAGCATCTGATGAACTCATTAAGCTTGCAGAAGCGCTGGACGCACCCGTCTACACTACGATCAATGGTCGCGGCTCAATACCTGAAGACCACCCGCTGTCGATGGGTACATTCATGATGGCAGCGGCGTCTGAACTCAAGGCAGCTGAACTTATGATCGCTGTGGGCACTCGCTTCCAGGGAGGTAGCACGGGTAACTTCGCGTTCAAACCACCATCGTCTCTCATTCATATTGATGCAGACAACCATATGATCGGTTTGAACTATCGTGCCCAGGTGGCCGTTCACGGCGATGCCAGACTGGCACTCGATGGCATTCTCAACCAACTGAACGCAGAAAAGGGCGATGCCAATTTTCTCGCCGCCATCAGTGATAAAGCCGCCACCTCCAGAACAGAAGTTCGCGGCCGGATGGGCGAGGACTTCGAAGAGATTATGGATGCGATCAGGTCCCAGTTGCCGCGGCAGGGTAATATCGTCCGGGACGCGACGATTCCCGCCTATGTCTGGGGTAACACCCTGATACCCATACTTGAGCCACGCACTTCCATGAATACAACTTCCGCCGCAATCGGGCCTGGTCTGCCTCTTGCCATCGGTGCAGCACTGGGCACTGGCCAGAAGACTGTAATTATTCAAGGGGACGGAGGGTTTATGCTAAATATTGGGGAACTCGCCACCGCCGCACAGTATCAGGTTCCGGTGATTATCTGCGTTTTTAACGACCGGGGTTATGGTGTCTTACGCAGAATCCAGGCCTCAAGATTCGAAGGCAGAAATACCGGTGTAGACCTTGCTACACCCGATTTTACCAAAGTGGCAGAAGGTATGGGGGTCAAAGGCATAGCCGTTGCTGGCGTCGATGCATTCAAAACTGCATTTGCGGAAGCGCTTGCTCATGATGGTCCGGTTTTGCTCGATATCGATCAGTCAAAACTCAAACCAATGTCGCTGGGATTTTAAAAAAATCGCGCACCTGCGTGAAGAAGCATCGGATAAATCACTACTGATTCGCTGTAACAAAATCGAGTAACTGGCAGAGCGCCAGTCGCGTTCAATCGACGGGGAACCCTATGGGAAGTATAAAACCAGACGATGAAGCTCTGGCCACGATGGCCACAGGTAATCCAGATGAGCCGGTGGTCATGTTAAACACGCTCCGCTACCGGCAACAGGCACAAGCGGGTTACGGGGTTGACGGCATGACAGGAGAGGAGGCTTTCCAGGAATATGGAAGAAAGTTTGCCGAACTGAATCCCCGTTTTGGTGGAACGCCAGTGTGGATGGGCCGCGCATTAAATTCCATCATCGGGCCTGAGCGATGGGATATTGTGATCCTGGTTGCCTATCCAACCCGCCGTGACTTTGTTGAAATGCTTAAAGATCCTGCTTATCAGGCGATCGCTCCCATTCGGGCTGCGGCCCTGGCAGACAGTCGACTTATTGAGATGCAACAGTTGCTGCCATCAGTTACCTGACTTAACGACGCACGTTAAAGTCATTCAGACCCGACCGATCAACGCCGCGCATGAGGTACAGGGTGCGCTCCTTCATACTGAGGGGCCCTTCGCCTGCCCTGGCAATTTCCCGATCATAAACCGACGTTGTTGGCATATAACGTAACGTCATGCCACCGCGCGGCCGGGAAGACTGGTTAGGTTCAGAGCCGTGAATGATATAGACATCGTGCAGCGAAATCTGGCCGGGTTTCAGCTCTATGGGTACTGCTTTCGCCGCATCAAATTCACCCTCCTTTAATTGCAGTGGCAAGCTGACATTCTTGCTGTCGTTGTGTTCATGTTGATTCAGGGATCGATCCCTGTGGCTCCCGGGGATGACCTGCAGGCAGCCGTTATCGCGATTTGATTCGTCAACGGCAATCCACACACTGCAGGTGGCGAGTGGTCGAATTGGCCAGTACTCACCATCCTGGTGCCAGGGTACGCGCTTGCCCTTGCCTGCTGGCTTGGCAAAAAAACTGCTGTTCCACAGGGCAATATCAGACCCAAGTATCTGCGCCACCATATCCAGGATATCCGGATTTCTCGCGATGCCGAGAAAATACGGATCAAACGCCAGTAAGGCCGGGCAATAGTCTTCGAACTCCGGGTAGTGCGCGACGAGTTTCTGGTGGCTGTGACGAATGCCATCGAGGTCCGCCGCTGGCAATTGGAAATCCGGGACGATATAGCCCTGGGAGTGGTAGCTATCGATTTCCTTTTCACTCAGCAAGGTACTACTCCCAATTCGTTCAACTGCAATCAGGCTATTCTATACTCACCAGGCACAAATTTATCGAGGCAAAGGGCTGTTGCATTCACACACTCAACTACCTCAGTATGGGCGATCATTTTCACGGACTTAACGGAGATTCGTTGGATACCCATCGGTTAGGCGCACGCCCAATGGTGGCCTACGGCTTTGGTCAGGTCGCAGAAGCCATCAAGAACACCGGATTCAGCGTATTTCTGCTTTTCTACTATAACCAGGTGCTCCAGGTGCCAGCGACCGGCATCAGTATCGCGCTCGCAGTTGCGTTGATCTTCGACGCCATCACCGACCCACTGGCTGGTGGACTCTCCGATAAGGTGCGGACTCGCTGGGGCAGGCGGCACCCATTTATCCTGTTCTCTGCCATTCCGTTGGCGGTCACATTTTATCTGCTATTTAATCCCCCCCAGGGACTCTCTGAGGCTGGCCTGGTCGCCTGGTTACTGATTTTTGCGGTACTCGTGCGTGCCGCCATGACGTTTTACCACATACCACACATGGCACTGGGCGCTGAACTGGCAAGAGACTATAACCAGCGTTCAACCATGTACGCGTTTAATACACTATTTGGATTCCTCGGTGGCGCGATGTTTATTCCGCTCTCCTATCGGTTGTTTTTTCCGACCACGGAAGAATTTAATCCAGCCCTGCTCAATCACGCCGCATACACACCCTGGTCACTCTTCGCGGGGGGCTTGATGATTTTTGCAATTGTCGTTTGTGTACTCGGTACAAAGAGTGAAATCCCTCGTCTACGTGAACTGGCAACCCCGGCGCTCAGGCGATTCGGCTTTCGTGCACTGCTCACCGAGGTGATGGACGCCTTTACCAATAAGTCCTTTCGTTCCATATTTATCGGCATGATGCTGGGTACATTCATCCTGGCTGTTGAAGGCGTATTTAATCCCTTTATGGGTTTTCATTTCTGGGGTATGACCACGGAGCAGTTATCTTTCCTGCCGATAGGCAGCATCATCGGCCTGACGCTATCGATGTTTCTCACGCCGTTTGCGACCCGCCTGTTTGATAAAAAACCGACTTTGATCATGAGTGCGATGCTGACGATTTTCAACATCAACACCCCGATCATTCTGGCTCTAATGGATGTTTCCTGGTTTCCAGAGCGCGGATCCAACATCTTGTTAGTGGTTCTGGTCGTCAACGCCGGTATCACTGCTTTGCTTGGTCCGGTGATATTTGCCACCTTAAACTCCATGTTTGCCGACATTACGGATGAGCACGAACTTGAAGTCAATGAACGCCGGGAAGGTGTTATTTTCGCCGCACGTGCATTCGCGGTGAAAGCAACCAGTTCTATGGGGCTGATTTTTGGTGGGGTTCTACTGGACTACATCCAGTTTCCCCGGGGTGCAGAGATGGGCTCTGTACCCGACACCATCGTCTGGCAACTTGGATTTATTGCAGGACCGGCAACCTCGGTGTTTACATTTTTTGGCATGATGATGTACCTGGGTTATCGCATTGACCGTAAGCGGCATGCGGAAATTTCGGTAGAACTGGCAAGACGACGGGAGCTACGTCTTGCAGGCACGCCCGAGCCTGGTGTCATAAAGTCCGGCTTGAATACGTCGCCGGAGGCCCCATACCGGACTATTCGCCATGAAGGAACTGTGATGACCGGTGTTGTTTGCCCCCAGTGTTTCGTTACCAATCGGGTTCCATCAGAACGCCTGACCGATTCGCCGACCTGCGGTAAGTGCCATGAGCAGCTTTTCCCGGGAAAACCGGTGCCCGTCAATGCAGAACAGTTTCGACAAATGATCAACCATAATGACATTCCGGTCGTGGTTGATTTCTGGGCATCCTGGTGCGCACCCTGCAGGATGTTCGCACCCATTTTTGCGGACGCTGCCGCAGCACTTGACCCCGAATACCGATTCATCAAGGTAGACACCGAGGCGAATCAGGTGATTGCTGCTAACCACCACATCCAGTCGATCCCGACGGTCGCGGTATTCCGTGGTGGCAAGGAAATTTCTCGGCAATCCGGTGCAATGTCAAAACAACAGTTTCTCGCCTGGGTAACGGGAATTTCAGCGTGATCAAAAAGCACAGGGATTTTGTGCCGGGTCATTCCACCTGGGTGACCGATTGCAGATAGCAATATAAATTAAGGCGTTGTTTATCGTTACGGATGCCGCGAAAGGCCATGGTGGTGTCCGTCATAAACGTCAGCGGTGAACGCAGGAAGGCGTCAAGATTCTCCTGTTCCCAGTAAAATTCAGCGAGCCGCATAGAGTCAGAATAGACAAACCCCTGGACCTTGCCGGCCGGGCGCTGGAACATCCCGAACAAAGTCGGACCTTCTTTTTGCCTGTCCTGATCACCTTTAGAAAGCTCCTCAGGGGATTGCGCCGTGAGTGAATGACATTTACGGCACCGCGCGAAAACCTGTCGACCCTTTTGCGGTTTGCAGTCCAGTTTTTCGGCAAAAACCGGCACCCCGGGCGCGAAGAAAATCAATACCACCAGCAAGCGTGGTATCAGGCGTGCAACCTGCATCGCCTAACGCTTCCTGCCAAACAAACTCGAGACGCTTGTCCGATGGTATTCGGTATCAAAATCACCAGCCTTCAGTTTTACGATGTAGGCATGGTAGGCAGCGATGGCTTTGTGACCGAATATCAAGGTGATCGGCAGGCTCGCCAGCAACACAAGTCCTGTTCCCGTGGTTGTAAAGGCATCCAGTTCGCGGTCAGTTCGAATGAATCCGAGGGTTGCAACGAAGGTCATCAGGCAGTAGACGAGTTTGTACGCCATGACCGGCCTCGTGCCTAACAGGAACACCACAGCCTGTTCACCATAGTAACCCCAGGAGATAATGGTCGACAGCGCAAAGAACCATGCGGCGATCGTCACCAACCATTTACCCAGCCCGTCATGGGTCTGATCAAAGGCGAAAGCCGTGAGGCTCGCCCCCGCATAGGCTCTGTACAATCCGTTATCGCGAAAAGCCGGTCTGAAGGATTCGTCGAGGACTTCAAACTCAACATAATCAATATCATTTTGCACCACCACGGTTCCGTTCCAGCGCCGCGCACTTCCTTGCTCGTCGGTTCGGATCATGTACACCGCAACACCGTCCGGCCACCGTTCACCGTCTATTTCGGGCAGGCGTACCCGGTCGGCCTGCCAACCTGCTTCACCACCATTGATTATGCCGGGGGTTTTCTCGAAATTGATGTCAGCCGCTCGATTCCAGACTCCAGAACTCAACAATACGAGGCCGGTGATAGTGCACACGACCAAGGTATCAATGAATGGTTCCAATCCGGCGACCATGCCTTCGCGCACCGGTTCATCTGTTCGTGCCGCACAGTGGGCAATTGCGGACGAGCCCTGGCCAACTTCCGAGCTGTACAATGCTCGTTTCATACCCCACAACATTGCCGCACCAACACTACCACCGACGAAAGCGCCAGTTGCCTCGGTGGGATTAAACGCGCTGTGGAAAATCAGGGCGAAAATTGCCGGAATCTCATCGATATGCACGACAATCACATACAGGCCTGCAACGATATAGATGAGGCACATAAATGGAACAAGTAACCCGCTCACCTGGCCAATGCGTTTGATGCCACCGATCAACACCGCCCCCACGGTAACCGCCAACACAACACCCACCAGTGGACGGGACATACCGAAAAAAGCTGCCGAAACATCCGCCACATTCCAGGCCTGGAACATGTTGCCGCCGGCAAACGTGCCGATCAGTAGCATCACGCAGTAAAACCCCCCCAGCAGCGCCCCGAAGCGCGCCCATCCGGGACCGATTTCAGCGAATGCCCGGCTCGCAACCCACATGGGTCCGCCGTGAGGATTCTCGGGGTCATCAACATTGCGATACAACATCGCCAGCGTGACCTCGACGATTTTTACCGCCATGCCGACCAGACCAACAACCCACATCCAAAACATGGCACCTGGTCCGCCAAGCGCGATGGCAATTGCGACACCACCAATATTTCCCAGGCCGACGGTTGCTGACAGCGCCGTAGATAGCGCCTGAAAATGATTGATCGCACCCGGGTCATCACTGTCGTCATAATGGCCAAGGGTGATAGCCGTACCGTGCGTCAGTGCACGATATTGGGCAGAAACACTCCAGACGGTATAGAGCACACCGGTCAGTAAAACAGCGTAGAGCACGTTGTCGTGCCAGAGGAAGGTGTTGATGGCGCCCGTAACCGCGTGAAATGATTCCATTTTTCCTCAGTTCGCTTAAATTAGTTGACCAGCCAGAGGGCTGCGTTGTCACCCTGCCACGACTATAAACCGATACCTCGGTCTGGCACCAGCACCACAAAATCAGTCATCAGCGAATTTCACCGCGCACAAGCTTGCTGCACCCGTCCCCGCCGTGTAGATTTATCCCTCTGCAATGCTGACACTCGCTGATGAAAACCCCGCCGGTAGATTCCATTAAAATGATTGCTGCTTCGTGAAAAAAGTTGCGCTGATTACTGGCGGTAGTCGCGGAATTGGTGCTGCAACTTCCATGCGGCTATCAAAGGATGGTTATAGTCTGGCCATCAACTATGTGTCCGATTCGCACGCCGCAGACTCACTTGTAGAAACCATCATCCTTCAGGGCGGTCATGCCATCGCAGTGCAGGCCGACATTTCCGTGGAAGCGGAGGTTCTGGCCTTGTTCAACGCCATTGATGTAGCGCTTGACGGACTTGACCTGCTGGTAAACAACGCAGGTGTGCTGGCGACACAAATGCCGGTTGTGAGCATGACCGCGGAGCGCATCAATCGCGTTATGGCGACGAATGTAACCGGTACGTTCCTGTGTTGCCGGGAAGCCATAAAACGTATGTCGACAAACTACGGGGGTCGGGGTGGTGTCATTATCAATGTTTCATCGGCGGCAGCACGCCTGGGTTCCGCTGGTGAATATGTGGACTACGCTGCGTCCAAAGGCGCAATTGATACCCTGACAACCGGTCTCGCCGCCGAGGTCGCCGATCAGGGAATTCGGGTTAACGCTGTCAGACCTGGCCTGATCTACACAGAGATGCACTCCAAAGGGGGCGAACCCGGTCGTGTCGACAGACTGAGCCAGTTAGTACCGATGAAACGCGGCGGACAGCCTGAGGAAGTCGCTGCGGCAATCGCATGGCTCGCTTCAGATGAATCGAGCTACTCAACCGGCGCTTTTATTGAAGTGTCCGGGGGTCGTTGAGATGTATAGCTGAACCAGCAGAAATCCAATCTGCGAACAACCGGGAGAAATTCAAATGAGCGGCAAACATTTACCTGTACTGGCGACGACGACTGATCAGATACCCGAACGGATTCTTGTCGTCGGTGATCCCGCCCGGGTGGACCTGGTCGCGAATTCACTGACCGCTGTGCAGCAGATCAGCCAGAACCGCGAATACAAGGTTATCCGTGGCGAATTTGACAACGAGGAAATTGGCGTCGTTTCCCATGGTGTGGGTTCGGCAGGCGCGGGGGTATGCTTCGAGGAACTTTGCCAGGCAGGCGCAAGGCGCATTATTCGCTGTGGCAGCGCTGGTGGTCTGCGCGCGGATATCAATGCAGGTGATGTGGTAATACTCACCGGTGCCGTTCGGGAAGACGGATTATCACGCAAGCTCGTGCCGGAAACCTACCCGGCGATTGCCTCTGCAGACATGGTTATTGCGATGCGCCATGTTGCCACCGAGATGCTGCGAGATGGCGGCCGACAAGTCTATGAAGGACTGGGGCTTACCTCTGATCTTTTCTATCCTCACGACATTCTCGGCAGCGATCTGGTCCTGTGGCAAAAATCCGGCCTGCTCGCAGTAGAGATGGAATGCTCAACATTGTTTGTTATCTGTTCATTGCACGGCGTTGAGTCCGGGGCTGTCCTGGCTATTGATGGTAATCCGTTACAACAGGATGAAGGATCCATGGAAACCTACAACCCGAGACAGGAGAGTGTTATTCAGGCCACCCAGACAGCAATAAAAATCGCTCTCACGGCAACCGCGGCGGCATGACTACTCTGACGGCGCGTCAGCCTGCCTGCGCCGCCAGTAATGTGCAAAAGCAAAACCCGTAATCACCACCACAGCAAAGTAAACCGAGGGCAGGACAGCAACATCAGGCCGGGTTCCAATCGCCCAGGGCATCGCTTCCGGAATCGCGACGCTCATCACATCCCATTGCTGGTAGAAAATCAGCAGACGGACAGGCTGCGATTAACATAATGCCCGCCATCAGCGATGCCGACATCTGCCATTTGAAATACAACGCAGCACTGATGAGCATGACCGCCAGCAGCGGGAATACAAGGGTATGCACCAGCGTGCCTAACAAAGGGATGCTAGGAGATCTGAACAACGCTTGAAACCGAAAAAGAAAATTTGAGCGTCGACAACGCATCACGTTACTATAAACACGCTGGTGGCACGCACGCGGCTTAACGCTAAGTCTAACAGTGGTTGCATGTACTACGACTGGCGATAAACATGACAGAAGGTATTTGATGGACCACAGTGACTACGTAATCGAAGAGCTGATCTCGGCAAAGTCAATCGCTGCCCGGGTCGAGAGCCTCGCCAAAGAGATCACCGCGCACTTCTGCGATTCCGAGAAACTGACTGTCGTCGGCTTGTTGCGCGGATCATTTATATTTATCGCAGACCTCGTACGAGAACTGGAAATGCCCGTTGAAGTGGATTTTCTGGAAGTCTCCTCCTACGGCGACGCGATGGAATCCTCACGGGAGGTGAGAATCCTCAAAGATTTACGCGGTCGCATCAATGGCCGTGACGTACTTCTGGTGGAGGATATCGTGGACACCGGACACACGATGGCGCATGTACAACGACTGCTTCGTTCTCGTCAGCCGGAAAGGTTGGAGGTCTGTGCGCTCCTGGACAAACCTTCGCGACGCGAGGTTTCCGTTGACGTGCGTTGGATAGGATTCGAGATTCCTGACGAGTTTGTCGTCGGCTATGGTATCGACTATGGCCAGCGAAATCGAAACCTGCCCTACATCGGCAAGGTAAAAATGCTTTAATCACCCACTTTCTTGTGATCTTACTGAGGAACTTATGGCACCAATTCCAAAAGGTGGTACCGTCGCAGTGACCGGCGCTGCCGGATTTATCGGTGGCTGGATCGTCCGTTTGCTGCTGGACAAAGGCTATCGCGTTCGCGCTTGCGTACGCGACGTCGATGACGAAAGCAAAACCACTTTCCTCAAACAGATGCACGGCTATGCCTCTGGTCGCTTAACGCTCTACTCAGCCGACCTGGATAACGACGGCTGTTTCGATGGGATTTTCACTGGCTGCCATGGGGTCTGCCATGTGTCTCATGTCAGCGACTATGACGACCAGGACTATGTAAAACGCGTTTGTGATCACATTATTGAGAGCGTCAATAAAGCACAGACTGTGACCCGGGTGATCGTCACCTCCAGCATTGCCGCCGTAATTTCCGAGGCTGACATGCAGGAACTGGTACGCAGGCCTGTCTGCTATGAGGATCGCTACCCCGATGAACAAAATCCGAAACGAACCCCGGAACGTGGTCAGGGCTATTCCATGGGTAAGGTCATCGCGCAGCGAGTCTTTTCCGAGGCAGCAGAGCAAAATGGCAACTGGGATGCCATCACCTGCTGCCCGGCGGATAACGTCGGCCCGATCCAGTCAGCTCATCAGAAGAACATGGGGCCCTGGCAACACAATATCGAGATGATGCTGCTAGGCAAGTATTTCCAGAACGGCGCTTATCGACCCTGGATGACGGTTGATGTCCGGGACGATGCCGAGTGTCATATCGGCTTACTGGAAAGCGTTGATGTGAAGAACGGTGAACGCTACATCGCCTGGTCAACCGACACGCGCAATGTTGAAGACATTTGCGCCAGTATTGATCGACTGCTGCCAGAACTGGGACATGACACACCAGAAGTTACCGACTCATTCCCCGAAAGAGTTCAGGTACGCGAGCAGGAACTGCGCGCAATATGGGCGGGATGTGAACTTCGCAATGACCGAATACGCGCCATTCTGCCAATCCGCTTTCGCCCACTGGACGAATCGATCAGGGACTGTGTTGAGTCACTGCTTTACATCGCCAGAATAAAGCCGGTTGTACGTGACGGGTTCAAACAAACTGTCTGAGTTTTACTCGTGACCTCAAGTATCACCCATTCGAATCGTCAACGTCCTTCAGGAACGGCTTGATAACACCGAGGATGCTGGCCGGTTTCTCCTTCCAGATCACATGACTGGCATCCCTGATTTCCGCAAACGCGCAGCCGGGAATTTTGTTCGCATAGCGGATACCCGTTTCGGGTGTCGCTTCATCATGTTGCCCGCAGATGACCAGAGTCGGCACTTTTATTTTTGACAGGTCTGCCACCCGTGTGTATCCACGAAGCGTACCGGTTGGTTCAAACTCAGCAGGTCCCCACATATATTCATAAATAGCCTCGCCATTCGGGTTGACCGGCCGTTTCTCCTTTTTCGGCTTGTTGCGATACACATGCTTATCGTAATACTCGCCCATGGCTTTTTTATAAACCGCTGAATCTGTGGCACCAATGTCATGGCAGGTTTCGATGATGCGTCGCGTCCTGGCGGGCAGACCCTTAATTAACCGTCGGCCGTCGGTCTTCCAGTCACGCGTACTGAACAGTGGCGACTGGAACACCAGTGACTTGACGCCTTTGCCGCGTTTGCGCAGGTAATATTCAAGTGCCAGAGTGGTACCCCAGGAGCCACCCATCAGGTGAAATTCCCACAGGTGCCAGGCATCAATCAGATATGACAGTTCAGCGACGAAGGTTTCGATTTTCCAGAGTTTCTTTGTGGTCTTGCTGCTCTTACCACTCCCTAACTGGGTATAACAATAGACTTGCCGGTCAGCGGCGAGGCGGAACACATTGCTGTCAGGCTGGTGCATACCCCCAGGGCCACCATGAAGCCAGATAATGGGCGTTAACCCGGACCGTCCCTTCCGGGTGTAGTGTGTCTTCCCCAGTCGATGCTGCACAAACGCCATAAGTTCACTCCCGTATCGCTGTCGTTCCCTTTATCCCACAGGGAATTGCGGTTCGCCGCTGGTTCATGTTCAACTAGCGCGCACATTAAACACGCAGCTCAACCATGACCGAACTTTCAGTTCTTGACCTCTCACCGATCACCCAGGGCAGCACTGCCGGCCAGGCCCTGGCTAATTCGCTGGATCTCGCCCGGCACGCGGAAAAGTTCGGCTACCGGCGATTCTGGGTGGCTGAACACCATAACATGCGCGGTATCGCAAGTGCGGCTACCGCCGTCGTCATCGCCCATATTGCCGGTGGTACTTCAACTATCCGCGTCGGCGCGGGCGGCATCATGCTGCCAAACCATGCACCGCTGGTCATAGCGGAACAGTTTGGTACCCTGGCGTCGCTGTTTCCCGGCAGGATTGACCTCGGTCTTGGCAGGGCCCCCGGGACGGATGGCATTACCGCGCAGGCGTTACGGCGGACATTAAACGCTGGCGTCGATGATTTCCCCCGGGACGTGGTTGAATTGCAGCACTACTTCAAGGATGCAGAACCGGGCCAGCGAGTGACTGCGGTGCCCGGTGCAGGTACCCATGTGCCACTCTGGATACTGGGTTCCAGTCTGTTTGGTGCGCAACTCGCAGCGATGCTTGGCTTGCCATTCGCCTTCGCCTCACATTTCGCACCTGCCGCAATGATGCAGGCGATAGCAATTTACCGGGAGAGATTCGAGCCGTCAGAACAACTGCAAACACCTTATCTGATGCTTGGTTTCAATGTTTGTGCCGCCGACACCGATGAGGAGGCACATTTCCTGCGCTCATCCTCCATTCAATCATTCCTGAACCTGCGTCACGGTAATCCAGGACAATTACCGCCGCCAATTGAAGGTTTTGAAGCATCGCTCAGTGATCAGGACCGGGGCCTGTTAGCGCAGATGAGTAGTTGCTCAGCGGTGGGATCACCTGCGGTTATTCGACAGGAGATGGCATCGTTCATCAGCAGAACCGGTGCGGATGAACTCATGCTGGTATCGTCGGTATTTGATCACAACAAGCGAGTGTACGGATTCAAACTTGCGGCGGAGGCGGGTATTGACGTCAGAACCACGGAGCAGGCTAACGCCTGATCAGGGGTTCTTCCAGTCTAACCGGTCGTGGAATCTACCAGGCATGCAACCTGACAGGCAGTTCCTCATAGCCTTTTACAAAGCTCGATTGTACGCGTAGGGGCTCGCCCACCACTTCAACAAATCGGAAGCGCTTGTGAATTTCCTCCCACACGGTGCGCAGCTGCATTTCAGCAAGCCGGTTTCCCATGCAGCGGTGCAGACCAAAGCCAAACGACATGTGGTGCCGGGACCGGTCCCGATCAATGATGAATTCGTTGGGATTTGTTATCACCTCTTCATCTCTGTTAGCAGAGACGTACCACATGATCACCTTGTCACCCTTCTTGATATGTTTGCCGCGCAGGACATAGTCCTGGGTCGCGGTACGACGCATGTGTGCCAGTGGAGTCTGATAGCGAATGATTTCCGAGACCATGACGGGAATCAATTCAGGATTTTTGCGCAGCTTTTCATACTCCGCGGGGAACTGGTTGAGAAAATACACCCCCCCTGATATCGAGTTACGGGTGGTGTCATTGCCGCCAACGATCAGCAGAATGAGGTTGCCCAGAAATTCCATAGGTTCCATGTTCTGAGTATCTTCACTGTGTGCCATCATGGAGATCAGATCATTGCCCGGTGGCTGGTTAATACGTTCATTCCACAGCCCGGTGAATACCTCAAGGCACTCCAGCAACGCTGCGCGCCTGACGGTCTCGGGTGTAGTTCCACCATTGACCTCTGATGAGGTCGCACAATCAGACCAATAGGTCAGTTTGCGCCGGTCCTCGAAAGGAAAATCAAATAATGTGGCCAGCATCTGGGTGGTCAATTCGATTGAGACCCGATCTACCCAGTTAAATGTCTCGCCGATGGGCAGTTCGTCCAGGATTTTTCCAGCTCGCTCGCGAATGACAGGCTCAAGCAACGCCAGATTGCTGGGCTGGACAACACCGGTGACAGTTTTTCGTTGTACATCGTGCTTGGGCGGGTCCATCTGAATAAAACTTGAGGTCTTGAAGTCTTCCATACGCTCAAAAATCGAAATGCCACCAACCTCCGAGGAAAATACCTCGTGGTTTTTCTCAACTTCCATAATGTCGTTAAACTTGGTGATCGACCAGTAAGCCCCGAATGGGCTTTCCTTGCAGTAGTGCACCGGGTCCTCGTTGCGAAGGCGCTCGAAATAAGGCCAGAATGCATTTGCCTTGAACAGCATGGGGCTGCTCACATCGATGTCTTCCAGTGGCATGGTATAGGGGTCTGGGAACTCGTCGTGGCTGATTGCTTCGCTCATATCGGTCTCCTGATTGAGGGTTTCGCGCAGAATTTCCGTATTATTACTGTAAACCCAGGGCCTTCACAAGCACGGTCATTGTGAATCCAGCACGTGACGTGGCGCCAGGACTCGCCTATTCTTGCTCCAGTCGCCAATATTCCTATCGAAGATCAGGCAAACCCTGACCTGTGGCGATACCTCAGTCAATGGAGAACAAATTCATGATCAAGCTTTACGGTGCACCCTTAAGTAACTACTACAACATGATAAAAGTAGCCATGCTCGAAAAAGGGATCGAATTTGAAGAGGTGTTAACCCCACCGTCACAGGAAGAGCCCTTTCTGCAGAAGAGCCCGATGGGAAAAATTCCCTGCATTGAAACGGAATCCGGGTTTCTTTCCGAGTCGATCCCGATTCTCGAATACCTGGAGGAAGTATCGAGCGAAACAAACCTTATTCCCGGCGATGCATTTCAGCGCGCCAAGGTCCGCGAGATCGCCCAGGCACTGGAACTGCATGTGGAACTCGTGGCCCGTCAGGGGTACGGCGCCCTGCGTGACCGGCCTGTACCGGATCACATCAAGGACAGCTTGAAAACTGATTTGCCGAAAGGCACCGCGGCACTTGGCAAGCTGACAAAATTCAATCCATGGATTGCGGGAGACCAGTTCAGCTATGCGGACATAGTAGGGTACTTTTCATTCATCCTGGCTAACCGATCAGCAAAGGCGAACATTGACGTTGACCTGCTCGCCAGCCTTGAGGGTGCCAGCGCATGGTATGAGAAAGTCGGTGCCCGGGAATCTGTGCAACGTGCCCTGGCTGATCAGAAAAAGTGATCACGGCTAACCGGGTTTTGTGTCGGTAACGGCTTCTCCAATGCGACCTGCCAGCAATCCTGTCACCCGGCTGGGAGTAATCGGTGATGTGCATGCGGAGGACGAGCGCCTTCGCCAGACACTAGCCCATTTGGCCGACAGAAACGTCGACGCGATCGTCTGTACCGGTGACATTGTCGACGGTGCCGGATGTCCCGACAGCGCCGCAGAGCTCCTCTGCCACCACGATGTGTCGACAGTACGTGGCAATCATGATCGCTGGATGCTGACCAACAAGGCACGACATATCCCTTTCGCCCATCATCTGGAAGATCTGACTGCGGGCACGATCAGTTATCTGCAAAGCCTGCCGACGCAAATCGAAATCGAAACGCTCACCGGCAAACTGTTGCTCTGCCACGGTATGGGTGATAACGATCTGCAGAAAATCTGGCCGGGGACCGTGCGCATGCCAACGGAGCGAAGCCGGCAGCTCGATCAGATCATAGAGGACGACGAATATCGTTATGTCATCAACGGCCACATGCACTTCCGTACGATGATTCATTTCGAAAACCTCACTTTGATCAATGCCGGAACATTGAAAGGCGAACACAGACCGGGATTTTCCATCATCGATTTCGAGGCGCAGACAGTCTCTGGATTCGAGCATCAGGAGGATGCAGTGATTTCCTCGAGATGCCTTCCGCTCGCAGCTGGTGAGGAGCAACAGGTCTGGCGCAATACCCAGGAATTCGACGGTGACTGGCAGCCGTTGCTGTTGTTTTCATAAGAGATCGTGATGTTCACGGAATGATTCTGGATGCGAACGATTGGATGAATTTCGCCACTCTGGAAATTATTGGAAAATAACCTGAATTACGGGACAATTACCCCCGGCTCGCGATGCCTGTGAGGAGGCTGTTCGTTAATGAAATTCTCGGCTCCAGATTGAGTACTTTCGCCTGGTCCGACGTCGTCATTTCCGCCATTGTCTTGTTAACATTTGTTGATGTTGAGTCGAGACGACTTGGGATGAAGCACGTCTGGATGCCCTGGGTGGCAACATTGACGGTGGGGGTATCTCTGGGGCTGCCGATGTTTCTGCTCATGCGAGAATATCACCTCGGTGCCGCACGGCGAGAATTGCATGCGACGTAATCTGTGCGTTCAAGTCCGCGCCGAGAAGCACCGCCGTGGGTGAACGGGTTGCGCTCACAATCGACGCTGGACAGATGGATTGTTATGTCGCCCGCCCAGCCACAAACGTTTTCGGCGGTATCCTGGTCTGCATGCACGGCCCGGGCGTTGACGAGTTCATTCGAGACATATGCGAGCGACTGGCAAACCTGGGTTATCTCGCCATCGCCCCTGACTTTTACCATCGCCAGGGCAGCGACCTGACTGAGCCCTGGTCTAAAGTCGTCGACACTGAAGCCATCGTTGATATGCGGGTGGCGACGGATTTTCTCGAAGCCTATGCAGTTACGCCCATCGGCATCCTTGGTTTCTGCATGGGTGGCAGACTGGCATTCCTCAACCTGGCGCATGACGATCGATTAAAAACTGGAATTATCATTCACGGCGGAAACATCATGAAGTCCCGCGACGCAGGCCTGCCTTCGCCTCTGGACCAGACCGATGCGATACACGCATCGGTTCTCGGTATTTTTGGTGAGGATGATGTGAATCCGAGTCCAGCCGACCGGGTCATCATCGAGCAAAGGTTGCAAAGCGCTGGAGTCGAGTTCCGATTGGATTCCTACCAGGGAGCGGGACATGCGTTTCTAAACTTCACGCGCCCTGAAGTGTATCGGGAGAAGCAGGCAGAACTCGCCTGGGATTCTTGCGTTACCTGGTTGCAATCGGAAATGCGAACTAATGCATGAAAGGAAGTTGAAGCAACCTGAGAATCAGTCGGTGAGACCAGATGATGGATGATCTGTTTAGCCTGTCCTATGGCCGCAGCCACGATCCCGACATTGACCGCTGGTTTGCTGCGCGACCCGATGAACTGGGTCATATCGCCAGGGGCTGGTATGACGAGGTAAGAGCAACCGGCGATGACATACTTGAGTTGATCCATGATGGCTGCCCCGTTGCGTGTGTCGAAGATGTGCCGTTTGTGTACATCGACGTATTCACTGCTCATGTCAGTGTTGGATTCTTTGCCGGTGCCTTCCTGCCAGATCCTGCTCACCTGTTGCAAGGCACAGGAAAACGCATGCGTCACACTAAAATCAGTCCGGTTAAATCCTGTAACCGCGATGCTCTGAAGAAGCTCATCATCACTGCGTATTCCGATATGAGCGAACGTGTTCGACGCCGTTGAGGTTTGCGCCGTGACCAGCCTTTGCACACGAAATACACAAGGGTTCCGGGACTATTGAGAGTCCGCAACCAGGAGCCCGCAACCATTCCACTTGTTCTCTTATTCAGGAGTCGGGACCGGGTAACAAGGATGTGCCTGGCGGGTGACCAGTGGCAGCACCCTGGGTTGATAGATTTCAGTGAATGCCTGACCCTGGCGATGCCCGTCCAGATGGGCCTGGGTCAGCCATTGCTCCACCAGAAAAAACACGTCCGGCTCCAGCGCGGACCGGTAGGCCTCGAATCGAGCACAACCCGGTTCCTTAAGAGACATCGCTGCCTGCTGACCAAGTAACGTGGCGACCGTCTCAGTATCGCCAGGTTCATTCACGGTTAATACCACGTTCAAATAAATCATCACCCACCCTTCTCGTGATTGTGCAGAACTCCCACACGTACGCCGATTTCAGTATACCGGGTCACCAAAGTTATAGACCAGGCCATCCTGCCTTGTCCGCCATTGCTTCCGGAACTTTGTTAGTGTTGAATCAGTCGACCGTAACCTGATGGGAGCAGGCGATGTCGAGTAATGAGCAAGCAACGCTGGTAACCGCTGATATGGCCGATCGCAAGGGCGTGTGGGGCAATGAAAGAACGTCGCCGCCAATATCAGAATCCGATATTCGCAAGTGGGCTATCGCAACCTACTGGCCGGAGAAACCCCCTTCGATCTACTGGGATCCCGACTACGCGTCTACGACACGCTATGGCGGGATCATCGCACCACCGGATTTCAATCCATTTGCATGGCCGGTCGATCGCCCCCGTCCCAGGGTTGCGACGAAGCGAGACAAGAACAGTGAGCGTCGTGGTCAAACCGGGCTTAATGGGGGTCAAACTGATACCTACGGCGTACCCATGAAAGCCGGGGATATCATTCGCTCACGATCACGACTCAAGGACTGGAACGAAAGGCAGGGCAGGATGGGTCTGATGTTATACACGTTTACAGAAACCGAGTGGTGTAATCAGTTCGATGAACTGGTGCGAACCAGAATTTCCACAGGCATACGCTACTGATACCAATGACACAGGAAATCACATGACCATCAACCTCTACTTTGAAGACGTAAACATCGGTGACGAAGTGCCTGCGTGGGCGCGAAAAACCTCCTTTATGGAGTGGAACCGCTATGCGGCCGTGAACGATGAATTTGTACCTTTTCACATGGATGACAAAGCCGGCGTCGCCGCAAAAAATGAACAAGGCGCTTTTGGCATGGGTAACCTGCGATACGCCTACATCGTCAATGCACTGCGTGACTGGATTGGAGACGAGGCAGAAATCCGCGAGGTGGGTTGCCAGTACCGTGCCATCAACCAGAAGGACGACGTGTTGACAGTGACGGGCAAGGTCACAGAAAAGAAAACAGAAGGTGGTGAAAACCTCGTCATGCTGACGACCAATGTCGTGAACCAGAACAATGAAGCGACCTGCCCGGGCCATGCGGTTCTGGTATTACCGAATCGCGTGAATTCGGGCAGTTGACCTGTAGTAATCACGGGTCCGGGAATACAACCGATGAATGAATTTGATCAAAAGTTGACTGAACTCCGCGTGTTTGGATTCACCATAATCGAGGAAGTTCTCGATGATAAGTCTGTGGCCCGCTTGCGCGACTTTGTGGTTAAAGCCGAAGAAGGTATCGGCGTTGATACCGGACATCGTGGCGTCGCCCGACATGTGGCCAATCTTATCAATCTTGATCCAATGTTTTTTCCACTAATCGATCACGAAAAGGTTTTGCCTTACATTGAAGCGATCATGGGCAGGGATCTGATCCTGGGAAGCCTGAACTCTCGTCTCGTGCGACCGGGTGATGGCAAACAAACCCTGCACAGTGATATTCCACTGCCACTACATCAGTACGGTACGCACGCGCCGATCATGATGAACACCATCTGGCCGCTGCATGACTACACCATAGACAATGGCGCGACTTTCGTTGTACCCGGCAGTCACCAGAGCCATTTGCAGGAACCCCCACCTGGCTTCGAGCTGCGCTACGATATGCAGGCAGTTACTCCCGCGGGGAGTGTCATCATCATCAACGGACAGACCTGGCACGGTGGCGGGGAGAACAGAACCGAATCAATTCGGGCTGCGATGTTCGGACACTATCGTTACGGCCAGTGGACAAGATTTCAGTGTGATCCCCACGATCAGTTTCCGGAAGCATGGCTGGAGCTATTGAATCCGCGCCAGAAACAACTGCTCAGAATGACTGAAGGCGTCACGGGACGGCACGGCGCGGACTTTTACGAACGCTAACCCGGTTTGATGCCCCGGAGTTCTGTTTCCAACCCGGCGATGTGCGGAACAGATTAACACTACAACTGCTCTGCCATCTTTTCCGCAATCATCACGGTCGTCAGATGAGTATTGGCTCGCGGCACGTTTGGCATGACTGACGCGTCTATCACGCGCAAACCTTGAGTACCCAGCACCTGGCAGGCCGAGTCCACTACGGTGCGAGGGTCATCTGACGACCCCATACGACACGTACAGGTCGCATGCTGGGTATCGCCTGCATAGGACAACATCCATTGATCCAGATCTGAGTCCCGACATTCGCTGATTGGCTTTTCATCACCCATGCGCATACTCGATTCTGCTATCAGCTCAAACGCCGGATGCGCTGCAATTTCCAAAAGTCGCCTGACGCCGTCTCGAAGGCGCACCAGATCGCGTTCATCGCTGAGCATATTTTCATCGATTACGGGTTCGTCACCAGGGCTCCTCGAGCGCAGCCGCAGTGTTCCCCGGGAGTAACATTCGTTGACCCAGGCACCAATGGTTCCAATCCTGTCCTTGTCTCTCACCACATGGCGCGTGATGCCGTCGCCAAGACGATTCATGCCTACTATCATCATGTCACCCGGTCCTGCACCGGCGAGTTCAGAACTGTAGCGAATGCAGCAGTTGGTGTGTCGAAAATCAACAGGCATCAGGTAGTCCGGTTTCAGCACGTAACTGAAGCCGACGATGGGATGATCCTGAAATCCTTCACCTACCGGCAGGTCAAGCCTGACGGGAATGTCCACCTCCGCAAGATGGTCAGCCGGTCCAATGCCCGAGCGCATCAGAATCGTCGGCGAATGGACTGCGCCCGCCGAGAGGATAATGCAATCGCCAAACATTTCCTGCTGATCCTCAAGCCGCACGCCAATGGCGCGGCTACCTTCGAAGATGATCTGATCGATTTTGCAGTTACCCACAATCGTTAAGTTGTTTCGACCACGACCCGGCTCCAGATAGGCGTCATTGGTACTAACCCGGCGACCATTCAGGCTGTTGATCGCATAGGGAGAAACCCCCAGGGCACCAGGCGCATTGTGATCAGGAGCGAAATCGTAACCATTGCAGAGTGCACTCTCCAGCAGGGCACGGTCTACCGGGCCAAATTCATTTAGCGATGCCCGGAAAACAGGGATCGGACCACTGTCGCCGTGGTAGTGCGCACTGCCGTAAAACAAGTCATTCTCAAGCCGATTAAAATACGGCAGGACGTCCTC
>JAJFKA010000188.1 GCA_021773555.1 Gammaproteobacteria bacterium
GTTTTCTGACAATTCTGCCTTCGAATCTTGAACAAAATCGCTCAAGACATAGCTACGGCTATGCCTTTCACGATGTTTGTCCAACCTTCTTCGCCACAATTGCCATAAAATCCATTCCCTTCATGAATAATGCGGGCTAGAGAGAAGTATGACTGAGCTGGTTCTAATTAATATCACCGGCGAGGACAAGCCGGGATTGACAGCCGCTGTGACCCAACTGTTGGGAGAGTTTGACGTTGATATTCTTGATGTCGGCCAGGCGGTGATTCACAATTTTCTGACCCTCGGCATCCTGACGACGGTTCCTGATGATGCTGCTTTGTTGTTCAAGGAAATCCTGTTTCGTGCCCATGAACTCGGCGTCAGCGTTAAATTCTCTCCGGTAGATGAAATAAGCTATGACAGCTGGGTACAACTTCAGGGCAGGTCCAGATTTATCCTCACGGTACTGGCACGTAAAATTCGAGCGGTTCACATGGCTGCGGTCTCGAGAGTAATTGCTGCCAGCAGCCTGAACATTGATAACATCACGCGTCTTTCCGGACGGGTACCGCTGGTCAGCGACAGTCCACGCACCAAAGCCTGTGTTGAGTTTTCACTGCGAGGCGAACCGGATGACGATTTTCGCCGTAACCTGATGACCATCGCCTCCGAAATGGAGATTGACATCGCGGTCCAGGAAGACGGTATCTTTAGACGTAACCGCCGTCTGGTCGCATTCGACATGGACTCCACGTTAATTGATACCGAAGTGATTGATGAACTGGCACATCGTGCTGGTGTGGGAGCGGAGGTTGAACAGATCACCGAGCGAGCGATGAATGGTGAACTTGATTTTCAAGCGAGTCTGCGCCTGCGAGTCAGTCTGCTCGCCGGAATGAAAGAAACGGAACTCGACAAAGTCGCGGCAACACTACCGATGATGGAAGGTGCTGAGCATCTGTTCAAGACCCTGAATATGCTTGGATACAAGACCGCGATACTGTCAGGTGGCTTCACATTCTTCGGCGAGGTCTTGCAGAAAAACCTGGGTATTGATTATGTTTTTGCCAACGAGCTGGAAATAATTGACGGAGTACTCACGGGGCGGGTCAGGGAACCCATTGTCGACTCTGCGCGCAAGGCAGAATTGCTGACAGAACTCGCCGCCAGAGAAAATATTTCGATGCAGCAAACCATTGCCGTGGGCGACGGTGCGAATGATCTGGCCATGCTGGCAGCGGCTGGTCTGGGTATTGCCTATCATGCCAAAGCAGTGGTAAAGGAAAGTGCTGAACACGCTATATCAACCCTGGGTCTGGATAGCATTCTCTATTTGATGGGGATTCATGACCGGGAAGGGTAGCGATGATTCGTTACAAATCCTCATCAGAAAAATCGTAGTCAAGGTTATCCAGGGGCGGGGAAATATAGAATCCCTGGATATAGTTCACACCCGCCTCCCATAAGGTCGGCAACACAGCAGGAGATTCCACACCTGAGATGGCAGTGAGAACTCCGGTAGTCTGCAGTGACTTCACCATGTCGACAAGTTCCTGCTGCTTTTCATTGCTGTCTTCAAGCTGCTGTGCAAAAGAGCCATCCAGCTTGACGTAGTCCGGTGTCAGATGTTTGAGCAAATTGAACGGATTGAGGGAACAGCCGAAGTGATTGATAGAGGTTTTGCAATGTAGCTGCGCCAGCCCTTTGGCAAACCGTGTGGCCTGTTTGATGTAGGAGGTTGCGTCGTTCTCATGAATTTGAAAAATAATGGCGTCACTCGGCAACCGCGCAGCTTTAAGTGCAACGCTCATCCAGGGCAAAAAGGTATCGTCGGAGATGGATTTGTGCGTGATATTGATAAACAGGCGCGCCTTTTTGCCAGCCTCACGTTCCTCAGACAGGCATTTAATTGATTGTAAAATCACCCACCTGTCCAGCTTTTCCAGCAGCCCGGCATCTTCGGCGGGTCCAAGAAATTGTCCTGGCAGGAGCTCGTTCCCGTCTTCGTCAAGTAACCTCAGCAATACTTCGAACTGCTCATCGTCCTCGCCGTGCAGGCTGATGATTGGTTGAAATGCGAGTTTGAGTAAATTCTTCGATATCGCTTCGCGAACGAGATCTTTGATCGTTTCAGTGGTCAGAGATTTGCCGTCTTCACCAACGGTGACTTGCTGGGGCTGAAAAAAGTTAACGCCGTTTCCGTCATCAATTGAGTCGGCGGCCTGGTGTGCCCGGGAAATGACTTCCTCTGCTGAAGGGACATTCTCTGAAATCATTGATAAACCGATACGGACTGTCAGCTGATAGGACTTCCCCGAAACCTCGGAAAGATGTCCCTCGACAGTGCTGCGAATCTTTTCCGCCATCTGCGAAGCGATTTCACGGTCACCGTCCTTGAAAAGAAGGCTGAATACATCATCACCGAATCTGGCCATGACGTGCTGGTCATCCACGATACCTCGGATCAGCGCGGCGAGATCTCCGAGGACCAGATCAGCGTTGGAGATGCCCGCTTCGGATCGCACGCGGGCAAAATGGTCGATGGAAATGTAGAACAGCACCCATGACTGTTCGCCGTTGCTCGCCTGATCCACAGCTGAATCAAGCTGATCGACAAAGTATTGTCGATTGAACAAACCGGTGAGCAGGTCCTGGCTGGATATTTCCTTGATGCGATCGCGAAGATCGACATCATCAACCATGGTCCTGAAAATGACCTGGGTACATTGTTCGCTATCATAACTGGCAGGTGACAGGGACAGGTCACACAGGATTGTTGAGCCATCGCTGTCGACACAACTGAATTCTTCGGTGATGGCATCCTCATCGCTGTAGGACTTCAGAAAGTTTTTGAATTTGTCCTGATCCTCCGAGGCAATGAGGTCAATAATGGGAATACCTGCGAACTCATCGGAATCTTCATAGCCAAACAGCTCAACATATGCCTTGTTAGCGTAGATGTGCATACCTTCATGCACGTACGCGATGGCTGCACTTGAACTGTCCAGCAGCAGTTGATTGCGGCGGTCAGTTTCGCGGAGCTCGACCTCAGCTCGTCGTTTCTGTCGCCTGACCTCCAGATTTTCGAGTTCCCGCTCAATGATCAGCAGCAATCGTTCATTGTCGTCTTCCAGTGCTACATCTTTTGCACCCAGCTTCAGTCCATCGGTGATGGATTGAGGATCGCGATTTTCGGCGATGATTATCACCGGAATGTCTTTTTCCATCTGTCTGATGAGGGTAATGGCAGCTTCCGCGTTAAGATCTTCAGCCTCGCCCGAGGCGAGTAACAGATCCCAGGACTGATCCTGAAGTTTGCTGTTGAGATCTTCTCTTGATTCAATCTGTTGGGCGCGCGTCGCCCGTCCAGCCGTGCGCAGCAGAACAATGAGTTCCTCCGCCCTGTTCTGGGATTCCTCCAGAATCAGGAGCTTGACTGGCTCTTTGCTTTTCATCAGATGTCCAAAAAATCGTGGCAATACTATAGCAGATTTAGAATTTTGGGAGGATCATGATCTGCCCAACCCATCGCGGCGTTCAGATTCCAGACACCGGTCCCTGGATGCCAGCCATGCTAACGAGAAAAGTGCAGTTTATCCTAACTGCAAAGTTACATTCTTATCCGTTATCATTAAGCCTTCTACGATCCATCGAGAACAAAATGGCCACATTTTCTACAAGCGAATTCAAATCGGGACTGAAAGTGCTGCTGGAAGGAGATCCCTGCAGCATCGTCGAGAATGAGTTCGTTAAACCTGGCAAAGGTCAGGCTTTTAGCAGGGTTAAATTGAGGAACCTGAAGACCGGGCGAGTGTGGGAACGAACATTTAAGTCGGGCGAGACGCTGGAAGCAGCGGATGTGATGGAATACGAAATGGAATATGTGTACACGGATGGCGAGTACTGGCATTTCATGAAAACTGATGGGACTTATGAGCAACTGGGTGCAGACAAGACCGCGGTTGCAGATTGCGTGCAATGGCTGAAAGAAACAGATCGATGCACGGTCACCTTATGGAATGACGCACCGATATCGGTTGCACCGCAGAATTTTGTCGAGCTCGAAGTTACCGAAACTGATCCAGGTCTGAAGGGTGATACTGCCAGCGGTGGATCCAAACCGGCTACTTTGAGCACCGGTGCCATCGTCAAGGTGCCTTTGTTCATCAACATAGGCGAGGTAATTCGCGTCGATACCCGCACCGGTGAATATCAGAATCGCGCGAAAACCTGACACGATGAGCCACTGGCACCCGGGGCTCGATCAGGCCACGCTCGTTAAAAGGGCCAGGATGCTACGGTCCATCCGGACCTACTTTCTGGAGCAGGATGTCCTCGAAACGACCACGCCCCTGCTTGCCGAAACCGGCGTAACTGATCCTTACATCGAGAATTTGTCGCTTGCCAGCCTGGGTAAGATCCATTATCTGCAGACTTCGCCGGAATATGCCATGAAGCGACTGCTGGCATCAGGCAGTGGTTCAATTTACCAGATCTGCCCGGCATTCAGGGCAGCCGAGGTGGGCCGGAAACACAATATCGAGTTTACGATGCTGGAATGGTATCGGCTGAACTTCGACCTCGACGCTTTGATGTTGGATACCGAACGGCTATTGTCCCGGGTGTCCCTTGATGTTCAGGTGGGATGTTTCAATGAGTTCAGGCGAATCTCCTATCGGAGCCTGTTTGAGCAGTATTTCGGTGCTAATCCCCATACGCTCGGGCTCACTCAATTGCGCGAACTCGCCGGGCAGTGGCGTGTTGATTGTACGCATATTGCCGAGCACGATGATGCTGCAACCTGTGCCGCCTACCTGGATTGTCTTTTCGCAACGCTTATTGGGCCGGATTTACTAACCGCGACTCTCGTGTTTGATTTTCCGGCCTGCCAGGTAGCGCTTGCACAGATGCAGGAGGTCGATGGGCATCAGATTGCCCGGCGTTTTGAGGTTTATGCGGCGGGTGTCGAGCTTGGCAATGGATACCACGAACTCGGTGATGCGGCAGAGTTACGCACTAGAATGGATTGCAATAACGCCATGCGCGAAGTCCGCGGCCTCACCCGGATTGCACCGGATGAACGACTCCTGGCTGCCCTTGGTGAAATGCCTGCCTGTTCGGGAATTGCCGTCGGTGTTGATCGATTGTTGATGGTGTTACTGAACAGACAGACCCTTAAGGAGGTAATCGGTTTCGTTGGGGAGCGCGGATAGTTCGCCAGGAAATTCGCAGCCAGGAGTTGTTGGTCCGGCATCAGGCGAGTGCATCACCATAATTAACAAGATCGCCAGCCGCGACCCGCCAGTCCACCTTACCTTTGTACAGCAGAATCACGGTTGAGCCCAGATGGAACTGGCCAAGCTCATCACCTTTGCTGAATTGTCTGGGAGGGTCGAACTGTTCATGTACGAATCGCCCTGGTGGATAAGGCTGTTCCCGCCAGGCAGGCTGAATCCCGGCAACAATCATCGCGCCGACCATGACGACGGCAAAGGCGCTGTCATCAATTTCCAGTTCACATACCAGCCGTTCGTTGCCAGCGAAAAGGTCAGGTACATTTTCGGCAGTCACCTGGTTAACTGAAAACAATTTTCCGGGGAGGTAGCGACAGTCATGGAGCCGACCATGACCTGGCAAGTGTACGCGGTGATAATTGTTGGGTGCAAGATAGATGGTAACGAAACTACCATCAATGAACCGATCGCTAAAAGAACCCGCCAGGAGCTTCTCAAGAGAGTAACTGAGTCCCTTTGCCTGGAAAATCTGGTTGTTCTCGATTCTTCCCACAGCGGACACAGTACCGTCGGCAGGACTCGTCACAATACCGTTTATGGTTCGCGTGCCCTCAATCAGTTCTCTCGTAAAGAAGTCATTAAAAGTGACGAACTGCGCGGCTTGTTGTCGTTGGTAGGGCGACATGTCGATGTCGTACGCGTAGATGAAACCCCTGATGGCGAAATTCTTTAACCAGCGTATTCGTGAGTTGGCAAAGAAGCCAACCAGGCGCGACAATCCATGATGTGGCAATAACCGTTGTATCAGGATGAAGATTGTATTCATCCGGATTCGATCGGCGTATCCGGGTCATTTCCCCATTCTGACCACGAACCGTCATAGGCTTTGATGCGATAGCCCAGCATCTTACCGATCAGGTAGGTCAGGCCTGATCGGTGGTGGGTCTGACAATGAGTAATGATGGCTTTGTCTTTTTCAAGACCACGTTCATTCAACAACTCCTGTAAGTCAGGCCGCAGCTTAAGATTGTTGGTGTGGTCCATGGTTTCCAGCCAATCGAGGCTGACGGCTCCAGGAACATGACCGCCACGATTGGCGACCACTCTTGTACCGCGGTATTCCTCAATCGAACGTGCGTCCCAGACCAGGGTGTTCGGGTCGTCAATGCTCGCCAGTACATCCTGCTTGCTGGCGATAACAGCCTGATGAATCGTAAGCGTCACCGAGGATGGTGTTATCTCAGGTACCTGCGATGTCGTCGGCAGGCCTGACGCAACCCAGGCTCGAAGACCGCCATTAATGTAGGAGTAGTTCCGGTGACCAACAACATCCAGGGTCCAGATAAATCTTCCAGCCCAGCCACCACCTTCATCGTCATAAACCACGATGTGCTTGTCGGGTGAATAGCCGATTCTCGAAAACAACTGATTGAGGCGTCCGATTTCCGGCAGCTTACCTGTAGCGGGTTTGCTGCCGCTGATCAGTTCGCTGGGGTGCACATGCACTGCCTCGGCGAGGTGGGCTGCGGCGTAGTTCTGCGGATTACAAAGGTCAATTATCAGCAGACCGGCTAATCCTGATTGCGCGGCAAATGCCTCAGGTTCGATGATCAATGGCAACATAGACAGTCACGTTTACTCGGAGCACTGCATTGTACACTTTTAGTGTCCGGCACACGTGCGAGTGCAGCTCCCGGTCGACTGGTACAGTCGCGATAGGTTTTCAGTTAACATACGTTGTTTGGGCCTCCGAGATCGTCGCGACATATGGGAAGTTACTCTGAAAATCTGGTCTGGATGGATCTGGAAATGAGCGGGCTCGATCCCGAATCTGAAAGGATACTCGAAATCGCCACCATCATTACTAATTCCGATCTGGTGATAATTGCTGAGGGCCCTGTTGTTGTCGTTAGACAAAGTGAGGCACTATTGTCGGAGATGGATGCCTGGAACACCGAGCACCATACTGCCTCCGGGTTGGTTGAGAGGATTCGTGCGGAAGGTGTGACCGAGGCCGAAGCGGAGCAGCTTACCCTCGATTTCCTCAGTAACTATGTTGAACGGGGACAGTCCCCGCTGTGCGGAAACAGCATCGGTCAGGACCGGCGCTTTCTGGTCCGCTACATGCCCCGGCTCGAGCTATTCATGCATTACCGTAACCTGGACGTGAGTACGGTGAAAGAACTGGCAATTCGCTGGCGTCCGGATGTTGCCGCGAGTATGCACAAACTTGGCAAGCACCGCGCTCTTGACGACATCAAGGAATCGATTGAGGAACTTCGCCATTACAAGGCGCATTTCTTTAATATTGCTTAGTTAACGATTCGGCTTTTTGTTTGTTGTTGAGTTATTGCCCAGTTTATGTGC
>JAJFKA010000189.1 GCA_021773555.1 Gammaproteobacteria bacterium
GCTTTCTAGCGCGTCCAGGGTTTCCCTAGCAGCTCTTTCACCGCCTGGTTCAGCCGGTCCTTCTCTTGCTGGCTATGTAGCCCGGCAACTTTCAGCCGTAAGCCCTTCAACAGCGGATTTTCTGGTCCACTCTCATGTTCCAGGTCTGCTATCGACTCCTCGAGCAGTTCGATTTGTGATGGCATGATGTTCTCTTCAAAACTGGGTTGGATGTTGCAGGAAGTCGCTAGTATAGCAGAGTGGGCACCTCGGCGTATTTTTGCGGGACACCGCTTCAGTCCTCAGACAGGTCAGGGCGTCTGTTTGATCTCGGGTCTTCCCAATCAAGTTCATGCGGCTCGTACCAGCCGATTGCGTTCAGGACCTCCCGGGTGGTCTGGACCGAGAGTGTGTCCCATAGTTGCCTGAAGTCTTCGAGACCCCGCGCCCTGGTGGTGGATACCCGGCTTTCTAATCGCGCGATAATTGAAGGGAGTCTGATGACCTTGCCCAGTGTACCAGGCACAACTCGCTCCTCGCCCAGAATGACCTTGACCCGCGTTCGGCGCTCGAGTATCGCGGCCAGCGCGACGGCTGCTTTCTGTGCGGTACGAATATCGAATTCCTGACTGTTAAGCATGTGGGAATGCATCCCGGATCGGCAAGGACCGATTCCTAGTCAGTGCTGATAACAACCTGCATACCTGCTTTTGCCTTCTCGAGTGCCAGCAGGCCAAGTGCCTTATTGGGCGTCCTGGTCAGCGTTTTTTGCAACACTGCTTCGGCTTCTGCATACCGACCGAGTGTGACCAGCGTTTCTCCCAGCAACTCGAGGCTGGGTTTGGCCGGTCGTGGTGGTCCAAATCCATAGGGAAGTTCCAGCTCGACATCTACAGCCTTGCGTAAAAGATCGACACCGGCTTCACGGTTGTCGGTGGCTAACAGTATTTGCGCTTCAAGTTGCATAAGGTTGACGACGGGTAATTTTTGATAACGATCATTCTCGGGCGCAGCCCCATCGCGCATTTTTTCCTTCTGTGACCGGTGGGCCGCCTGCGCAGTTTTCAGGGCTTCGCGCGCACCTTTTATGTCACCTGTTTTTATCGCAATCCAGCCATCGACGATAAGGTTTTGTGAGTTAAGACGCTCACCGAGAACTGGCTTCATGCTGGCAACTTCGCCATCCCATTGCCCGGTATCGAACAAATAGAGAGCACGTTGCCAGGGGTAATAGCTGGCGGTGTTGCCGGAAGAGGCTTCGGATACCCGGTCATAACAAAGGTTCATGATGCGCAGCGCTTCATCTCGATGTCCCAGTTGAAGGTGCCCGTACATGAGCCAGGATGGGTAATGCCCGCATCCCGTGGGATCGAGACCACGCCTGGCCCGGTTCGCATTCATCAGGTCAGTCGCGCGGGTGTTGGCGTTAATAACACCTTCCCAGTCGCCGAGAGCCAGAAAAATGTGAGTTGTCATATGCTGTGCGTGTGCTGCATTGGGAGCGATGTCGGCATACGCCTGTGCGGCTTTCAGGCCGAGTGGTGCGTGAATGGGATCATCAGTCGCGTGGATGAGGTAATGCACGACACCGGGATGGCGGGGATAATCGTTCCTGAAGCTCTGCAAAATTGCCGCGGCTTGCATGTAGAGTCCAAAGTCTCGTCCCTCGTGCGCTGAACCCATGATGGCCAGGGCATAGAAGCTGGCGATCTCGACATTGTCTGGATATCTGGCAAACAGCCTCGCCATTTCTGCACTATAAAGGTCGTCTCGCGCCTGCTTTTCGCCGTCACCGTAAAGTATGTCAATGGCCGCAAGCAGATTCCGCTCGAGTTCCGTTACGGCTTTGGTCTGTCGCGCGGTGGCCGACGGCGCATATTGATTGAGGATTTGAAGAGCCGCATCTCTATCCTGCTGCATCCAAATGGGATGGTTGTGAGACATTGCTTCGCCCCAATAGGCCAGTGCAAATTCCGGATCGATACGTTGTGCTTCGCGGAAGTCCGCAGCGGCAAAGTCGAACTCGAAGTTATGCAATTGCGCCAGACCATGAAGGAAAGCCTGTTGTGCTTCGGGTGATCCGGTATTGTCGATACGAACCTCGCCGACGTCGCTGAGATCAATAGTGTCGGCCGCTGCTGTGGCTGATGAAAACCCAAGGATTAATAAAAGAAAAAAACAGACGTTAGTGACATGCATGTGTGCAGGCTCCTCTGGAGCGGGATAATGGCCAGGTGGAAGTATCTTACCTGCTCCGGAGGTTTAGGGCATGTCATGGCTGATCGGAAAAATTATCGGCAGTTAGAGTGAAGCCCGGGACTTGCTCGTGGCAACGTCCAGACAGAAGAGGGCGTGGTCCAGGTCCAGCGCATCACCATTCCAGCGCGGCTGATGGGGTTTGCTGGCAACGACAACATCATAAGCATCCTCTGAGAATAACCACGCGCAGTCAGGCATATAGTCACCCCCCCGGCCCCGGAACCGAAAGCCGCTGTTGATGGCGTCAATAAAAAACTCGCCACGGTGTAACGCTGTGTGATGACGGCGGCAGAGTGTGACAAGATTGGACAGGTTGGTCTCGCCGCCATCAATCCAGTGTTGAACATGATGTGCATCGGTCCACCTGGTTTGTGTGCAACTCGGGAACCGGCAGCCCTGATCACGAATTGACAACGCCAGGCGCAGCGCTGGCGATATGACCCTGCTTTTCCGCCCAATATCGAGGATGTTGCCGTGATCATCCTGCAGGACCGGTGTGATTCGAGCCTCGCAGGTGACCCGACGCATCACTGCCTTGTTGATACCAGTGAACTTGTTTGTGTAGGCGCAGGGACCATCGTTGACCTTGCAGTCCGGGTGTTCCGGATTGGCGTTCATGAGCACAACCACGTCCCGGATCGGCGCATTCATCGGTATATCTTGTTGCAAGGAGCGCTCTGCAAGGCAGACTAACGCATCAGCACGCCGCTCGCCAACTTCCGGCAACCTGCATGAATCCGGCAAAGTTGTTTCCGCGGAAACATTTTCTGCGGTCCCGTGTTTGTTTGTTGTAACCTGATGCGCCTCTTGTTGTAGATAAAGCTCATCAGCAATCCGGTTGATCGCCGCAATCACAACTTCAGCGTCTTCCTTCGGGAGCCTGACGCGAAACTCCATCTCGTCTTCTGGCGTCAGGTACCAGGACACGAGTTTCTCCGGCAACCAGCCTTTGCGATCTTCAGGATTGCGATTGATCGACTTGTACTTTCGTACCAGCAATTCCATTTGCCCGGCGGTGCCATGCGCGGCAATCTGTAGCAGAAACGATTCATTTTCAGGCGTGGCGACACGGCTCATTGCGCGCACTTTCGAGTAGCTGATGATGCCCTGGCTGAACGCTGCGGAAATCCCGGGAAGTTCTCGCAGGGCTCGCGCAACTCTGACTTTCTCACGGGCCATCATGGTTCCCATGCCGAGCTTCCAGTTTAGCCAGTGAGTAAATGAACGGATGCCGTCCCCCTGCCAGCCACCCAACTGATCGAATTCATCCAGCAGTTTGATGAGCTGAAATTCAGTGGCATGCAGGTGACCAGCCAGGGTCAGGAGCCGGGCTTCGAGGTTCTCAACTGGATCGTTGGGCATGGTGGAGAGGGTCCGATTAAACTGTTTATATATACAGTATAATAATCATAACCATTTGAAATATAAAGGAATTAATTTTCATAAAAGAGGCAGTTGTTATTGCCTTTTGGCAACAGGAAGCGTTTCTCCCACTCGGAAATCTGACGTTGTTGCCATTGTTGCATTGATCTGCGTAAATTCGCCCATCCGGATCAGAGGATCCAGCGATGGATCAACCCGGTCGTTCGCGACCACTGACGGCATACCAGGGCGATGAACCCTATGTTTTTGTGAGTTATGCTCATGAAGATCAGGATGTTGTGTTTCCTGAAATTCAGTGGCTTAACGATCAGGGTTTCAATGTATGGTTTGATAAAGGCATCAGCCCGGGTGCTCGCTGGTCAGATGAGTTGGCTAGATCGCTTCAGGAATCAACGCTATTTCTGTACTTCGGCACGCCAAATTCTGTTGATTCAAGACACTGCCAGGACGAAATCAACCTCGCGCTGGATGGTGACAAGCCTACGATCACCGTGTACCTGCAAGAAACCGAGTTGACTCCCGGATTGAAACTCCGACTCAGTTCTCATCAGGCGATTTTTAAACATGAGCTCTCCGATCAGGAATACCGGGACAAGCTAATCACCGGTATCAGCAGTCATGTGCAACATGAACCAGGCGAATATGTTGCAAATCACCCTGCATCTAATGCCACGGTCAACACCAGGTCGATCATCGTAAAGTTCGGACTGCTATCCGCCGCGGTTCTTGCAGTTGGTCTGTTAATGTTTCTCCAATGGGGATCTGATAGCACTTCAATCACTGAGTCAGTGAGCGACAAACAAACAGTTAACAAGGCAAAAACTGGCAAAGGACCTGCAGATTCCGAAGGCGCAATTCGGGGTATCAGCGTTGCTGTCCTGCCATTCAACAACCTTAGCGAGGACGCAAACAAAGGCTACTTCAGTGACGGACTCGTCGAAGACATCTCCACTGAGCTTTCGAGGTTTACCGAACTCCAGGTAATCCCCTCACGGGTGACCTATCCTTATCGGGGAACCACCGATGTGTTAGCAGCCGCAACAGAGCTTGGTGCGACCTACGTGATCGTTGGCAGTGTACGTCTTAGCGAGGCCGCGGTGCGAATCAACGCCCAATTGATAGAAGTCACGACTGGTCGGCAGTACTGGACAGAAACCTATGACCGGGAAATGACAATCGCGAATCTCTTTCAGATCCAGACTGATGTCGCGACAAGAGTTGCAGGAACGCTAGCCGATTCAACCGGAGTTTTGAATCGGGTTGGGAGTGATAAAAACCGTGCCGTACCCACGGATGAACTGGCAGCCTACGATTGTGTGCTCCGCGGATACGCATACTTCGCTTTGCACGACGACGAGAGCCACCTCATTGCGAGAGAATGCCTGGAACGTGCCGTCGAACTGGACCCTGGGTATGCAGATGTATGGGCATTGCTGGCGTATATGTACCGCGAAGAGTTTCACCACAAGCGAAATCTGGAAGCTGAGCCACTCAAACGAGCGAGCCAGACCGCTCTACATGCAATAGATCTGGACCCAACCAATGCGACCGCAAGGTATGCGATGGCGCTGACGCAGTTCAGCCTGGGAAACTTCCCCGCTGGCATGGCGCAGGCGGATCGTGCACTGGAATTGAATCCGAATGACGCGACATTAATGGCTGCCCTGGCGGTCTACATCACCCATGGAGGTGAGCTGGACCGCGGCGTGGAACTGGCGCGACGAGCGCAGGCACTGAATCCGTTGACTCCCGACTGGGTGCACATGGTGCGGGCAGCGGCCCATTATCAGAAAGGTGAATACCGGGAATGTCTGGATGCCGTCAGCCGTTGGACACAGGGGCGCGATGCGCAATGGTATTTTCATAAAGCTGCTGCACTTGGCCAGCTTGATCAGCGCCAGGAGGCTGCTGTGGTGCTGGCGGAACTTAATCGTATTGATCCGAGTTTTGCTGGAGATCCGATTGGCGAGCTCCGTCGCTATCTGGGCCGGGAAGAACTGGTCCTGCTCTATTTAGAGGGCCTCGAAAAAGCAGGTCTGGAGGTGTCCGCCAGAACAACGTCTGAATAGCGAATTCGGCTGGCAGATCTTCATGTTTCGACGCAGCGAGTTGCCATCGTTGATGCGCTCCGAAAGATCATGCAACCAGTCGTCCAGATTCCCTGATTCTTCTGCTGCGTGGCACGCAATATTCTCAGCCGGGAGACATCTTTTGGATTGTCCAGTAACGCTTCCAATTGATCTGTTGGAGAATTTGATTTGGCACTTGTCTGGGACAATCGGTGCGTTCAACATCACTCCAGCTGGGACTACTTTCCAGAAACACGTTCCGGTTGGCGAGTAACAACGCGGGGTGAACAGCCCTTCCTGGATAAACAGGCCGCCTGAACTACAAAGCGACGAGGCAACATTATGTGGACCAATAACACTACTATTCCAGAACAACTGCGGGGTCTATGGCCGGGCGTGGTGTTGTGCGCGACCGTGGCACTCGCCGCGGGATTCGTTTCGGAACACTATGGCGGTCCTGTCATGTTATATGCGCTGTTGATGGGAACCACATTTCACTATTTGTCGATCGGGGGTGCATGTGTCGACGGCATTGACCTGGTGTCGCGCCATGTACTACGTGTTGGGGTTGCGCTACTCGGCGCGCGCATCACTGTGACACAGATAGGATCCCTGGGATGGGAAATGCTAGGGCTCGTCGTTAGTGTCCTGATCGCGACAATTATCTTTGGCTTGATGATGTCCCGTCTGCTGGGATTACGGCGTGACTTTGGCATACTGACAGGAGGTGCGGTCGCCATTTGTGGCGCGTCGGCGGCGATGGCGCTTTCTGCCGTATTGCCGGATCATCCTGATCGCGAAAAACACATGCTCATGACGGTGATTGGTGTGACGGCGTTGTCCACCATCGCGATGGTGATCTATCCTATCGTTGCGCACCTGGCGAATTTGGATCTGCAGGCGACGGGTATATTTCTGGGTGCCACAGTGCATGACGTGGCACAAGTCGTTGGTGCCGGTTACAGCGTCTCCACAGAAACCGGCGATGTGGCAACTGTGGTAAAGCTGACACGAGTTGCATTGCTGGTGCCTGTCGCCCTTGCGGTGGCACTTTTTTTCCATCAGAAGGGCGCTGGAAAGGGTGGTCGTGTAGAAATTCCACTGTTCCTGATCGCCTTTGTCGTTATTATGCTCATCAACAGTACCGGCTTGATTCCAGAAGTCGTTACAGTGGCGTCGGGTGATGTGTCCAGGGCTTGTCTTGTGGCGGCCATTGCCGCGCTGGGCATGAAGACGTCGTTTGAAAAGATTGCGAGCGTCGGCTGGAAACCTATCGCTCTGATGATTGGCGAGACGTTTTTCCTGGCTGGGCTTGTGCTCATGTGTCTGGCCTTTGTCGACATATGAGATCATCTAAACTTGCCGCCCCCTTGGATTCATGGTTAATTGTTTATCTTCTTCTCCCAGTTACCAGGTAATCAAAGGAGTAGCGATCCATGTCTGTTGAAATTCAAGGCCACTGTGATTCGAAGTTTCAGCGGGTTGGAGATGCCTTCCAGAAGAACTTTGATGATGGTCTTGAAGTCGGCGCTTCCGTTGCGGTTACTCTGGATGAAGAGCTTGTTGTCGATCTCTGGGCTGGAGTGCGGGATGAAGCGAAGCAAACGCCCTGGGAAAAAGATACCATCGCGCTGGTATTTTCCTCGACCAAGATTCCAACTGCACTTGTTGGATTAATGCTGGTTGATCAGGGCAAGCTCGATATTGATCTGCCTGTGGCGCACTACTGGCCCGAGTTCTCTGCCAAAGGGAAAGAAAAGGTCCTGGTTCGGCATTGTTTCGCCCATTCTGCTGGCGTGCCGACATTTGACCCTCCCGTTCCGTTCTCGCTCCAGTATGACTGGGATGCCATCACCCAGCGACTGGCGGAGCAGTCGTTGTTGTTCGAACCCGGAGATGGAAGTGGCTATCATGGTACGACATTTGGTTTTCTTGTCGGCGAATTGGTACGCAGGGTGACGGGAATGACTCCCGGCCAGTATCTGAAATCGGAAGTCACGTCAAAAGTTGATATTGATTTCCATATTGGTTCTAGCCGGGATGAAATAAAAAGAATGGCGACCATTATTCCCATGGAGGGCCGGCAGGAAGCAGAAGAAGGAACACTGGCCTGGAAATCACAACACGCCCTCCTGCCACCAGCGTGGGAAGGTCTGATAAGTCTGACGAGCGAGCAACCGGCGGTGAATGGCATGGGTAACGGCAGGTCGCTGGCCGAACTCGGTGCGATTCTGGCCATGAACGGCGAATTCAGAGGGAATCGTTTTTTGTCACCTGAGATCATAGACCTGATCCTGACCGAGCAGTCCTATGTCAAAGACAGGATTGTCGGGGAAAACATCCGCTATGGGCTTGGACTCGGATTAAATAGTACAGAGTTTCAATGCGCGACTGAGGAATCCATGCACTGGGGAGGTGCCGGGGGCTCATTCATGGTGGCAGATCGACATTTCAGGTCCTCAATCGGCTACGTCATGAACAGGATGTTACCGGAAATATTGGAAGATCCCAGGAACCAGCTGTTGAGATTTGCGTACAACGACAGTTTACATGCGATGAATTGAGAACGTAATTGAATGGTTGACATCAATGGCTATTGCAACAATCAATTCGAACCCCTCAGACAGGCGTTCATTGACAATTTTTCTGAGGGGCGAGAAATTGGCGCCTCACTCGCAGCGATGCACAAAGGGGAAATGGTTCTCAATATCTGGGCAGGTTACAAGGATGAGGAAAGTAAGGCCCCGTGGGAAGAGGACACAATCGTCAACGTATTTTCCACGGGGAAAATTGTTGCCATTGTCTGCATGCTGATGTTGGTTGATCGAGAACTGATAGATCTGGACAAACCGGTTGCAGCGTACTGGCCGGAGTTTGCCCAGGGCGGCAAGGAGAACGTCACGGTCCGTGATGCAATGACCCATCGGGCGCTGGTTCCTGGTCTGCGACCGCCGATATCCTATGAATCAGCACAGGACTGGAATCGATTTACCGCCGCAATTGCAAACCAAAAAGCATGGTTTGACCCGGGTACACTCTGTTACCACCCGATAAACTATGGTGGCATTCTCGGCGAACTTGTTCGCCGGGTCACCGGGTTGAACTTAGACGAGTTCTGCCGCCTGGAGCTGACAGAACCGCTTGGAGCCGACTTTCAGTTCAAGTGGGGGGGCAGGGCGGATCAGGCCCGGACCGCCACACTCAATTTTATGGCGGAATCACCATTTGAAGAAGGCACATTCGAGTTTGAGGTGATGAACAGTGTTCTGGAGCCACCCCCTGGATTCGAAGCCAGGCAGAGCTGGGATCAGCTAAACTCACTCA
The DNA here is from genome assembly GCA_021773555.1 of Gammaproteobacteria bacterium. GTDB lineage: Bacteria > Pseudomonadota > Gammaproteobacteria > Pseudomonadales > Azotimanducaceae. The sequence continues at coordinate 9,015 of JAJFKA010000189.1, forward strand.
GGCCCGGTGCAAGAGGGTTCAGCAGTGCCCAGGGGCTGGCGCGAATCGCCGGTCTGTTGGCGCTCGGTGGTATTTTCAAGGGCAAACGATATCTATCGGAAGCAGTCATCAAAGAAGCTCGCACTGAGCAGGTCCACGGGACATGCCCGCTGATGGGAGAACTCCGCCTCGGGCTCGGATTCGGGCTTGATAGCCCTGGCTTTCGGGCACCAACACCAATGTGTTATCACTGGGGGGGCTATGGTGGCTCGGTATGCGTCATTGATCCAGTTAACCAGACAGGTTTCGCCTATGTGATGAACCGTTGCATCACTGATGAGCAGGTCCAGGATAACGGTGGTATTGAGGTGATCGATAGTCGACTTGCGGAGTTCTGGAAAGCATACCCGGTTGTAGTTGGGGCTGGTTCATGACGGATGTATTTATTTCCTATTCATCGGAAGATCGCGACCGGGTTCGGCCGTTGGTTACGACATTGGAGCGGGCAGGCTGGAGCGTCTGGTGGGATCGTCAGATAAATGCGGGTGCAGCATTCGATCGTGAGATTGAAAAAGCCATCGATAGCGCAAAATGTATCGTGGTTGTCTGGTCTGGTACCTCAGTAGAGTCGGAATGGGTTCGGACTGAAGCCGGAGAAGGACTCGAAAAGGGCAACCTGGTCCCGGTGCTGATCGAGGATGTGAAACCTCCGCTGGCATTCAGGAGAATTCAAGCCATTGATTACACGGCCGAGGAAGCATTCGAGCAGATTCGTGAAGCTGTTTCCCGGTTCGCCGCGCCCTCGACACAGGAAACCGGCGACCAGACCCCTTTTGTTGCCCGCGAGCCAGAGAAAGCACGGGCAGTTGAAATACTGAATCGAATTAGTGACAAGGAAGGCAAGACGCTTATTATTTCTGGCGAAGCCGGTGTTGGCAAAACCCGTTTGACAAAAGAGCTTGGTAATTTCGCCACCCAGAAAAACTATCTTGTGCTCACCGGCCATTGCCTCGAAATGGATGGAGCACCACCATACCAGCCGTTGCTTGAACAGATTGCCCAGGTTTCGAGAATGTTCAGCCCTGAAGTGCTTCGGCAGAGTCTCGGCGACAACGCACCGGAAGTAGCGAGGTTGATGCCGGAACTACGTCAGCAATTTCCTGATATCAAAGCCTCCGCAGACCTGCCTCCAGAGCAGGAGCGAAGATATCTTCTCAATGGCGTTGGTGATTTTATCGCTCGGGGTGCAGTCCCCCGGCCAATGGTGCTGGTATTTGAAGATCTGCACTGGGCAGATGATTCCACCTGCATACTGCTGCGCCATCTAGCGGACCGATTAAAAGATAGTCCGGTGATGCTTATCGGCACCTACCGGGATGATGAGCTTGAATCTGCAAGCCCGTTTTCCAGAATGTTGCAGGAACTGAACAGGGAAAGGCTGATTGAGGAAATTAGCCTGAAACGGCTGGGCAAGGCAGGCGTTAAGCAATTAATAGAGGGCAGGGCGCGAAAGACTGCGCCCGCAGAGCTCATCGACCTTGTTTATGCAGAAACCGAGGGTAATCCGTTCTTCGTCGAAGAGGTTTTTCGTCATCTGAAAGAAGAAGGGAAGCTGTTCGATGAAACTGGTGAGTTCATGGCGGGTGTTGAAATCGCCGACACAGAAGTGCCGAGGGGTGTCCGGTTAATCATTGCTGAGCGGCTTGACCGGGTCAGCGAGAGCTGCAAGAAAGTATTGACCACGGCCGCGGTCACGGGACGCAAGTTCAGTTTCGATCTGATGTTGTCCGTTAATTCGAAGCTGGACGAAGATGATGTGCTTGATGCCCTGGAAGAAGCGGAAACCGCCAGGCTGATTGAGGATCTGTCAGAAGACCGGGAGGCGAAATACGGATTCGTACATGAACAGATTCGCCAGACCTTGCTCACAAACCTGTCATTCCCCAGGCGGCAGAGAACTCACCTGCGCATTGCGGAATCTCTTGAGAAAATTTATGGGTCCAGGTCGAGCGAGCATGCTGGCGAACTCAGTTACCATTTTTACCAGGCAGGCTCAGGCGCCGATAGAGATAAAACAGCTCACTACCTAATGCTTGCTGGAGAGCGTGCCTTGCAGTCACTCGCCTTCGAGGATGCGTTGCGATTGATTGAGTCTGCGATAGAGGTGGTGCCAGAGCACAGCATTGAAATCACCGCAAAGCTCTTTGTTGCGAAGGCCGCGGCACTCTGCGGCATCGGCAGAATTGATGATTCCCTGGCGTCCTACAGCAAGGCAACTGAGCTTATTGACGATGATTTGATGTGTGATGACATTATTCTTGAACGTTGCAAAATGTTGCTGGATGTGTGGAGAGGTAGTGAAGCCGTTGAAGATCTTGAAGCACTGCTCGGACGTAAAAAAGCAAACTCCGATCAGGCGAGAGAATTGGACACGCTGGTTTGGATGTCACGGGCATACTACGTAATGTCCCTGGACAGTGCTGGATACGCTGAAAAGGCGCTCGCATCTTATGACCAGACAATACTACTGGCACGTGAGTTGAGTAACGAACATATTCTGGCGCAGGCGCTTACTGCCACCGCCCAATTCGTTGATTACGACACAGGCTTTTATCCGACGGCCCAGGCGAATCTGAAAGAAGCGGAAGAAATAGGCCATCGAACCGGGGATGAAGATGTGCTCATTGAGGTTGCCACTGCACGACTCAACACTGTTTTCTCGGACGAAAATGACATGCTCGGTGAAGAAACGCTGGTCCGCTTGTTGACCCGTAAGGACCCGATTCGCCTGAATGCCCACTACTTCAGGATGATGTGGTCGACACTTGGCGCAGCGAGGCTCGAACGTTGCGTTGAAATTTGTGATGCAGGTACCGAACTCGCCTATCGAATTGGCACCTTGCCAGTTCAGTATCCGACCATTAAGGCCATGGCGCTTCTGGCTCTCGGCAGGTTTGATGATGCGCTTCAGGCAATTAGTGAAGAAGTTGCGGACGAGGATCATCGTTTTGGTGCGGCGCTTCAAAAGCTTTCTGAATTTCAATATCTTCTGGATTGCGCGGCATTCGATGAAGCTTTGCTGGTGACCCCACATGTTATCGCTGAGTCTAAATACCTGAGTCGAGCCTGGATGCTGAGATGGGTAGCGAATTCCCTTGCGCTGGCGACGCCTTACCTTGATGAGGAGCAGGTGGGCATAGCAAGATCGTTGATCAGTGATACACAGGCGTCTGTCTCCAGACCTGCCCGAGCGATGCTCGCCCTGTCAAATGGAGATATCAAAGAGGCGGGCGATCTTATTGCGGGCAAGCGGGAGGATGAAAAACTACGTGAATTGCGACGGCTTGTCAGCAGGATGGAACAGCATGCCATCATCTTCATGGCAGCGGGTCAATGGTCGGAGGCGAAGGATGAAATCGATGCAGCTATTCCGTTCTGCAGGGAGTCAAATCTGCGACCGGTTCTCTTGCGAATGCTCGCGATGAGTGCCCAGATTTATCGAGCACTGGATAACGAATCGGTTGCCATAAAAATGCTGGATGAAGCGCAACTACTACACAGAGACCTGAGTGATTTTATTTCAAACCCCGTGCACAAAAATTCGTTCCTGAAAGGTGCGGTTGCGCAGCAGTTGCAGCTTGTTTAGGGAGTAACCTGCTAAGCCTCCGCAGTAGTTGGATCAATCATTTTGCTCACTTCTGCGACCACAGTTGCAGGAAAACCACTGCGTTCTGCATGCTCGTGGATGAGTGCCTCGTTGTCTGCCAGGTAAATGCAGAATGTTTTGTTTTCAACGACGTAGCTGTGCTCCCATTGAATCGACTTTTTTTCGGCCTGCATGTCGCCGAGCACACCATTTGATTTCTGGGCTGCCTCGCGCAGCGCATCACGTTCTGCCGAACCGATTTCAGGAATATCTCTCTCGATGACGAATCTTGGCATTGTATTTCTCCGGGTTGTCAGGAAGGCTGTTAGGGTGAGGCTCATTTCCGAGCATGGGAGTTTATCACTTTGTGGATGCGAGAGGAGAAACTGTCCGGATGTGCATTCGCTAAGCAGGTAGCGCCCCCTGCCCAAAGATGATGCTGGTGGACGCCAGTTCGCCGCCTGGCAAGTTGCGGGTTTCTGCATCCATCAGGCAGACGCTGAACGCACGCCGGGGGTTTGGGCTGCCATTGATACCACTGCCATGAACGGTCCAGTTGTGCAGGATGGCGACCTCACCGGCTTTTAGTATGAGTGGTGTACGGCGAGTGGATTCAAATTCTCTTGCCATCTCCTCGGTCAGATAGCCGCTGTGGTGATCACGATTCAACACACGGTGGTGGGACCCATCGATGAGTTCCACGCAACCGTTCTCCTCGTTCATATCGTCCAGCGCCGTGTAGATCGTCAGCAAGGGATCACGATCGAGCGCTTTCCAGCGATCCTGGTGAAGGGGTAGTTTTGTTCCTTTGCCAGCCGGCTTGTTCATGAACATCGCGCGAAAACTTGCCACGGGTATGTCTCCATAAACGTGCCTGGCAACCTCTGCAAATATCGGCAACTGCATGTAGCCCAGAAAGACATCGTCGAATTCGAGCTGTTCAATCTTGCGATAGTTCAGCGTTCTTCCCTTATGGCCCTGACTTTGTGGTCCGGCGGATGCATATTCACCATCCTCAGAATCCAGTTGCATCAAGGTGCGATCGTAGTCGATGTTTGCTTCACCCAGCATGATCTGATCAATTCGCTGGCGCATTGCTTCAACTTTTTCCGGGGCAACCTCGCCAAGTACGGCGAAGCCATGCAGGGCGAACGTGTCCCACAGAGACTGGTTGTTGTATTCGATCATTTACTCCTACAAACCGTATAGTGCTTTCACGTTGCCATGAATAATCTTTTCTCTTGCCTCGGTCGGGTAGTCCTTGAACATCTCATCGAGTACTGCCGCCGAACAGGGCCAGGTTGAGTCGGTATGTGGGTAATCTGAGCCCCACATTAACCTGTCTTCGCCGATGATACCTCGAGTCATCAATGCAGGCTGGTCGTCCTCGATAGTGGCGTAAAACTGTCGGTTCCAGATCTCGTGAACTGACTCATATTTCGGACCCGTCGGATTCTGGCCATACTCGCGTTGCCAACCCTGGTCGACCCGTTCCAGCCAGTGAGCGATCCAGCCGGCGTTGAATTCAGCAACGACGATCTGCAACGTCGGATGTCGCGTGCAAACGCCTCGACACATGAACTCAACGAGTGTGTCCTGCACTGCGGCTGCGGCACCAGCGTAGGCCGCAATACCGTCGCGGCGCCGGGCAGGGCGATACTCCTTTGGTACATAAGACATACAACCAACGTGCATGGATAGCGGTAATTGTGCTTCCGCAGCCTTTGCCCAGAGCGGATCATAAGCTGGATCATAGTAAGGCCGATCAGCAGGGGAGGTGCAGGGTATGCAAGCGCCCCGATAACCCATGGTGAGAATGCGATCCAGTTCTGCGATCGCCTCGCTCGGATCCTGAACAGGCAGGACGGCCAGCCCGTGAAGACGTCCACCGGATGCCGAACAATGATCATGTAACCAGTCATTGTAGTTTTTTTGTAGCGCGACTAACAGTTCCACATTGGGGAAGTTGAACATGGCGAAGTAGCCGGGATAGAGAAACTCCATCGCAACCCCATCGATGTCCTGGTCATCACCGCGTTTTGATCCGTCAACAAGTCCAGCCCGCATTGCGCTATAGCCACCAGCGAAGTAAGCCTTTATCTCCGGGTCCTCAATGGTGCCCACATCCGGTTTGTGGGCGAGCTTCCTGTCAATCGGTGTATCGCGGTCGAGACGGGTGGCCGCGAGCGCCATGCGTGCGACATTGACACCTCGGGCACCTCGTGACGGCACAACGATATGATCGCCGTCGCCATCAACCTTAACAACACGGGGTGCATCGTCACCAAAACGATTCTCCAGGCCCGCAAATACACCTGGTCCTTCCACTACATGAGAATCTGCAGAAATTAGCTTCACGTGCCCCCCCTTATGCCATAAAATGAACGGCGTTCAGGTTATTACCATGTCCGGGGTAAAGTCAATATATCAACAAAGGATAATACGCTATGCCAAGACCCGCCCTAACAGATGAGCAGCGTCAGGAAACCCGCAGGGCAATCCGCAAGGCCGCGGCCACGCTCTACGCAAAGACAGGACTGTCCGAGATCTCTGCGCGCAAGGTTGCAGAAACTGCCGGGGTTTCGGTGGGCACGCTCTACACACATTTCGACAATTTGACGGAGCTCATGCAGTCGTTGTGGAAGGAACCCGTTTCACGGCTGATCGATGAGTTCGAAACCGTGATTGAGGAGGTCAGCAACCCGGTCGACAAGATACACACACTCCTTGATGCCTACGCGGACTTTGCCATAGAACAACACGCAATCTATCGTGGTGCTTTCCTGTTTGTGCGCCCCGGGTCACATGAAAAACCCGCCCAGGCCAATCTTGATGAAGACCGGTTTTTTAGTCTGTTCCGCAATGCGGTGGTAGAAGCCCAGGATAAAGGTCTCATCCGAACGGGCGACCCTGATGTGCTCACCCAAACCCTGTGGGCCGGCATGCATGGGGCAATAGCGCTGCCGCAAAACGTGGATCGGCTTGCGCTTGCGCCACCTGAAAAGGCTGTGCCTCACATGATTGAGGCACTCATGGATTGGTTGCAGTCCTGATTGGCATTGAGGTTCATTCGTTGTCGTAGTGAGGGAAATAGGCAGTTTTCCGGCGGTTCTGCTCATGTATACTCGATACCCGGACAGCCTAATGAGGTTGAAATGAGACTTTCTGAGCAAGATGCATCCTTTCTCTACACAGAGACCGCAAGCGCGCCCATGCAAACAGCAGGAATTCTGGTGATTGACGGTGAGCTAAACTACGAGCAGGTGTACGAATTCTACGCCAACCGCATCCATCTGGTGCCGAGGCTGCGCCAGCGGTTGGTATTTGTGCCGATGAACCTGGGCCACCCTAAATGGGTAGAGGACCCGGATTTCGACTTCAAAAACCACATGGTGCACCTCGCCTTGCCGCCCGACAGCACCATGGAAGAAGGGCTTGCCGCGCTCGCCAAAGTGAATGAAGGTGTGATGGATCGGAACATTCCGCTGTGGAAGTTTTTCGTCGTTACCGGTATTAAAGACCGGACCCTGGTGCTGCAACAGATGCATCACGCCATGGTTGACGGTGCGTCCACCGTACAAATGGCCACGGTCTTGTTTGACTATGCCGCGGATGCTCCGCCGGTGGCACCGCCCCCTGATCACCCGGCGCCGCCGCCGCTGCCGACCCCTGTCGAATTGATGCAGGAAGCTATTCAGGAGAACATCCAGACAGCGCTGAGCCTGACCAGCCGCTTTACCAATGACAGCCAGTCGCAGGCTCATCGCAGTCGCAGTTTTGAAACCATGGCCAGGTTTGTGACCCAACCGTGTATCACGGCGCCATGGAATGCCGCCGCAATTGGCCCCAGGCGTCACTTGACCTGGTCCGAACACTCATTTACAGAATTCCGTGAGATTCGCCGCGCGTTTGGCGGTACCATTAATGATGTTGCCCTGGCGGTAGTGACTGAAGGTGCCGCCCGCTACCTCGAGGCAAAAGGTGAGCGCACCATTGATCAGCATTTCCGCGTGATGTGCCCGGTGAATGTACGCACCGAAAATGAAACCGGGGACCTCGGTAATCGCGTTTCCGCAATATTTCCCATGACCTCAGCGGAACCTCTGGGCGCAGTCGAACGTTTGCAAGAGATTGCCGCGGAGACTGATCGCATCAAGCAAAACCAGGAAGCCCAGGCGATGACTTTCATGCAGGAATCATCAGTGCCAATACCAGCACTGGCGATGGCGCCTCTGCTGCTGGTGGGCACGCCGTTTGATCCCACGCGGTTTGCTGCGGACTTTCCGTTGCCCGTACCTCCCTCAGGCGGATTCAGACCTGCCAACCTTGGCGTGAACTTTGTGCTGACCAATGTTCCCGGGGTGCAGGTACCGCAGTACGTTTGCGGCAAGGAAATTCTCGCACCGCTGGGTCTCATGATGATGGGTGGCAACATGGGACTCGCCATCGCAGTGGGCAGTTACAACCAGAAGATGTTCTTCAACTTCACGGTTGACCCCCGACTCATGCCTGACCTCGACCGGTTTACCACGCTGGTGACCGACGCTTTTGATGAACTGCTGCAACTGGCAAAACAACATCACGCGGCAAGCATTGCCGCCTAGGACTACGGACTTGAATCTATGACGACTCCCGAAATTTCTGCCAAGTATCCCGCCAGGGCCAAACTGCCCGATGGTACGGAGATAGACATCCGCCTGATGGGTCGGGCGGACCATGGCGCGATGGTCAAGTTCGCCAAAGCGTTACCTGAAGAGGATCTGCTGTTCCTGCGGCTCGACCTGACAAAACCGGAGGTCGTGGATGAATGGATCGCGAATCTGGAATCCGGCCATTCCACCTCCCTGATCGCGGCAGACAGTGATGGCCTGATCGGCTACGCCACCGTGCACCGGAACAAGGCCCGCTGGACTCGCGGCGTGGGCGAGATCCGCATCAACGTTTCTGCCAAATACCGCAGCAAAGGTTTGGGACGACTACTCACCAGCCGCATCTTCGACATTGCCCGCCACGAGGGCCTGCGCAAACTGATGGCCAATATGATCGAGGAACAAGCCGGTGCCCAGGCAGCGTTTCGCCGATTGGGTTTTGTACGAGAAGCACTGCTGGCTGATTACGTGGAAGACCAATCCGGAACCACCCGTGATCTGGTAATCATGTCCTATGATGTTGGGGGACACTCGGATCAGATGGACGAGCCGGTGCGGATTTGATGGCGTAGTGCCAGGCGTACAGGTTCACACCGTCCGCGAAAGTTAGACCATCTGTCCCAGGGACTCGCTCGCTGACATGCTCGATTTCTTTTTGAACGAGTCAACCGAACTCGATCTCGCAGAATAATGTCATAAGAAGACCAAAAAAGCGGTCATAAGCCATGGCGGTCTGTTACGGCGACGCAGACATCTCGCAGAATCAATAGAACGATTACACGGAGATAGTTAAGGCGATGCTCAACCTGATTTCTATCGACCGGTTTCTCAAAACATGCGCCAGAGCGCTAATACTCGCCGCGGGTTACGCCTCGACTCCGACACTCGCAGCCATAGATATCGACGATGTGCAGAGTCAGGTATTCACACCTAACTGCGCGCTCTCCGGCTGTCACAACGGGGTTACCTTCCCAACCCTGTCGGCTGGCCTTGCCTTTAACAATATCGTTAACAAACCGTCGAGTCAGCCATTTAAGAACCTGATTACACCATTCACTCCGGATTCGAGTTATATAGTCAACAAGCTCGAGGGAGTTCCCGGTACATTCTCCGGATCACGGATGCCGCTGATAGGTTCACTCAGCGCAAGCCAGATAAAACTCGTCCGGGACTGGGTTGCTGGCGGTGCGCTGCTTACGGCACCAGCCGATACGGATGGCGACGGGATTGCGGATGCCGGTGATGCATTTCCGAACGATGCCAGCGAGACGGTGGACTCCGATGGTGACGGTATCGGTGACAACGCCGACACCGATGATGATAATGATGGCATGAGTGACACTTTTGAAGTCGCGAACGGATTTAATCCTAAGGATGGAGGGGATGCAATTGATGATGCAGATGGTGATACGGTCACCAATCTTCAGGAATTCCTGAACGGTACCGATCCCAACGATGCGGCTGATGCCGGTGATCGTTGTCAGTTTGGTTCTGCAGGAGACGATACTGCATCATCATTGACAGGCATCAACCGAATCCTGTTCGCGAATCCTGGCAGCAACATAACTCAACAGACGTTTCTGCGTTTCAGCAACCCAGGCGCTGCTCCAATCTTGGTCGAGCTATATGGCATCGATGACCAGGGGGTGAGGTCCCGGGTCAGCCCACTGACTTTTTCCCTCGCGGCCGGTGCATCAACCCAGATCACCGCACAGGACCTTGAGAGTGGTAATGATGCCAAAGGGCTTAGCAATCCATTTTGCAACGGCGCAGGCAAGTGGCAGTTGCGAGTGAGGAGCACTGATACCGTCGAGGCGATGAGCCTGATTCGCACACCTGATGGTTTCCTGACGAGCATCAACGATGTAGCCCCGTCCACCGGCAGCACGAGAGCAGTCTTTTTTGCCAACCCGGCGAGCAACTTAAATCAACAGACATTCCTGAGACTCGTGAACCTGAGTGCCACAGACGGCCCGGTCACAATCGCTGCCATCGACGACGCCGGTGTCAGCGCGGCAGGTTCCATCAGCCTGACACTTGGAGCAGATAGCGCTCTACAACTGACGTCCGGCGACCTTGAAAATGGCAATACCGCGAAAGGACTGACAGGTTCACTGGGGAATGGAACGGGAAAATGGCGTCTTAACATCAACTCTGAGCTCGATCTGGAGGTGTTTAGCCTCATTCGCACACCTGATGGATTCTTGACCAACCTGTCCGGCGTGGTAGATAAAAATGCGGACGGCAATCCGGTGGTATACTTCGCGAACC
>JAJFKA010000190.1 GCA_021773555.1 Gammaproteobacteria bacterium
ATTCTTCCATTACCCGCCGCTTCGGTGGAACAGGTCTGGGCTTATCAATCAGTAAAAAATTCGCGCTGGCACTTGGCGGCGACATTGTCATTTCCAGCGAACCCGGAGAGGGCAGCACATTTTCGATGCAAGTGCCGGCCACCGCATCCATCGGTGCCGAAATGATTTCAGCAGATGCACTCAAGGAGTTTCGCCTTGAGGAGGACGCCAGGCGGGATGGTCAATGGCGATTCGGCGCGAAGCGTGTTCTTGTCGTTGACGACGGTGAGGAAAACCGCAGCCTGCTCCAACTGGTCCTGGGTGACGTTGGCCTGGAAGTTGCGATCGGGGTCAATGGCCTTGAAGGGTTTGAGAAAGCCTGTGCCGAAAAATTTGACATGGTACTCATGGATGTCCAGATGCCGGTCATGGACGGCATGCAATCGGTTGCCCGGATGCGCGAACACGGTCTTACGATGCCTGTTGTCGCACTGACCGCAGATGCCATGAAAGGCGCGGAGGAGGCATGTCTTGCGGCGGGGTACTCCAACTATCTGCCTAAACCTATTAATCTGGATAAGCTCCTTTCATTACTCGCAAAGGAATTAGACGGCCGGTTTGTGGAATCACTACCGGATAAGACCGCACGTTCCGACCTTAGCCAGGAAATCGAAACCGTCTCACAACCCGCACGAGCGCCGATTCGATCGTCTTTGCCGTTGAGCTCTCCTAAAATGGTGGAGCTGATCAGGAAATTTATACCACGGTTGAATGAGAAGCTGGACGAGATCGTCCAGGCACAAAAAAATGGCGATACAGCAGAACTCGCGGCACTCGCGCACTGGCTAAAGGGGTCCGCCGGGTCGGTTGGCTTCCATGACTTCACGGAGCCCGCTACTGAACTCGAACGGCTTGCCAAAGCCTCAGATACAGACAACATCAGTGCAAAAATTACGGAAATTTTCGAGCTAACAGGCCGTATCGAAATAGACGATGAAGAATCCGGCGCACTTGAAAGTCATTCAATCATCGCGGATGATGATGAATCCTCCAGCCTTAGCGAAAGCACAGCAAAGGTTTCAACAATAGTCAAAGGACCCATTCGTTCAACCTTGCCTCTAAATAACGAAAAACTTAAAGGCCTCGTTGGACAATTTATTGAAAGACTGGATGAGCAGATAAAGACAATGGAAGCCGCGAGCCAACGCCAGGACTTCGATGAACTGGCAGCATTGGGGCATTGGCTTAAAGGCTCTGCCGGATCGGTTGGATTTCATGAATTTACTGAAGTAGCAGCGGAACTCGAACAGGCTGCTAAAACTAATTCACATGACGACGTCGTCAAAAAACTGGTCGATATCGCGGACCTTGCGAGCCGTATCGAACACGACGTCGATAAGCCCGCACAGGCGGAAATCAAGTCATGACAGATGTTAAGGGGTTGTAGATGACAGATGGGGGTTTGCCTCAGGACGGTCCATCAGGATCGGAAGATTTAAGGGGGCACGACGCACAGTCGAAAAATTCGCTCATTATGATGGTGGATGATGAACCCATCCTTATGGGGGTGGTGCAGGCGTTTCTGGAGGAACGAGGCTATGACAATTTCGTAACCTGTGATGACTCGACTAATGCTGTTGATATTATTCGAGACAAATCGCCTGACATATTACTGCTCGATCTGGTAATGCCAAAAGTGACCGGCTTCGATATTCTGGAAATCCTGCGCCGGGATGAGGCACTGCGACATATTCCAATCATCGTGCTCACATCCTCAAGTGATTCTGAAACCAAACTAAAAGCACTGGAACTTGGCGCCACAGATTTTCTGGCTAAACCCGTGGACCCGAGCGAACTTGCACTACGTTTACGCAATACCCTGACCGTAAAAGCCTACCAGGATCATTTAACGAACTTTGATCAATTGACAGGTCTGCCAAACCGCAGGATGCTCAAAGACCGACTTGAATGGGCAATCCGCCGCAAGCGGGTGAACGAGGAAGAGTTCTATCTGCTCATGATCGGTCTTGACAGGTTCAAACAAATTAATGAATCACTAGGCCCGGATTCAGGCGACAAGATATTGGAAAGTGTAGCTGCACTACTCAAAGCAATCGTCGATCAGGAAAAATTGGCCGGCACCACCGTCGCGAGGGTGTCCGGTGATGAATTCGCCATATTGCTGGACTCATCAACTCCCAGGGATCCCAGGGCGCTGGCTGAAATCATCATTGAAGAGCTGAAACAACCGTTTCATGTTTTGGATTCTGACGCCTTCGTAACAGCGAGTATCGGCATCGCTTCAACTTCTGATGTCAAACGAGCTGATGAATTGTTACAGAAGGCCAGTGTCGCAGAAAAATTCGTAAAGCAGAAAGCGCGCGGAACTTACCAGGTTTACTCACCTGATATCGATGCCGAGGCTGCAGAGCTGTTCCAGCTTGAGAGTGATTTACGTCGAGCACTGCCGAATGACGAACTTGAACTTTTCTATCAACCGAAGATGGACACCCATTCACAGGAAATTGTGGGTATGGAAGCGCTGTTACGTTGGCGGCCAAACGGCGCTGCTCTGGTGCCTCCCGATATATTCATACCTATAGCAGAAGAAGCAGGATTGATTATTCCCATCGGGGAATGGATCTTGAAACAAGCCTGCCGCCAGACTCGCGAACTCCAGTTAAAAGGTCTCGACGCTAAGGTATCCGTCAATGTCTCAGCGTATCAGATTGGTGATAAAAACATCGTCTCTGCAATTAATACCGCGTTACACGAGAGCGGTCTTGCACCGGAAAAGCTGATCATTGAGATCACAGAAAGCGTCATGATGGGTGATGTCGAAAAAAGCCTCGCTATCCTCCATGAGATACGAGCCCTGGGCGTTTCACTTTCCATTGATGATTTCGGAACCGGCTACTCCTCCTTAAGTTATCTTAAGCGCTTCCCCATTGCAGAGCTGAAAATTGACCAGTCATTTATCCGAGAGTTGCCTGACGATGAGGAAGATTCGGCCATTGTTCGCGCCATTCTCGCATTAGCACATTCCCTGGACCTTGTGGTTACTGCGGAAGGCGTGGAAACAGCCGAACAGGCCGCCTATCTCGACACCCAGGGCTGTGAACTGCTCCAGGGATATCACTACAGCAAACCGCTGCCGTTCGACGAATTCATTACTTTCGCGGAACAGTATCAGCCTTAGCGCCGGTAGTTTTCGAGGACTCATCCATCAAATTCTGTGAATTCAGGTTCCCAGCCCATAGATAATGTTTAGAAATCCGTCTTACCTGCCGATAACCATTGGAAGTCCATTTTACGCTAACTCCAGCAGGTAACCATATGGGTCACGGATAGGTCCATGAAAGAAGCCAAGCCCGAACAATTAAGCGGACACGTGCTCGTTGTCGACGATGACCCGATCCTTCGTGGCATTGCCCAGGCAACGCTGCAGGACGTGGGTTTGCTCGTGTCCGAGGCAGAAGACGGGGCTGCAGCACTCATATCTGCAGCCGACCTTCAGCCGGATATCATTTTGATGGACGTCATGATGCCAAACATGAATGGCTTCGACGCCACTTGTGCGCTGCGCAAAATTCCGGAGTTCGCCACCGTACCCATCATGATCATGACGGCACTTGAGGACATGGAATCGATTAATCGTGCCTACGAGGTGGGTGCAACAGATTTTATTACCAAACCGATTAACTGGGTAATCCTGGTTCAACGAGTCCGTTATATGCTGAGAACGCTGGAGGTCACGGCCCGGCAACAACAACTTGAGGCAGACCTCCAGCAGGCACAGAAACTAGAGGCCGTAGCAACGCTTGCCGGGGGTGTCGCTCATGACTTCAACAACCTTCTGCAAACCATTCAGGGAGTCTCAGAGTTACTGCTATCCAAACACAAGGGTGATACCGGGATCGTCAATGAAGTGGGACAGATTATCTCGGCTGTTGGTAAGGGTAGTTCGCTCACAAAACAGCTCCTGACGTACAGCAGAAAGCTTGTCAGCGAGAAAAAGAGCATCAATCTCAACGCTCAGGTACTGCAAATCTACCAATTGCTTCTCCGCACCATACCAAAAATGGTGGAGATCAAGCTGGACCTTGGATCGGACATCGGCATGATTGATGCGGACACCACCCAGATAGAACAGATACTGATGAACCTCGCAATCAATTCACTGGAAGCAATGCCTGATGGCGTCACGCTCACCATCCGAACTTCCAGACACATACAAGACACACCAGGTCCACCCCAACGGGTAAGTCTAAGCGTCTCAGATAACGGCAAAGGGATGGATGAGAAAACCATTTCCCATATTTTTGAACCCTTTTTCAGCACAAAGGCACCCGGCAAGGGCACCGGCCTGGGACTCTCAATGGTTCACGGCATCGTCAAGAACCATGACGGTGAGATCACTTGCCAAAGTGTCCCGGGGGAAGGCACATCCTTCGAAATGTTGTTTCCGGTTTGTGAGGATTCAAAGCTTACGCACGAGTGTCAGCAAACCCCCAGTATAGGTGGTCACGAAACAATCCTGTTAGTAGACGATGACAAAGGCCAGTTAGATGCCTGCAGGCATAGCCTGGCCGATGCTGGCTACACAGTGAAAACAGCGACTGCAGCCGAACAGGTCACGAAAATATTGTGCGCCGACCACATCGACCTGGTGATACTGGATATTATGATGCCCGGCATGGGCGGGATTCGCGGTCTTGAAAAATTCGTTGAGGCGATGCCTGATCTCAAGGTATTGATGGCCTCAGGCCATGCACCAAGTGAGGAAGCTATGGAAACTATCGATACTTTTTCACGCGGATTTCTACATAAGCCGTTTTCGCGTGAGCGCATGCTGGCCCACGTACGCGACGTACTGGATGAAACCAGACCGAAAGTATTAGCTGGCAACCGCTAAAAAGTCATTTCGCCAGGCACGCAGATATGGACTCGGCAGTCTGCAGCGCATTCAAATCATGGAAATTCCTTGCAACCACCTGCACCCCAATTGGCAATCCCTTATCGGAATTCGTAATGGGCACCACGACCGAAGGATACCCTGTCAGACTGAAGGGGACAGTAAACTGATAATCATGCCAATCGACCTCCAGTCGATCAGGCGCCGCGGTCGCCCCTACGGGACAAATAATCACATCATGGTTTTGCATAAAATTCAGAAATGCCCGCCGAAGCCTGTCCCACTCAAACAAAGAACGCTCTATCTCATCAGCCGCCAGCGAACTCTTGCCCCAGGGTTGCCATGCGTCAAGAGATCCTGATTCCGGTCTCGACCAGTATGCCCGGGTGATCGCGAATGCCTCCTCAATTCTCGGAGGCACAGCTTCAGTGACAACCGCACCCAGACCCTTCAGTATCTCTACCGCGACCTCGACCGCTTTGATGGTTGCTGCATCCGCCTTCACATCTGCAATTTCTGTGAAAAAAGCTACCCGAATCGGACCTTCAGAAACTTTATGCAGACACTCTTTGGGCAGCGCGCTCGCGTCATAACCGTCCTCGCCTGCAATGATCTGCAGTGCCAGACGCAGATCACGGACGGACCGCGCTATTGGACCAATCACGGTTCGCGGGTCGCTCAGGGCAATAATCGAGGGATAATGGCCGGTCAGTGGAACCACACCGCTGCTGGGCTTCAACGTCGAAACACCACAGCAGTGCGCCGGCCATCGTAAACTCCCGCCGGAATCGCTGCCCAGTCCGACCGGTGAGCCGCCTGCACTGATTGTCGCAGCCTCGCCGCTACTGCTCGCGCCACTGGTGTGGCGATGGTTATGTGGATTCAGCGCTATGGGATATAGATCATCAAGACTACCCGCTTTGGTCTTACCGATGAGTACGCCTCCGGCCGCGCGCATACGGGCGACGGCTGTCGCGTCTTTTTCGGGCACGTGGTCAGCACGAGCTTTAAATCCTGCTGAGCAAATAAGATCGTTGCTTTCAATCCAGTCTTTAACGGTGAACGGAACACCGTGCAGCGGGCCTGTGGAATCCCCGCGTCGCAGCACCCGATCTGCCTCGTTGGCGGCGTCGATCGCGTGTTCTGATATCTGGACCATCCCGTGAATAACCGGGTTAATCTGAGCAAGGTGTTCAAGATGTGCAGTCACCAGTTCTGATGAACTGATTTCGCCATTTCGGACCATTGATGCCATTGTGGTGGCATCAAAGCGTAACAGCTCTGGCACTTCATCTATCACGGCTTGAGTAGCTTCCGGATCGTGCCTCCCGACGCGGCATCTTTGACCCATTCGAAGCTACCTCCCTCGGCCATGCGCTTTGCGGCGTCGATCGTCGCACCCGTTGCAAAATTCGCCAGGGCACCGCCAATACTGACCCGGCCCACACCAAGTTGCCTGAACTCATCAAGCGATACATCAGGCATAAACGGGGCAAGCACATTTAAAGGCTTATCAACTTCACTAAGAACCGCGCGAACCTGGTCTGGATTGACAAGACCAGGGGCATATAGCACATCGGCTCCAGCTGCCGAATATGCCTGAAGGCGCTTGATGGTGTCGTCCATGTCCGTGACGCCACGAAGCAGGTTTTCAGCCCTGGCTGTCAGCAAAAATGGAAACCCGAGTGTCGCCACCGCCTGTGCGCAGGCTGCTATGCGTTCCACCGACAGATCGAAGTCATAGATACCCGAGCCAGAATAGTCCTCAATGGAGGCACCGACGACGCCGGTCTCCGCCACCTTAATCAGATTCGCCGCTGCGCTTCCTGGATCATCCGCAAACCCGTTTTCAAAGTCTGCGTTAATTGGAATATCAGTCACCTCTGCCAGTAGTCTGCAGTGAAGAAGTTTTTCTTCCAGAGTAACCTGCCCGTCCAGACGGCCCATGGACTGCGCATAACCTGCACTGGTAGTCGCCAGCGCCTTGAATCCCAGATTCTGTAGTATTACGGCAGAACCCTGATCCCAGGGATTGGGAATAACAAATGTTTCCTTGCGCTTATGAAGCTCACTGAATAGCTGCGCCTTTTGTTGCTGAGTAACCAATTGCGTCCCCCTTCATTTCGATTTTTGGAATGCCGGATACTAACCTCGTGTCTCCACGCAGACTAGCCGTTTTCGGACGTCATGTCTTGCCCGGACAGAACTGACCTGAGATCATCACAGTTTCGATGAGTAGACAACTAAGATGTCAGTCCACATTTCATTCCAGGAAATCTATGACAGGGCCGTCGACCTAAAGGGGGAAGAAAATCTGTTGGCGCAGCTTCCAAAGCCGAAGTCATCGCAGGCGCTGATAAAAATTTCTGATTCAGCCTACCTTGCTGAAATGTGTAAATGTATTTTCCGATCCGGTTTCGTCTGGCAGATCGTGGAGGCTAAATGGACTCATTTTGAAAAAGCGTTCGGTCAGTTCAATCCAGGTTTTGTCGCCGGATTCAGCGATGAGAAACTCGAACAGCTGGCCCAGGATGCGTCCATTATAAGAAACCTGACCAAGATTAAGGCCACGAGAGAAAACGCAATGTTCATTCTGGAAGTGGCAGAAAAACATTCGTCCTTTGGCCGATTCCTGGCCGAGTGGCCGGAAGATGATCTCGTTGGACTGCTCTTACACCTCAGGAAATATGGCAGTCGGCTGGGTGGACACACCGGCCAGTACTTCCTCCGGTTTATGGGCAAGGACTCCTTTATCTTCAGTAAGGATGTGGTCGCTGTACTCGTCATGCATGGCATTGTCGACAAGGAACCGACCAGTAAAAAAGGCTTACATGCGGTGCAGCAAGCCTTTAATACCTGGCGGGAGGAAACCGGACTTGCCTACAGCCAGCTCAGTCGAATCATGGCGGCGTCAATTCCTGCTCAGGATTGAATGATCCTGTCATTGCCTCCCACGGCTAACGATACTGAGGTGGCGGCACGAATCCACCGAACTCCTGAGCCATCAAACGCGTAAAATCAATGGTCAGGTAGTCATTGAATTCCCGGCCTACCGCCTGTAGTCCGATGGGCAGGCCATCACTGCCGGGTCCTGTTGGGAACACTGTGCTTGGTAAATGACCCACGGTGATGGTCCCGGCCCAGAAAATCTGCTGGAAGTAATCCTGTTCTTCATTATCAACCTTCAGCTTTCGACCCAGGTACTCACCCTGATCGTGAGGAAATGCCGTGGTCGCCATCTGTGGACACAGCAAGATGTCCCAATCTTCAAAGAACGCGGCCCAGGCCTGCCTGAGGATATGTCGGTGGTTATTGTGCAGCGCCCATTCAGCGTGCTCCTGAACCGAGAAGTGTGCCAGTTGCCCGGCAATTCCTGCGTCCCCGGACTGATTTGCGCGTATCTCACGATTCCTCGCTTTTTCTTCCTCCGGCAATCCGGCAGCTAACACTCCCCAGAGCAAGCTGTTATAGGTCACAAAACTCTGGTCCAGATCGATGTCCGGTCTTGCAGTGTCTGAAACATTCGCGCCAAGTTTTGCCAGTTGATCTGCAAGGGATTGCGCTCGGTCTGCAATGTCCCTGGACACCGGGGCGCGCTCGTCGGTTGGCCATACCGCTATCCGGAATTCGCTGAGTTTGGTCTTTGTGGGACGCGGCAGATTTAACTGCCAGCCCGGGCGGTCGATGTCCCGGGCACCGGCAACCACATCCATCGAAAGGGCAAGATCCTCTGCGCTGCGTGCCAGCGGACCCACAACAGCAATGTCCGCCGGTGCCACACCACCCGGAGGTGCATGACCCTCATCCGAAACGACACCCCAGGTTGGTTTGTGACCATAGACGCCACAAAAATGTGCGGGATTCCGGATTGACCCGCCAATGTCAGATCCCGCCTCGAGACCAGTCAGGCCGCCCGCTAATGCCGCAGACGATCCGCCCGACGATCCCCCCGGAACTCTCGTTAGATCCCACGGGTTATTGGTTGTGCCATAGATTTCATTAAAACTCTGAAAATCTCCAAGGTTAAGAGGCACATTGGTTTTACCCATAAAATGTGCTCCGGCGGCGCGCAAACGCTGCACGGTGGCTGAGTCGGTGGACGCGATATTGTCACGCAACTCAGGAACTCCCCAGGTGGTGGGCAAACCAGCCATATCGTAAGCTTCTTTCACGGTCATCGGCAGGCCATGCATTACCCCCAGCGATTGTCCTTTCGCGAGTGCGGCATCCGCTTCCCGCGCGGCCAGCCGGGCACCGTCAAAGTCACGCACTACAACCGCATTTATTTCACCGTCGAATTTTTCAATTCTGTCGATATACATGTCAGTCAGTTCAACCGAGCTGACCTCTTTTTTCTTCATCGCGGCAATCAGATCTGTGGCTGATGCAAATACGTAATCGGTCATGCCTGAAATTCCTCAATTTGTTGACTGGCGGGTAGTCTCTCATTTTTTTTGCGGGTTGACCACGAGTCAGGATTGGGGCGAAACCGCGAAGGGAGATCTGCGTCTGACGCTGTTCTGTTGAAAATTTTTATGGCAACCTATGTTGTCATAATAGAATTAATGGACTATATTGACCCAATAATTGACAACCCCTATTGACACAATAATGCGTGATTTTATGCTCACATATGGAGAAGACCTGCAGGTACCCCTGTTTTTCGGTCTGTTGCTGAGTTTCATTGTCTTCGAAGCACTGTTTCCATTCCGCCACACACAAATCTCCCAGATGAAACGCCGGGCAACCAACGCCGGCCTTACGTTACTGTCCATTCTGGTGTTGCCGGTGGTGCCCGTGACATTTATTAGCGCTGCAACCTGGGCCCAGTCGAAACAATTCGGTTTGTTCAATATCATCCCACCCTTCCCCTTTTTCGCAGAGCTGCTGTGCGTATTGCTAATACGAGGATTCATATCGTTTTTTACACACTTCCTGAACCACAAAGTTCCCTGGCTGTGGCGGTTGCATCGCGTTCACCACCTGGACACGGAACTGGATGTGTCCAGTACCGTCAGGTTTCATCCGCTCGAGATGCCGGTTTCAATGTTCATCGGCATACCAGTAGTGCTTTTATTCGGACTTGATCCATGGATACTAATTTTTTACGAGTTATTCGACGTTTCGGTGACACTGTTCAGCCATTCAAATATACGCCTGCCAGGCTCGCTGAATCGTGCGTTGCGCTACATCATCGTGACACCGGCTCTGCATCGCGTGCACCACTCAAGTATTCACCGCGAAACGGACAGTAATTTTTCCGCAGTCTTCCCTGTCTGGGACCTCGTTTTTGGCACCTTTCGGACCGGAACACAATTTCCACCAACGACCATGCAACTGGGCCTCGACGCACCCAGGGACGAGCGAACCAACTCGATTGGCTGGCTGCTCGTTTCACCCTTTATTGACATTAATGGCGCGGCTTCCAGCAACGAGTTAGGCGCCACAGCCGTCACGGCAAAAGAGTCGGACACATGAATCGCATTACCCGGGCGTTGATTAACCAATTCTCCCGTCCGAGCGGTTTTTTCGGTCATATCGCCGGTTGGATCATGTCCACCCGGACCAGCAATCTGGACCGAAACCAGTGGACGGTAGACCTGCTCGATATCAAACCCACCGATTCGATACTCGAAATTGGCCCCGGTCCAGGAGTTACCTTAGGTTTGTTACTCAGTAAAGCAATCGATGGCAAGATTGTTGCCGTCGATCATTCAGCTACGATGTTACGCCAGTGTGCTTTGAGGAACCGCGCGGCTGTTCGCGATAAACGGCTGTGTCTGGTCGAAGCCAGCTACACCGCCCTGCCGGAGTTGGGCTCTTTCGATAAGATAATTGCGGTCAACTCACTACAATTTTCCGGTAATAATGACGAGACGCTGGGCAAGCTGGCCGCTTTACTCAATCCCGGTGGTGAAATGGCGATTACGTTTCAACCCAGAGGTTCAGCCCCAACCAACGAGAAAGGCGAAGCATTTATGGCGGAACTGAATGCGTGGTTTTCTGAAGCCGGATTAATGACTCGCTGTGAAATACTACCGATGCAGCCGATCAATGCATTTTGCCTGCTCGCCCGGCGAGAGACCTGACCTCAGTTCAGTCGTCTGCGAGGCTGGTAAGGCTAATGGTCTCCAGTGCATTTCTCACGTCGCCGAGACCGCGTGTCAGCATCGTCAGCTGATCTGCGTTAATCCCACGCAGCACACTTTTCAGCACCTCAGCTTCCTTGTCCCGCATCTCATTGATACAACGACTACCAGCATCGGTGATAGTAATGAGATTTGATCTTTGATGTCGGGGATTCTCAATCGAGTCAACGTAATCCAGTTCGGCAAGGCGATTAATAAGCACCTGGATACGTTGTCGCGTGACATGGCGGTTTTTGGCGATTTGGGGAACTGTCATGGCGCCATTATTCTGCAGGTGTTCGAGTACTGCCCGCATACCCAGCGAAATATCTATATCTTTATGCAGCCGGTCACCTACCCGCACCAGCAGATTGAAGGACAGACGTATCTCATTAATCAATTGTTCGGACAGTAAATGCTTTGACGACATAAGGTCATTCTTTTCGCAGAAGTTGCCTATTGTAACTGTTGCTCACAAAAACTTTTCCCACCTGGCCGGACGCTACGCGTACAACCAGGGGACTCACTAATGAGGATGGGTCTTGACGTGCTGACTCAATAAATCCTTTCCGTAGTCATTGCCGTTGGGAGTCCGCACGACGGTATGTACATGTTCACGGCTTGGGCCTGAACCCTGCAATGCCACCGGGCTCTGATGATCAAATTCGATCAGCACGACAGGACTCTGGATTCTGTAATAGAAAACGCTGTCGGGTGCCGTTTCTCCAACCCAGGCCAGCCGCGTTTCCGCCCAGTGATCCATCACCTCCGCCAGTTTTATCGCGGCATGATCTTCCCGCAGGTTATCAATATGCAGCCGGATCAGCCTCACCGCGATGGCCTTTTGTTCGATATTCAAATCCTTCAACAGCAAGCCTTGCGCCGGAACGATCACGTTGTCGCTAAAAAGTTCGCCATAATTGTTGTTCCCTGTCTTGACGGCAGACAGGATCGCCAGTTCACGTTGTTGGGTATCCAGTGAGTTGATCAGGCTGAGTCCGGCCAGGGTTTCATCATCAAGAATCCGTGTGCCTTTGAATCTGCCTTCATTGGCATAGGGAGGTTCCGATCCCATGAAGGTTGGCGTCATTACAACCTGATCACTCAGGACAAAGAAGTTAATAATCAGGTGATGCCCATCGATTTGCCATCCCCAGGGTTCAGTCGATGATGGCTTTCCCATGATAGTGAACCAGTAACGGTGCTCACCATACTGATTATGATCATTCATCAAATCCGCAAGATGACCCTCCAGGCGCATGATGTCGAGCGATGTCTGCAGTCCTCGGGGACTCAGGCTTGCAGCGAGCAATCCGGTTGCTGCTTCTCGCTGCGGTGGCGTCATTTCCCCCAGGCCGACGCCTTGCCTGGTGGAAATGTGTATATTCGCCCAGCGGCGCCACTCTGAATCTTCAACGTCGAATTGCAGCTTGTCCTGCTGATCCTTATCCAGGCTCGTGATGAAGGCTTGTGCCGCGAGCAGTACGGGTGTGATATCGACCCCGGTTTTCCGAATCGGAAACAACCCTTTCATGACCGAACCGTCCGTGGTGATGCCTGTATAGGGTTCACGTAGTGCAATGTTTTCTATGGTGGGCCAGAGTAAGGCTGACACAACCACAGGTTTTAAGATTGCGAACCCTGCAAGAATCGCTAACGCTATTACTATGCCGCACGTGACCTTAAGAATATTTGACATGCAGCCTCGTCCTTAAGCCTAAGGCGGCTATAAATTACTGATGCTGAGCGCAATATCGGAGAATCGCCAGGCGTCTTTGAATCGCGCCTGGGTCGCTGCTGCTTCCGTCAGCTTCCCTTGTTTCTCCAGGGTCTTATACAGCCCAAAAAGCGACCAGCCATTATTCTGATTCCAGCGCAGGTCACGACGGTACACCATTTCTGCTTCGGTAAACCTGCCAGCCTGAAACAAGGCACCACCCAGATAATAGCGCATGGGTTGTGCCCAATCCGGGGGTTCGGTGTAATTGTTCAGATCCTCCAGGGCAACACCGAGTTCAAATGCCTCAATTGCACCCTGAAAGTCGCCTTGAGCCTGTTTGATCTCTCCCGCCAATCCGAGGGAGCAGAGCTTTAAGACTGCTGATGCAGGCGTCGCACCTACCCTGTACTCGTTTGCATTCGGCGCATCTGCGATACGCTGTAGTTTCTCGAGCTCGGCTTTCGCCGCTTTCAGGTCGCCAACACCGACATAGGCACTACCGGCTGAGTAAGCCCAGATGCCGTCCAGGTAGGGCGTCCCTGCGTGCGAGGGTGTCTGTCCGATCAGTTGATCCCACTGACCGAATATCTTGTTTACCAGCCATGGTGCGGCAAGGCTCTTCTGGAATCCGCGAATGTCCAGTCCATAGCTCATCACTTTCGCTTTGGCCGCGAGCGCAGCTTCGATGGCAACCTCATAGTTACCCTGCACAGTCGCCGCATAGCGGATGAAATCTATGGCATGGCCAGCATGACGTTTATGGGACAAATGGTAGGTGCCGAGGTCAGGCAACGGATGATCACCCCATATTTTTGCAAACTCCAGATCAGCTGCCTGGGAACGAAGATTGCTGGCGATGGCCTGGTCCTGTCGGCCGACCCTCACGTAGATATGTCCCGGCATGTGCACCACGTGTCCCGCAATCGGCATGGTCGCCTCCAGGTTATCCGCCGAGATCAGGGCCCGTTCCGGTTCCAGAGAAGCTTCCAGTAAATGAATATGCAAATGCAGTACGCCGGGATGGCTCAGGTCAGTTTTAATGATTTGCTCAAGGGCAATGGCAACCGGCATGGTCTCGTCTTTGGGATTGCCGTCAGCATCCCAATAATCCCACCGGCCAATCGACATGTAAGCCGCGGCGTAAAGCGCCGCAAGGTCCGGATCACCAGGATATCGAGCATTCAGGTCACGCATCCGGGCAAGGTAAGCGCGATCTCGTTTATCATCATTCGCGATCGTCTGTTTATCATAGAGTACAAACAAGGCATCGATTAGCTCGCGTTCCAGCGGTGTTGCCCTGCCAATTCGTTGTTTCGCCATCTGGATTGCCTTCAATCCCTCCCCCAGTGGATCATCTGGCATTCGCGCGTAGCGGCTGTTCGGATTGGGCCCCATCGCATGCGCCATTCCCCAGTACGGCATTGGGCTGTCCGGGTCGTGCAGCGCTGCCTGCTGGTAGGAGGCAATGGACTCCGGGAAATAAAATCCCCAGGCAAATCGCAGTCCCTGGTCAAAAAATTGCTGGGCCAGCACCGAGTCCGTCGATATCGGTCGGCTGTAAGTACCACCTCCGGGGACCAGAATTGCTCTGTCACCCGTGGCTTGATCCATCGGTATTGTCGAGCCGACACAACCATGCAGCAGCACAGTACCAAATACTAACGCCAACAGACCCGTAATTTTCAGCACGGCGATTTCATCTCTCAAATTGCGATCGCGCCAATATATCATCAGGACACCCAGGATTCTTTCCCAATTCAGGACACCCAGGATCTCTTCCCAATTCAGGACACCCAGGATTCCTTCCCAATTCATGACACCCAGGATCTCTTCCCATTTCAGGACACCCAGCTCATTTCCTGGGTGTCCTGTATTGGGCCGTATTGGGCCGCAAATGATCCGGAGATCCTGGGTGTCCTGAATTGAATGATCTGGATATCCTGGGTGTCCTGAATTGAGCCGATCTGGAGATCCTGGGTGTCCTGAATTGAGCCGAATTGCGCCGGGAGATTCTGGCTGTCCCAGACTTGTGCAGACTTGTTGGTGGTCCCGTTACGGGGCCTGGTAGCAGCACTTTTACTATGGCTATCGACTGTTATAGTTGTAGGATAAAGAATCGCTCGGTCGGACCAGGTCCTGGATTAATTTTTTTTGAGGATCAGTGCTGAAAACGTCCACATTTATCCGGGCACCCATAAATAAAAAGGGTGCGAGCCGATTGATTTTCTGAGAATCGGCCTCTAATAAGCATCAATAACAAAAATGGCGGTGCAATGCCGATGAGCCGGCGCACCAGGCAAGTCACGATTGTGGCGGCCCTGGTCATCCTTACTCCAATCATCGCGGTATTCTATCGGGTCGCGTTCGCTGTCGGCTGCCCGGACATAAGCGATGACTACGCTCAGACCCGACAAGCCTGGAATGATGGTGATTTGATCGTGGTTATGCGCCACGCTGAAAAGTGCGAGGAAGAATCCTCCAATTGCACAGCCGGTAATAATCCAGGGTTAACTGTTGATGGCATTGTCCAGGCAAAGCAAGTTGGTCATGGCCTGGATTCCCTCGGTCCCGGGGCGTCAGACACATACTTCAGCCCTGCTCTGCGCACCGCCATGACCGCACACATCGCAGTCGGCACAGATCTCACTGAGGCAGAGTGGCTCGTCAAGGATTGCCGTGTCGACCTCCGACAGAAAATAAACGCACACAAGCAAAACGCACGAAATCTTATTCTCGTCACCCATAGCAGTTGTCTTAACGACTTGCTTGATCCCGCGGACAATCCTGTAATCGAATTCGATTCGGGGCGTGACGAAAATTCAGGGATCAGCCTTTTATTCCGCGATAACCACGATCAATCAATGGAGACCATCGGCTGCGTCCTGCCTGTAGACTGGCCAGCACGTAACTCTTGAAAACCGCCAGAGAAACTGATCCCCTGGCACCCTACCTTATTGGCTGTTACCTGATAAATCTCGTCGTCTGCCTGAACTACTGGGAGTATGCTGACACGCCCGGGATTCTGAGCAACCTCTTCAAAGCTTCGATCCTGATCACATATCCCCTGATTTACCTGGCTCCCATTGCTGTATCGTTAGTGCTTCTCAGAAAACTAAGAAATCTCTTTCTCGGTGATGTCGGTGTTGCGGTAGCCAGCATCGGACTATCTGCAGTGCTCACGATCACCCTGTACGTTGATGTCCGGCTCTTTGATCTCTATGGGTTTCACATCAACGCCTTCGTCATCAACCTGCTGATGACCCCGGGGGGCGTAGAGTCCATGGGCGGGGGACAGCAAACCTATATCTCAGCAGCAACCACCGTAATCACAATTATCACACTTCATGTCGCACTCTATTTGGCAGTTTACAAATTTCATTACCACCTCAGTCCTTCAAGGCGAATTCTTTACAGTATGTTTGCAATTTTTCTGCTCCTGACCGTCTCAGAAAGAATGGTCTATGGCTTCAGCGAATTGAAACAATACGCACCTGTGCTGAAGGTCTCATCCATGGTGCCGTTATACAATCGAGTAACGATTCGCGATCTCGCTAAAAAATTTGGTGTCGAATCCGTACTGAAAAGCCGGATTCAAATCGAAGAAACCGCCCAGACACTCAACTATCCCCTCAAGCCGCTAACCGTAAACACGCCTGCCATACGGCCAAATATCATCTGGCTCGTCTCAGAGTCCATGCGCTGGGACATGCTGTCGCCGGAAATCATGCCCAACACCTGGGAACAGAGCCATCAGGGTTGGCGATTTACTGAACACTTCAGTGGTGGGAACGGTACTCGCCAGGGTTTGTTCTCTCTGTTCTACGGGATCTACGGATCCTATTGGGAAACCTTCCTGGCGGCTCACAAAGCACCGGTGCTTATGGAAATCCTCGCCGAACAGGATTATCAGTTGCAGATGTACACCAGCGCAGATTTCACCTACCCGGAATTTGACCAGACCCTCTTCGCCAACCTGCCTGCCTCGGCATTGCACCAGCTGGAAAACGATCTGACACCCTGGCAGCGGGACAAGTTGAACACCAGCCACATCACGGAATTCATTCGTTCGCGAGATACCGCGCGGCCTTTCATGGTATTTATGTTTTACGAATCAACCCATGCCAGGTATGACTTTCCGGAAGAAACAGCGCTGCGAACACCTTATCTTCCCGACCTGAACTACGCGACCATGACTCGTAAATCGCTCGCCCCAAGAATTTCCGAGCTAAAAAACCGGTACATCAACGCCAGCCACTTTATCGATTCTGAACTCGCCGGTATTTACCAGCTACTGACAGAGCAGGGTCTGTGGGAAAACACTATCGTCATGTTGACCGGTGATCACGGCGAAGAATTTATGGAAAATGGCTTCTGGGGACACAATGCCGGATTCTCTGAGCAGCAGATTCGAACTCCAATGGTGCTCTGGTTACCTGGCGAGTCACCCAGGGTGATTGAAGCCCGGACCAGCCATATGGATATTGTGCCGACTCTTCTACCCTTATTGGGGGTCTCAACACCGAGCAGCGAGTACTCAATTGGTCAGGATATCCAAACTCTGACAACGAACTCGCGACCTTATATTGTCGTTAGCGATTGGGCCGGTCTTGCCTACCTCGATGATGACTGCAAATTTACCCTGCCATTTAACAGTTCACTGAATTTAAGTAACCAGTTATTCGATCGAGCAGACAAACCATCAACGGATATCGTCGCGTTCCTCACACGGAACAAAAGCCATCTTGACGAAATTCTGACGGACGCCAGACGCTTTACCCTTGATCCGAACAAGAAATAGCTTCCCTCTCATCTGAAATTCCACCCGCGATACCAGATCACCTAACCCTCACAGCGCTCAGCCGTAGCCAACAATCTGGAATGGTTAAACCCCGGTGATGTGGTAGCCTCCACAAACTCCACCTAAATAACTTCAGGGATACAACAAATGAAACTCTACACTGGTGACCTCAGCCCCTATTCTGCCAAGGTCAGGATGCAGATTTACGCGATGGGTATCGACGACATCACCTTCGAGCTGCCGGCTTCTTTTTTTATGGGTAAATTATCAGAGGTGTCCCCGATCGGTCGTATCCCGGTGCTTGAGATCGCTGGCGGCATAATCCCTGAATCTGAAGTTATCGCCGAGTACCTGGATGACCTGTATCCTGATCGCGCCCTGCTCGGCGACTCTCCAGAGGTCCGCGCCCAGGTAAGGTTGATCTCCAGAATCGCGGACATTTATCTGATGAACAACATCTTTATGTCACTACCCCAGATGAACCGTAAAACACGAATAGATGCCGTTCTGGATGTCTTCGTCAAACAGATCACGCGCGGTATGGGCGCACTTGAACGTCATATCGGTGATGGCAGTTTTGCTGTCGGTGAGCACCTCACACGGGCAGACTGCACGCTTGTTCCAGCCCTGTTCCTTTGCGAGAAATCAGTGCCTCGTCTCGATGTGGATAATCCGATACTGGCCACAACCAAAGTCGCCAACTACTGGAAAAGAATCTCGCAGAACGAATTCGCCGCGAAGGTTATCGACGAGATGGATCGTGGTCTGACCGCCAGACTGGACGGTACAGAACGCAAGCAGGTAGAGGCAGCCATCGCGAAAACCAAAAGCAGTGATTGAATACAACAGCAATCGTTTGCACGTTTCTGCGAGTAAGCAATTGCTGACGATCCTATCCCGGCTGTCGGATTTTTAGAACGCGAACAACCAACAACACGGGTGCAAACGGATTCTTAATTCTCGATCACCGCCAGTTCCATCGGCTCGTCCGAACCGTCACCAAACTGAAGTTGCACCATCCGCGCGTAAAGCGGGTCACGCGCGATGAGGTCATCATGCCGACCAATATTCAGAATCCGACCCTCGTCCATAACAACGATACGATCGGCGTTGCGTACAGTAGACAGTCGATGCGCGATAACAATGGTCGTTCGATCCTTTTGCAGCGACGCCAGCGCGGCCTGCACAAGCCGCTCACTTTCGGCGTCCAGCGAACTCGTTGCTTCATCCAGCAGCAGGATCGGTGGGTCCTTCAAGACCGCGCGCGCAATTGCGATGCGCTGCTTCTGCCCACCGGACAAGCGCGCGCCTTTTTCTCCAAGGTAGGTGCCATACCCTTCGGGAAGCCGTTCAATAAATTCATGAGCAGATGCCGCGCGAGCCGCCGCCATGACTTCATCATCGTCTGCTTCCGGTCGACCAAAGCGAATGTTTTCCATGGCGCTGGCGCCGAATATGGTGGTTTCCTGGGGAACTATGCCAATTCGCGCACGAATATCGACAGGCCTCGCCGTTGCAATATCAACACCATCGAGACATATCTTCCCGCCGCGCGTGTTGTAAAAGCGCAACAACAGTTGAAATATTGTACTTTTACCGGCCCCCGAGGGCCCAACAAGTGCAATATGCTCCCCGGGTGCGATGTTCAAACTGAACTCGTCAACCGCGAGAATTTTTGGTCGAGACGGATAGTTGAAGGATACCGTCTCAAAACTCACCCCGCCGAGACGCGTCTCCGGCAGTTCAACCGGATTGCTGGGCGCCTGAATCGCCGGTGTCATTAACAGCAGTTCACTCAACCTCTCCATTGCACCTGCCGCTCGCTGCACCTCCCCCCAGATCTCACTCAGCGCACCGGTTGAGACACCAACGAAAACGGCATAGAGGACAAACTGGCCGAGTTCGCCACCGCTGATGCTCCCTGACAACACAGCCTGGGCACCCACCCACAAGACAAAGATCAGTGCACCAAATACTCCTGTGGACGCCACCGTTGTTAGTAGCGCCCGGACCCGGATTCGTCTGACCGCCGTCCTGAAACTGGCAGCGATGGCCTGCGCAAACCGCTGTCCTTCGATCTGTTCGGCGGTGAATGCCTGGACAATCTCGACCGCATTCAAAATTTCTGCCGCATGGCCGCTGGCATCAGCGACGCGATCCTGTGCATCTCGCGACAATCGCCGAACCCAGCGACCAATCAGGATAATCGGCACAATCACCAGCGGTAATATCACCAGTAACAGACCCGTTAGCTTGAAATTGGTGAAGGTCATCAAAGCCAGGGCGCCGATAAACTGGATAGAAGAGCGCAGCACGATAGAAACACCAACACCGGAAATCGACTGGATCAGGGTGGTATCGGCAGTCAGGCGAGAGAGTACCTCCCCTAATCTGGTGACCTCGAAGAAGGTCGGGTCCATTCGCAGAACATGCTGGAACACCTTGTCACGCAGGTCTGCAACGACACGCTCACCTAACCAGTTAACCAAATAGGCCCTCAGGGCGCCAAAAATGCCGATCACGACGGCGAAGATTAGTAATATGAAGAAATAACGGTCCACGTTGGCCGCATCCTCCACAGAAAACCCGTGATCTATGACATTACGGACCGCCATCGGCATCGCGAGCAAGGCCGCAGAGGAGACCAGAAGTGCCAGTATCGCCAGCACCAGTGTCCCTTTGTAGGGAGCAATGAAGGGCACCAGCATTGCGAGTGGCCGTAACGACCTGCCTTTCGCGCGTTCTTCCGGTAATTCTTCAGCCATCGTTTCTGCAATGAAAATTTCAGGCGGCAGAGTTTATAGGTGACGCTTTAATGAGTCCAATTCACGATCTGGCTGCTCAGTGCAGTGGTAAACTGTCGAGGATTCTTACAGACTGCAGATCAGACCTCAGCAGCGCAATTCTATCTCATTGAATCATATAGGATTCATTGTTCGTGGCACGTGAATTGCTCGTTTATCGCACCTAATCGAGTGACATTAGTCTGACAGCATGGCTGTCCCGGAAAATAATATTCCCTCGAAAGACAATCCTGCTTTGCATCGGGAACAATGTGGGTTAGTTTTACCGGCCCCTCAAAATTCAAAAAGATTTCGGATACTAATAAAATGAAGAAGTACGTATTCAAGCCATTGCTCGCGCTATTCCTACTTTCATTTGGCAGCATTACGCTGGCCGAGCCATTTTTATCCGTAACCAGTATTTCAGTTTTTCCGACTGCCGTTGAACCGGGAGTGCAATATACCGTCAACGTCACGGTGGGTAATTCCGGGTCAAGCTCGAGTAACTCTGCGACATTGTTCTTCAAACTGTCGAGAAATTCGAGCATCTCAGAGCTGGACCCGAATTGGGGAAGCCGCGTCATAACAGGACTTGGCGCAGGTGGATCAGGCACTGCGTCCATTACCCTGCGATCCCCGGAGACCAACGGCCTTTATTACGTGGGTGCCTGTGTTGAGATTCGCATTGATGATGCCACGAGCAGCTTCCGCTGTAGCGAAGGGGTTTTGCTATCGGTAACCGAGGATGGTACCGAAATCACCATCCCGATACTCGATAACAGTGATGCGATTATCTGGCGTAATTCGGTAAACGGTGCCAACACTTATTGGGATATGGATGGCAATACACGACTCGGTCGCGCCTCCATTCCCACAGTCGGTGATACCCGATGGATCATCGCCGGTATTGCCGATTTTGATGGTGACCAGCACGACGATATATTCTTCCGTCACACGACCACTGGCGAGAATCGCGTCTGGCTGATGGATGGCAGCCAGCGGCTGGCATCCATTCAGGTAACAACCGCTTCGCCAGAATGGTCCATCACAGCACTGGGGGACTTCGATGGTGACGGCGACACGGACATCATCTGGCGCCGCGGTAATACCGGAGAAAATCGCTTCTGGGAAATGAGTGGCACTACCAGGAAAGCCTCAATCGGCGTTCGCTCAGTCTCCCTGGACTGGATGGTTGCCGGTAGTGGCGACTTCGATAATGACGGCAAAGCCGATCTTCTCTGGCGAAATACCAATTCCGGTGCAAACCGGGTCTGGCTCATGGACGGTGCCATAATCGCCTCGTCGGGCTCACTGCCAACCGTGGATACACGTTGGGATGTGGCCGGTGTTGGTGACTTTGACAATGACGGCATGGACGACCTGTTCTGGCGACATAGCACCGCAGGCTCAAACAGCGTGTGGTTGCTGGCGGGAATCACTCGCACCGATCGGGCGTCCCTGCCCACAGTTGGACTCACCTGGCAGATAGCCGCCATTGGAGATATGGACGGCGACAACAATGCAGATGTCGTGTTTCGAAACACCTCGGATGGTCAGAACCGACTATGGACGATGAGCGGCCTGATCCGGCTGGAAAGCCTCGCCATCACAGGGGTTACAGACCAGAACTGGATGATCGCCGGTATTGGTAATTTCAGCACTGCCCGGGACCAACTCGGCAACGTGGATGCACCCCCTGCCGAAACACCTCCTGTTGTCGTGCTGGGAGATCCCGAGTTTCAACTTATCTGGACTTACGCTGGCGGCGGTGAAGGTCCCGATCTTGACTTGATTGTCATCGACCCACTGGGACAAACACTGGGGCCGTCGCAGCCAGGTGGCTTTGGACCAACACCGCAAGGCGGCCAGATTGACGTGGACGATCGAGGCCAGTTCGGCCTCGGTGATGGTGGCGGACCCGAGCGTGCCTTCTGGCCCGCCGGCTCATCACCAGCAGGATCTTACTGCTATGGTTTGCGTTACTGGTCGGGTGACGTACTCGTTGAAGCATCCGTGCTTGTCTACGTCAACGGCATCTTACGGGAATTCCGTGACGCTACCCTCAATGGTGCTGGCGACGACATGATACTTAATTGTGTAACGCTTTAACCGATTGAGTCTGAACGGATGGCGAGCTATGACTCGCCATCCGCTTCCCCCCAGTTTTACCAAGTTCATCCCCGTCATTACGTTGATTGTCCTGTACTCAGGATTGACTACTGCATCTGAGTGGTTTGTCGAACCGGTCGGGATGCCTTCGCTCTGTGATCGTGTTTTACTGTGGCTTCCAGTAAATATTTTTCGCCATGGGGAACAAGGGTATGGACCTGAAAGACAAGATTACGGTGATCACCGGTGCCGGTTCGGGTATCGGACGGGCGCTGGCCGTTCGCTTTGCGGAACTCGGCGCACGCGCAGTGGTGTGTACCGATCTTAACGTCGACAATGCGCAGGAAACCGCGTCCATGATCGGTCCGGCGGGCAGTGCCCAGTTACTGGATGTTGCTGACGAGCAGGCCATTGAGCAACTCATCTGTGATATTGAACAACGCCTGGGTGGCATCGACATTTTCGTTTCAAACGCCGGTTATGGTCAGGCCGGGGGAATTGATCTGCCAACGGCAGACTGGCATCGCATGATGAATGTGCACACCTGGTCCCACCTGGCCGCGGCCCGGGCGCTTATTCCTGGCATGATAAAACGCGGTGGAGGTTACCTTTTAAGCACAGCATCTGCAGCAGGCTTGCTCACCCAGATTGATTCCGGACCCTACGCCGTATCCAAGCACGCCGCGGTTGCCCTGGCAGAATGGCTCGCCATCAACTACGCGGACCAGGGCATTGGAGTTTCTGTGCTTTGCCCGCAAGCGGTGCGTACGAACATTCTTGGACCTGCGGCTAAACGATCAGGCAAGAGTAATTCCAGCCAGGCAAGTGGTGACGGTGTTCTGGAACCGGAGTTCGTTGCCGACGCCTGTGTTGAGGCAATGCACGAGGGCCGGTTCCTGGTCTTACCACACCCCGAAGTTGCTACCTATTTCCAGCGCAAGGCCAGCGATTACGACCGCTGGCTGGGTGGTATGCGTCGCCTGCGTGAACGCCTCGGCAGCAGGAAAAAAGCTCAGTGAGCGCGCGCTGCAAACGGTCCATAACTTGGATACAATGCGGGTTCTCAAATTAACGCAAGCTCATAGGAAAACACCATGACAGATGCCTATATCATTGATGCGGCCCGCACACCTCGTGGAATTGGCAAGGCTGGTAAGGGCGCGCTATCCGATTTTCACTCGGGCCGGCTATTAGCGAAGGTATTCGAGGCGATTGGCGAGCGAAATAATCTCAACACCGACGACGTCGATGATGTTGTTGTTGGCTGTAGCACTCAGGTCGGCAATCAAGGCTGCTGTGTCGGCAGAATGGCAGCACTGGATGCCGGCTGGAGCACGAAGGCAAGCGCAGTAACGCTGGATCGTTTTTGTGGTTCCGGTATCACTTCGGTGAACCTCGCCGCCGCCAACATTATGAGCGGCATGGATGATCTGTGCGTCGCTGGTGGTGTGGAAATGATGTCCTACACGGCGAGCCTCGGCAGCGTCACCGGCAATCGGACCATCGATGGCGGGAACCTGCATCTTCGCGATCTTCATCCCCAGCCTCATCAGGGAATCTGCGCGGACATGATCGCCACGCTTGAAGGTTTTAGCAGGCAGGACGTTGACGCACTCGCTGCTGAAAGTCAGAAGCGTGCCAAATATGCGATTGACCATGGGCACTTCGACAAGAGCCTGATCACTGTCTACAACGATGATGGTACGGTTGCATTGGACCGGGAAGAATTCCCCCGTCCTGGCACCACCATGGAAACGTTAGCGCAATTGAAAACCGTTTTCGATCAATATATGGGCGTCCCGATTGATGACAACGGTGAGACCTTCGATCAGTTGGTGAAGCGCAAATACCCGGACCTGAAAATCAATCACGTACACCATGCCGGCAACAGTTCGGGGGTCGTCGACGGCGCGGCAGCACTAATCCTCTCGAGTAAAGCCTACGCGGACAAGGTCGGCTGGAAACCCCGCGCACGAATTCGTGCTATGGCGACCGTTGGCGGCGACCCTACGCTGATGTTGAATGAGCCGGTACCTGCCGCAAGAAAGGTACTTGCGAGAGCGGGCATGACGACCGATGACATTGATCTATTTGAGGTGAACGAGGCTTTTTCTGTGGTTGCTGCGAAATTTATTCGAGATCTCGCCCTTGACCCAGACAAGGTTAACGTCAACGGCGGAGCCATGGCTCTGGGGCATCCCATTGCAGCTACAGGTTCAATCCTTATCGGCACGGTGCTCGATGAGCTGGAACGTCGCGATTTGACCACCGGCCTCGTCACCATGTGCACGGGCGGAGGAATGGCTCCGGCCATCATTATCGAACGTATCTAGGACCAGGTTCGCGCTGACAGGCTCACCGGATACTCGTAATGAAGACATCGCTGCGCAAACCATTCACGCCACTTTTGAAAATCCTCGAATCCGGTGACGGGGATTTCATCTACAAACCCTCGCATCGGACAATACTTATTGCCGTCAGCGTGATGTTTTTGTTTTTGGCCTGCCTGCCTTTAATGTTGATGCAGGACCCGGGGTATTTTGTTCCTGTCGTTGTGTTTGGTCTGGCCGGCCTCGTGGGACTCGTTGTCGGATTTCTAGGCAATGACAGGGCCGTCGCCAAAATCTGGGGCTCGCGCTAGCGGCGGTTGCCACAGTGTTTTTGAATAGTTGCCCCCAGATCCGACGCCATCTTTCTTCGCTCAGCCTCTGTGACCTTCACAACATTACCATCATCATCTGAAAAAGTGACTCGTCCGGAAATGTCAGACAATGCGCTTCTGGCCTCCGCACATCTCTCCTCTTGCGTGGCCGCCAGCCTGGCTTTCTCTTTTACAACTTTTGCCTGGCGTTCACCCCGGTCAGGGTCTCCCAGGATACCAGCAGGGTAACCCTGATCGACATTTTGCAATCGAATTTCCTCAGAAACCATGACGCCTGAATCTAGCGCCTCATCTGTCGGCTGATCGCTGAAATGCTTTTTACCCTGCGCATCGATCCAGACAAATACTTCCGTAGCCTGTACGGATGGAAGCCACAGGCACAAGCAGATAAATAGCATTCCATAAGATCTGATCATCCCTGTGTTCATTTTTTCATCCGACGATAACATCAAGGCGGAATAGCATTTATCTGTTGCTCATACCAGGGACCTTATCATGGCATCGTAGGAATCGAATCCGAGCACGGGGGTTACTTCCTTTTTCCATTTTTCATCGAGCAACGACACTGTTTCGTTACTTAATGCATCCCGGTGTCCACCCACTTTGCCTTCCCTGACTTTCGCACTGTCACTACCTTTGGGCAACATTCGTTCAGTCAGGCTGCGCATCATGGCGTCATCAAACCTGTCCTTGTGCTGCAACATATATCCCAGAGAAGCGTGTTCAGTGGTTATCGCTCGCAACTCGTCATCGAGCTCGATGCCAATGAACTCTGCGACCTTACTAATCGTGCCATCGAGATCCTGATTCATGTGCTCGTACACAAGATAAAGTACATCATCATCGTCACGTGTCTCCCACCAGGTTAGCAGGTGATGGAAGTAGTCACTGGAGTTAAGGAACATCGCCTGGATAAACTCATCTGCGGTAATGGTTCCGGGTTCAATAGACCAGCCCTCGGCAAACTTGAACATGGAATAGGCAGCATCATTAGGATGGCGGATGGCATTAATATATCGTGCACCAGCTGGAATCTTGTCGCGGGGCAAATGACTTTTGAAACCTCTCGGTTGACCGCGCTGCTCTGCATCGAGATCAATCCCCAGCGCCGACGCTGTTTCCAGCCAGGGCACTACTCTCGAGATATCATCAAACGCCATATCACCCCGGGTCCGCAAAGTATGGAAAATCTGTTGTAACCAGGTTGTTCCGGATTTGGCGAAAGGCGTGATAACAACGTCGTCGGGGCGCGGCGTGTAGGCCGGTGCCGGTGCCGCGCTACCACGACTGAAAACGCGACCCATTAGCACCTGATACTCTTCGATAGATCGCGCCCGTTTTTTTTCTGACATCTGAACTATGTTGCTCTGGTTAAATTTCTATCCAGATTAATACACTTTTGATTCATGCTCCAACGCAGAAAAACATTACGATCGCCCTTCAGGATCCCCCCAGTTGAACTCCCAGAGGGCCCCGGCTGATCGGCACAATTATAATGTCTCCGCCTCTCGATATGGTGACATCGACATACTCACCGGGATTTCCACCGGACGTCATACGACGCAGATCATTCCAGCTGAACAGCCTCCGATCAGCATAGTTCAGAATTAAATCACCGCCTTTGATTCCTGCCTGTTCTGCCTGTGATCCGGAAATGACCGACTCGACGCGGATCCGATTACGTTGCCCGCTGGTATACAGGAATTTGTCAAATCGCTCATCTCCCAGTTCGTGTCGAATGGAGATATCGTTGTTGGCGAGTTCATTTAGTTCAGTGGAATAGCGTTCGGTGCCCACATAGTGTTCGCGAATCGCCTTATCCTGAAGTTCAAGTCTGGCAAGCGCCGCTCTGCTCTGTCGGGAGGCAATCCGTTCTGCCGTTCCCGCATCGACACCTACACGCGTTAGCCTGGAAACCAACGATTCACCGACCGAAACGGCGCTGATATTGGCGGATTCCAATTGTTGCAAGGGTGCAACGATTCCACCGGAAGCAGCAGATTCATGCTCCACATCATCAAGGCGCGACTGCAGGTCGGTGACCAGCAATTCAAGATTTCTCAGCCGCTCCCCCACTGCTTCGCAAGCCACATCGCGCTCGAGATCCCGGGGAATGTGGTCTGCCTTGCTCCTCTGGCGATCAACGATCT
Source organism: Gammaproteobacteria bacterium (assembly GCA_021773555.1). Classification (GTDB taxonomy): domain Bacteria; phylum Pseudomonadota; class Gammaproteobacteria; order Pseudomonadales; family Azotimanducaceae. The sequence goes on from JAJFKA010000190.1 coordinate 27,245, forward strand.
CCACGTGCTCGTCGATTTCCCCTACACCAGGCACGCCGGCCGGGGATAACCAGGTTATTGCCACGGTCGCGGTAATCGCCAGCGCCAGCAGACTGGCGATGATCAAAACCGGCCTATACATGCACACCTCCTGTCATTTCCCATCCGTAAAAAAATGTCCAGCCACCGTCAGGGTGCTGGAAAGCCTCCGGATTCCACCGGCGTTTATGGGTTCAGCAAACTTCAGGATTTGTTCAGAAGAAAAATGAGATCAAGCTTGATATTGTCTCATTTGTGAGACAGAATGCCGTTCTGTTTCATTTTGAGTACTAAATATGGAAGATCGTGTCTATTCAGCGCCAGACAGACGCCTCGCCATGGCAGAGGGCCCGAGACTGTTCTCCGAGATCACCGCATTGCTTTCGGCTGCTCCATTTTTGTATCACGCCCCAAGGGGAGACCGGCATCCGGTTATGGTGATGCCTGGATTCGGCGCGAGTGACGCTTCCACAAGCCTGCTACGTGGATTCCTGTCTACCCTCGGCTATCAGGTTTCGCCCTGGAAACTTGGTCGAAATCTCGGACCGATGATGGACAATCTGCCTACCGCGCTGGAACAACGTCTCGATCAGGTTTTCGTAGCGGGCGAAAACCGCAAGGTCAGCCTTGTGGGCTGGAGTCTGGGCGGCGTGTACGCAAGATTACTGGCGCAGCTTCATCCGGATAAGATTCGCTCTGTGATCACACTCGGCAGCCCTTTTGGCGGCAGCCCGCGATCAACTCGCATTTATCCACTGGTCCAGCGCATGAGTGGCGGACCCATCGAGCAAAGCCCGACCCAGCGTTTCAGGCTGTTGGCGGGCGAGCCAATCAAAGATGTCCCGAGCACAGCAATCTTCAGTAAAACTGACGCGGTTGTGCCCTGGCAAATAGCCACTCAGGCACCGGCACAAAACGCGGAAAATATTGAAGTGTATGCCAGTCATCTTGGACTCGGATTTAATCCGGCGGTGCTGTATGCCACCGCAGACCGGCTTGCACAACCGGCAGGTAGCTGGCAGGCATTCAAGCGCACGGGCTGGAAGCGAGCAGTTTTTGGTCCTGCGGATCTGACCACAAAATCCGCTAACCAGACTTCTTTCGTGCCGGG